>NZ_JBSFYW010000003.1:0-295395 GCF_053599975.1 Streptomyces sp. NPDC005141 | reverse complement strand
GTCTGGAACATCGACTCCTTCGACCAGTGGGGCGTCGAGCTCGGCAAGGTCCTCGCCAAACGCGTCGAACCCGCCCTCACCGAGGGCGCCGACGTCCCTGGTCTCGACGCCTCCACGGCCGCCCTTGTGGCCGCTTACCGCACTCTCCGAAAGAAGAACTGACATGCAGCTCGGACTCATCGGTCTCGGCAAGATGGGTGGCAACATGCGCGAGCGGATACGCCGCGCGGGGCACACCGTCATCGGCTACGACCGCAATCCGGACCTCGCCGACGTGCACAGCCTCTCCGAACTCGTCGGCAAGCTCGAAGGCCCGCGCGTGGTCTGGGTGATGGTGCCGGCCGGCGCCCCCACCCAGTCCGTCATCGACGAACTCGGCGACCTGCTGGAGGCCGGCGACACGGTCGTGGACGGCGGCAACTCCCGCTGGACGGACGACGAGAAGCACGCCGAGGAGCTGGCGGCCAAGGGCATCGGCTTCGTCGACGCCGGCGTCTCGGGCGGTGTGTGGGGCCTGGAGAACGGCTACGCGCTGATGGTCGGCGGCGACGCCGAGAACATCGCGAAGGTGCGGC
Organism: Streptomyces sp. NPDC005141; assembly: GCF_053599975.1. Taxonomy (NCBI): domain Bacteria; kingdom Bacillati; phylum Actinomycetota; class Actinomycetes; order Kitasatosporales; family Streptomycetaceae; genus Streptomyces; species Streptomyces sp. NPDC005141. Next base: position 294,820 of record NZ_JBSFYW010000003.1, on the reverse strand, counting down.
CGGTCTTCGACGCGCTCAAGCCGGAGGGCGACTTCGGCTTCGTGCACGCCGGCAAGGTGGGCGCGGGCCACTTCTCCAAGATGGTCCACAACGGCATCGAGTACGCCATGATGCAGGCCTACGCCGAGGGCTGGGAGCTCCTGGAGAAGGTCGACTCGGTCACCGATGTACGTGAGGTGTTCCGCTCCTGGCAGGAGGGCACCGTGATCCGCTCCTGGCTGCTCGACCTCGCGGTCAACGCCCTGGACGGCGACGAGCACCTGGACAAGCTGCGCGGCTACGCGGAGGACTCGGGCGAGGGCCGCTGGACCGTCGAGGCCGCCATCGACAACGCCGTTCCGCTGCCCGCCATCACGGCGTCCCTCTTCGCGCGCTTCGCGTCCCGTCAGGACGACTCGCCGCAGATGAAGATGATCGCGGCGCTGCGCAACCAGTTCGGCGGCCACGCCGTCGAGTCGGCGAAGTAGGCCGGACCATGGGCGACCTCATCCTGGTCCGCCACGGAGAGACCGAGTGGACCCTGACGGGACAGCACACCAGCTGGACCGACCTTCCGCTCACCGCGCACGGCGAGGAACAGGCCAAGTCCCTGGCCCCGTTCTTCGCCGGGCACTCCTTCGCCCAGGTTCTCACCAGCCCCCTCGACCGCGCCGTACGGACCGCCGAGCTCGCGGGCCTGTCCGGCGGGCGGATCGATCCCGATCTGCACGAGTGGGACTACGGCGGCTACGAGGGGATCACCACCCGCGCCATCCACCGGGCCCGGCCCGACTGGGTGCTCTGGAACGACGGGGTGCCGCCCGGCCCGGACGGCCACCCCGGCGAATCACCGCACGAAGTGGGGGTCCGGGCCGACCGGGTGCTCTCCCGGGTGGACGCCGCGCTCTGCAATCACCCCGGTGATGTGGTGCTGGTGGCGCACGCGCACTTCCTGCGCGTCCTCACGGCCCGCCGGCTGGGGCTGCCGCCCGAGTCGGGGCGGCTGTTCCAGCTCGCGACCGGAACCGTCAGCCGGCTCTCCACCGAGCACGGCGATCCGGTGATCGCCACATGGAACGAGCCGGGAACTTCCGTCGTGGCCCGCTAGTTTCTACGTTGCTGTAGAAACCGCAAAGGTATCCGGTCCGCCCGCTCGGGCGGACCGGGCCCTTGACTACGTATGGAGTTCTCATGGCCCTGTGGGACCGCATCAAGGAGTCCGCGTCGACGATGCAGACCCAGCTCGTGGCGAAGAAGAACGATCTGAAGAGCGGTGCCTTCCGCGACGCGAGCATGGCGATGTGCGCGCTCGTCGCCGCGGCGGACGGCTCGATCGACCCGTCCGAGCGGCAGCGTGTGGCCCAGCTCATCGCCACGAACGAGGTGCTGCAGAACTTCGACGCCATCGACCTCCAGCGCCGCTTCGACGACAACCTGAACAAGCTGACCGCCGACTTCGCCTTCGGCAAGGTCAGCGTCCTCCAGGAGATCGCCAAGGCGAAGAAGAAGCCCGCCGAAGCGCGCGCCGTCATCCAGATCGGCATCGTCATCGGCGGCGCCGACGGCGACTTCGACAAGACCGAGCAGGCCGTCGTGCGGGAGGCGTGCTTCACGCTCGACCTGCCGCCGCACGAGTTCGACCTGTAGGACACCCTGTACCCCGGCTGACCCGGCCCCGGCCGCACCACGTCTCCAACCCGCCCGACACCCCTGGTGAGGCGGGCGCGTCGACAGGGTGGCCGGGGTCCGGCGCATCCCGACGCGCCGGGACACACCCCGGCCGGCACCACCCGCGACACCGGCGAGGCCGCTCAGAAGGTCCGGCCGTCAGCGCCCCGGTCGTCCCGCCGCGCGCTGCGCCGCGAGGCGCACCGGGGCGTTCTGCGCTCCGTACCCCTGGTATCCGCCGTCGCGCTGCACGAGTTCGAAGAAGACACGGCCGACGGTCTCGGTGTAGCAGTGCCGGAACTCCCCCTGCTGGTCGCGGTCGTAGAGGATGCCGAGTTCACGGTACGTCGCGATTTCCTCGTCGCCGAGCTCGTACCGGGCGGCCAGGTCGTCGTAGTAGTTCGCGGGTATCGCCAGCAGACGGCCGCCCGCCGCGCGGAAGCGCCGGGCCGCGTCGGTCACGTCGTCGGTGGCGAGGGCGATGTGCTGGGCGCGGGCGCCGTCGTCCGTGGGCGCGGGGCCGACACCCAGGGCGATACGGACGCTTCCGTCGGCGTTGGTCACGGCGCGGCTGCGATGCAGTCCGTACGGGTCGGCGACGTCGACGCTCTCCTGGCCGCTCAGCCCGAGCACGCTGTGGTGGAAGAGGGCGGCCTCGTCGAACTGGTGCCAGGGCTGGGTGAGCGCCAGATGATCGATCCGGGTCACGGTGCCGGCGCCCGGCGCGCGCCCGGCGCGCCCGACCGGTCCGGTCCGTTCGGCCCGCTCGAAGTCACGTGTCCAGCCGCGGAGTCCGGGGCCGACGCGGGAATCCCCCGGCCCGGACGGGACCGGGCTCCCGGAAGTGGCGCAGAAGAAGAGTTCGGTGCCGTCGGGCGCGGCGACCGCGTCGAGGGGCGCGTCCTCGAGAGCGCGGCGGCGCGGCAGGACGGGGGCGAGGAGGGATTCGGCGCGCCGGGCCGCGGCGGCCGGGTCGGGCGACTCCAGGCCGATGGCGGCCAGCGCGGTGCCGTCGCGCCGGGCAGCCGGGCCGGTGTTGACCAGGACGCGGGCCTCGCCCTGCTGCCAGAGGTCCACGGGCTTGCTGCGGTGCCGGGCCGTACGGGTGAAGCCGAGGGCGCCGAGGATCTCTGCGACGGGGACGACGTCGGGCGTGACGAGTTCGGCGAAGGCGACGCCGGTCGGGACGACGGGGGCGGGCGGTGCCGCGAGAGCGGCCGTCTCCCGCAGGAGGGGCCGGGTCGCCTCCTGGAGGACGAGGAGGGAACGGCGGGCGTCGACGGCGGTCGGCCCGGCCTCGGCCTGCCGGAAGACGTCGTTGAAGACTTCGAGGGAGAGGGGACCGCGGTAGCCGGCGCGCAGGACGTGCGCGAGCAGTCCTGGGAGGTCGAAGCCGCCCTGGCCGGGGAAGCAGCGGTAGTGACGGCTCCACTGGAGCACGTCCATCGCCATCAGTGGGGCGTCGGCCAGCTGCAGGAAGAAGATCTTGTCCCCGGGGATGTCCTCGATCCCTTTCGGGTCCGAGCCGCGCGCGAGTATGTGGAAGCTGTCCAGGCAGGTGCCGAGCGCGGGGTGCCCGGCGGCCTCGACGATGCTCCAGGCGTGGTCGTACGTACTCACGTGCCGGCCCCAGGCCAGTGCCTCGTACGCCACCCGGACGCCGAAGTCCTCGGCGAGAACGGCCAGTCGGCTCAGTTGCTCCGCCGCGAGCGCGTCGTCGTCCACGGCGAGCGGCGAGACGCTGGAGCACACGAGCACGGTGTCGGCGCCGAGGCGGTGCATGAGCTCGAACTTGTGGCGCGCCCGCCGCAGACCGCGGGCGAACTCCTCCTCGGCGACGGCCTCGACGTCGCGCATCGGCTGGTAGAGGTCGATGCTCAGGCCGAGATCGGCGGTGCGGGCCCGGATCTCCTCGGGGGCGAGGGGGCTCGCGAGCAGGTCGTTCTCGAAGATCTCCACACCGTCGAACCCCGCCCGGGCCGCGGCGGTGAGCTTCTCGGTCAGGGAACCGCTGAGGGACACGGTGGCGATGGACGTACGCATGGCGATGCTCCTTCGGTGTCGCTTCAGTTCATGACCGGGCCGGGGGCGATTTCATGACCGGACCGGGGGCGGCACCCGGCAGGGGCGTGGGGGACGGCGCGAGCGGCCTCCACCGGTCCGGCACCCGCCCGGTCATCGCAGCGACCCCGCACACACGGGCCTCCCCTCGCACACAGGCCTCCCCGCGGGCTCGGGTCTCAGCCCCGGGCACCAGCGGCGCCGGCCAGATCGGCGATGTCCGCGAGCATCCGCGCCGGGTCGGGCTCCCGCCCGGTGAAGAGCCGGAAGGCGTCAGCCGCCTGGAAGGCGGCCATGCCGCCCCCGTCGAGAGTGGCGCAGCCGACCGCGCGGGCGATGCGCAGCAGCTCGGTCTCCAGCGGCCGGTAGACCACTTCGGCCACCCACAGCCCTGGACGCAGCAGTCCGGCCGGGAACGGGAGCCCGGGGTGCGCGGCCATGCCGGTGGGCGTGGCGTGCACGATGCCGTCGGCGCGGACTAGCAGGGCCGCGAGGGTGTCCGGGGTCGCGGCGGCTGCCCGGCCGACGCCGAAGTGGCGGTTCAGGGTGGCGGCGAGCGAGGCGGCGCGGTCGGGCATCGCGTCGACGAGGGTGATGTGCCCCGCGCCGAGCGTGAGCACGGCGTGGGCGACGGCCGCCCCCGCGCCGCCCGCGCCGAGCTGGACGACCCGTTCCAGGGAGACATCGGGGAGTCCTCGCGCGAAGGAGGCGGCGAAGCCGGTGACGTCCGTGTTGTGCCCGATCGCGCGGCCGTCCTCGAAGACGACCGTGTTGACCGCGCCGAGTGCCGCGGCCTGCGGGGCGAGTTCGTCGAGGTGCGCGATGACCAGTTGCTTGCAGGGGTGCGTGATGTTCAGTCCGTCGAAGCCGACGTCGCGTGCGGCGCGCACGAGATCGCCCACAGCCTCGGGTGGAGCGCCGAGGGTGTCGAGGTCGATCAGCCGGTACAGGCAGCGCAGTCCCTGCCGGTCGGCCTCGCGCTCGTGCAGCGCCGGGCTGAGGGAGGGCCCTATCCCGGAGCCGATCAGGCCGACGAGATACGAGGTCTGGGACACGGCGGGCCTCCGGAGGCGAGGGGTCGGCGGCAGACCGGTGAGCGGCCGGCGACCGATGGACGGCTGATTAATGTACTAACTGGTTCGTTAGTCATATCAAGTCGTCGCCCCGAAGGGAAGGGAGGGAACCTGGGCGGCCTCGCCCCGGCATGCCCTGCTTCTAGAATCGCGGAACCGACCTCCTCGCCCGAAGGAACCCGATGACCAGCGTCGAAGAACCGGCACGACCCGGCGGGCGCATCCGCGACGCCGCCCGCACCAGGGCCGAGATTCTCGACGTGGCGACCCAGGAGTTCTCCCGTGCCGGTTTCGCGGGCGCCCGGGTCGACGAGATCGCCGCCCGCACAAGCACCACGAAGCGGATGATCTACTACTACTTCGGCGGCAAGGAGCAGCTCTTCACGGCGGTCCTGGAGCGCGCCTACTCGGTGATCCGGCAGGCCGAACAGGAGCTGGACGTCGAGCATCTGGACCCGGTCGCCGCCATCCGCCGGCTCGCCGGGCTGACCTTCGACCACCATGAGGCGCATCCCGACTTCATCCGCCTGGTGAGCATCGAGAACATCCACGAGGCCGAACACATCGCGGCCTCCGAGGAACTGGGCAGGATGGGCTCGCCCGCCCTCGACGTGATCGGCCGGATCCTGGCGACCGGCCGCAAGTCGGGCCTGTTCACCGCCGATGTCGACGCCGTGGACCTGCACGCGATGATCAGTGCCTTCTGCTTCTTCCGGGTCTCCAACCGCCATACGTTCGGCGCCCTGTTCGGCCGCGATCTGGTCGCGCCCGACCAGCGGGAGCACTACCGCGCGATGCTCGGCGACATGGTCATCGCCTATCTGACCGCGGACCGCGCGGCGGACTGAGCACGGAGAGATCCTTCGGCGCGACCTCTTGACACCCGGGAAACGTGGGCGCAGCATCCGTAGCCATCCGCTACTAACTATCCAGTGGGTTAATTAGCTGGGCTTGCCGTCGTCACCCGGGCGCACTTCCGGCACGGCCGACCCGTACGCCCCAGGTCCCGGCATCCATCCCCTGGCCCCGCCGCACTCCCGTCCCCGGAGTTCCCGAAGGAGCACGCCGTGTCCGACACCGCAGTCCCGCTCGACGCGCCGCCAGGCCAGCCCAGGAAGGCCGCCATGGCCGCCTGGATCGGCAGCGCCCTGGAGTACTACGACTTCTTCATCTACGGCAGCGCCGCGGCCCTGATCTTCCCGAAGGTCTTCTTCGACGAGTCCGACCCGGCCACCGCGACGCTCCTGTCACTCGCCACCTTCGGTGTCGCCTATGCGGCCCGGCCCATAGGCGCGCTCTTCCTGGGCCATTTCGGGGACCGGGTGGGCCGCAAGCAGATCATGGTCTTCACGCTGATCCTGATGGGTCTGTCGACGTTCCTCATCGGCTGCCTGCCGACGCGCGCGCAGGTCGGCGGCCTCGCCCCGGTCCTGCTGGTCCTCTGCCGGGTCCTGCAGGGCATCTCCGCGGCCGGCGAGCAGGCCAGCGCCAACTCGATGACGCTGGAACACGCGCCGCCGGACCGGCGCGGCTTCTTCACCAGCTTCACCCTCAGCGGCACGCAGGGCGGCCAGCTACTCGCGACCCTGGTCTTCCTGCCGGTCGCCGCTCTGCCCGAGGACCAGTTGCTCTCCTGGGGCTGGCGGGTGCCCTTCTGGGCGAGCGTCGCCGTCGCCGTGGTCGGCTACGTCATCCGCCGCACGCTCCAGGAGACTCCGGCCTTCACCCGGCAGGCGGCCACCGAAGGAGTCGTCAAGCTGCCCCTCGCCGTGCTGTTCCGTGAGCACTGGGCGGACGTGCTGCGGGTCGTCGCGGGTGCGCTCATCGCCTCGGTCAGCACGATCTTCACGGTGTGGGCGCTGGCCTACGGCACCAGCGACACGGTCGGTCTGTCGCGCACGCAGATGCTGTGGGTCGGCGCGCTGGCCAACCTGGTCGCCCTCGGCGCGATTCCCGCCTGGGCCACGCTGTCCGACCGCATCGGCCGCCGCCCGGTCTACCTGATCGGCGCCGCGGGCAGCGCGGTCCTGATGTTCGCCTACCTGTGGGCCATCTCCACCGGCTCGTACCCCCTGGTGCTGCTCTTCGGCATCCTCGCCTTCGGCGTCGTCTACAGCGCCGCGAACGGCGTCTGGCCCTCCTTCTACGGCGAGATGTTCTCCACCCGCGTCCGGCTCTCCGGCATGGCGATCGGCACCCAGATCGGCTTCGCCGTGGCCGGGTTCGCCGTCACCTTCGCCGCGCAGATCGCCGGACCGGGCGGTGACGACTGGTTCTGGGTCGCCCTGTTCACCGCGGCCCTGTGCGTGCCGCCGGTCCTCGCCGCGCTCACCGCACGGGAGACGCACACGGTGCCGACCGAGCGGCTCGGTGAGAACGCGGCGGGCGACGCGGTGCGGCGGGAGGCCGTGAGCGCCTGACCTGTCCTGGGCGCGGCCGTTCACGGCCGCGCCCCCTCCGGACAGCCCGGCCCCCGACGCGCAGAGCCAATTCCTTCTCAGCGTCCGGGAATCCCGTACGCCCGCTCCACGCGCAGCCGCAGGACGAGCCGGTCGTCGCGGACCATGGCGGCGCGGTAATCGTCCCAGTCGGGGTGCTCGCCGAGGACGTCACGGTAGACCCGGACGAGTTCCTCGACCGTCTCGTCGTGCGGGTCCCCGGCGACGGGCGTGAGCTCGGCCGTGCCCTCGACGACCGTGTACGCCCACCGGTCCGCGCTGGTCACGTGGTACGAGGCCCGCGGGTCCCGGCGCAGATTGCGGGTCTTGGCGCGGTCGTCGGTGAGCGAGACGCGGATGATCCCCTCGTCCGGGTAGTAGACGTGGCTGACGTTCGACAGCTGGGGCCGGCCGTCCTTCTTGAGGGTGACGAGCACCCCTCCCTTGTACTCGGAGAGCAGCTTGAGCAGTGCGTCCTGCGTCGCGTCCTGGGTGCTTTCCTCAGTCATGTAAGGGTCAACGCTTCGGATCCGGCGCGTCATTCCGCGCCGACGGCCTCTTCGGTCCGTCTCTGACCCTTTTCCGGCCCGACTCTGCCTCCCTCCGGACCATCTCCGGCCCTTCTCCGAGCCCTTCCTTGACCTCATCGACCACTCGGCACGCCAGTAGACGGTGTCTACTCCCTACTGGTAGACAGTGTCTATGAGCGAGCAGGGGATGAGTGAGCGGGAGAGCACCGGGCTGAGGGCGCGCCTGATCGACGTCGGCGTCGATCTCGTGACGAGAGAGGGCGCGCAGGCGCTGACACTTCGGGAGATCGCCCGCCGGGCGGGGGTCTCGCACGGCGCCCCGCGCCGCTACTTCCCGACCCATCTGGAACTGCTGTCCGCCATCGCGCGCCGCGGCTTCACCGACCTCCAGGCCCGGGCGGCGGGGGCCGCCGGTGACAGCGAAGCCGATCCCCGTGCCCGGCTCACCGCCCTGGCGGAGGTCTACCTGGACTTCGCGCTGTCGCAGCGCGGCATGTATGAGCTGATGTTCCGTCACGATCTGCTGGAGAGCAATCGGTTGGGGCTCCGCGAGACCAGTCTGCCGATGTTCGGGGCGCTGGTGGACCTCGTCGGCCGGGTGCGCCCGGACGCCGACGCCCGGATCGTCGCGGGTGCCCTGTGGGCGAACCTGCACGGCATCGCCCAACTGTGGGGCTGGGGCAGCCTGAAGCTCACCACGGGCGCCGGCGACTTCCTGCCGCTGCTGCACGCCGCGCTCGACGCGCACCTCGGACCGGAGGAACGGTGAGCATGCCCGACGCGCTTGTCGCCGCCCGCCGTTCCGCCTCTGCGGCCGCGCACCGCCGGGTCACCCTCGCGAGCAGTGTCGTCGGTGCCGTGATCGTCGCCCTCGACGGCACGGTCCTCACCATCGCCCAGCCCACACTGCAACGCGACCTGGACGCCTCGTTCACGCTGGTCCAGTGGACCAGCACCGGGTATCTCATCGCGGTGGCGGGCCTTTTGGTGTTCGCGGGACGCCTCGGGGACCGCTACGGCCATCAACGGGTCTTCGCCCTCGGCATCCTGGGCTTCGGGGCGGCATCGGCGGGGATCGGCCTCGCGCCCGGGATCGGCTGGGTGATCGCGCTGCGGATCGCGCAAGGCGTCTTCGGCGCGCTGCTGCAGCCGGCCACGCTCGGGATGCTGCGCGCCGAGTACCCCCCGGACCGGCTCGGGATGCCCATCGCGCTGCGGACGAGCGCCATCGGCCTCGCCGCGGCCGCCGGTCCGCTGCTCGGCGGGGCACTGGTCAGCCACTTCGGATGGCGGGCCGTCTTCTTCCTGAACGTGCTGCCCGCGCTGGTGATGGGCGCGCTGGCGCTCACCGTCCGGGCGCCGGCCGACGCGGAGAGGGGGACCGTCCGCCCGGCCGCGGCGGCCGGCCTCGATGTGCCGGGCGCCTGTCTGCTCACGGTGGCGCTGGTCGCCCTGGTGCACACGCTGGTCGCCCTGCCCGACGCCGGCTGGACGGCGGCCACCGTGGCCGGAGCCGCCGTGGTGGCCGCCGCGGGCGCCGCGTTCGTACGCCGAGAGCGCCGCACGGCCTGCCCCCTGGTGCCGTCCGACGTCCTCGGCTCGGCGACGATCGGCGCGGCGCTCGGGATTCTGGTGGCCGCCTCCGCCGCCATGCTCGGAACCCTGTTCGTCGCCGCCTACTTCCTCCAGGGGGCCCTGGGGCTGGACCCGCTGCAGACCAGCCTGCGGGCCCTGCCGGGCGGCGTGACGATGGTGGTCGGCGCCCCCGTCGCCGCCGTCCTCCTGCGCCGGCTCGGCCCGCGGCGGACCACCCTGGCCGGAACGCTCGTCCTCACGCTCGGTGTCCTGCTGCTGGCCCGGCTCGACGAGGCGTCGACGGCCGTACCCATCGGACTGGGGTTCCTGCTGCTGGGCGCCGGATTCTCCACCGTGATGGTGACCGCGACGGCGGTCGTCGTGCGGCACGCTTCCGCGGAGTCGGCCGGCGTGGCGGGCGGACTGCAGCAGACCGCGATGAACATCGGGCCCACCCTGGGGATCGCGGTGGCGGCCACGCTGATGACGGTGACGCCCGGCGCCGCCATCGGTCCCCCGCTGATCACGCTCGCGGCGTTCTCCGCGGCCGGGATACCGCTCGCCCTGCGGCTTCCTGGGCACAAGAACACCGTGAGCGCCGATCCGGGGAGCCCGGACGACGTGTCACCAGCGCGTACGGGACGATGAAGAACACGAGCCGCAGCCCGGAGGAGAGCCATGGGACATCTGCGACAGCAAGTCGAGCCGGGATCGGTCGGCCTCGACGCCAAGGCGCTTGACCGGCTCGACCGGCACTTCGCCCATCTGGTCGACGACGGCCGGCTGCCCGGATACCTGGTCGCCGTCTCCCGGCACGGCCGGGTCGCCCATCTCACCACGTACGGCAGACGCGACCGTGAGGCCGGGCTCCCGGTGGAGAGCGACACGCTGTGGCGGATCTACTCGATGACCAAGCCGGTCACCTCGGTCGCCGCGCTGATGCTCCTCGAAGAGGGCCGCCTCGGGCTCGACGACCACGTGGCCGACTTCCTTCCGGCTTTCGCCGAGCCGCGCGTCCACGTCGGCGGGAAGGGGCCCGACACGACGACACGTCCGGCCGAACAGCCCATCCTGATCCGCCACTTGCTGACCCACACCGCGGGCCTGACCTTCGGCTTCTACCACGCACACCCCGTCGACGAGCTCTACCGGGAGGCCGGTCTGGAGTCGTCGGTGGCGCCGGGCGCGGACCTGGCGGAGACCTGCGAGGTGTACGCCCGGCTGCCGCTCCAGTTCGAGCCCGGCACCCGGTGGAACTACTCGGTCGCCACCAACGTCCTCGGCCGGGTCATCGAGGTGGTGTCCGGCCAGGATCTCGACGTCTTCCTCCACGAGCGGATCTTCCGCCCGCTCGGGATGGCGGACGCCGGCTTCCACGTCACGGACGAACAGGCGGGCAGACTGGCCGAGTTGTACGGTGACGACGGCGAGGGAGGGATCACCCCGATCGCCGGGCTCCCGCTGCGCGGCAGGCCCCGGTTCCTGTCCGGCAGCGGCGGGATGGTCGCCACCGCCCACGACTACCACCGCTTCACGGAAATGCTCCGGCGCCGCGGCGAACTCGACGGAGCCCGTCTGCTCCGCCCCGGGACCGTCGACATGATGGCGGCCAACCAGCTGCCCGGCAACGCGGACCGCCGCTCCTTCGGCAGCCCCGTCCACCAGGAACCCGGCAACGCGGGCCTCGGTTTCGGCCTCGGCGTCTCCGTCGTGGTGGACCCGGCGCTCACCCTGGCCCCGTCGAGCGAGGGCGCGTTCGGCTGGAGCGGGGTGGCCACCACGACGTTCTGGGTCGACCCCCGGCGCGACCTGACCGTGCAGTTCTTCAGCCAGCTCCGCCCGACGGCTTCCCACTCGGTCTTCCCCGAGCTCAAGCGGTTGGTGCACGAGGCGGTGCTGACCTGATCCCGACCCCGTTCAACCGGACTTCCGGGACGTCCGGTTGATCCGGTGGACGTCCCGTACGCACAGGTTGAGCAGGGTGGCGGCGACGATCACGCCGGCGCACACCAGGAGCACCTCGCGGTCGGACCAGGCGCCTGCAGCGAACGCGGCGAGCAGGTAACCGAGCGGAATCGCGAGGCGCTCCACGACACTGTTGAAGGAGCCGGCGCGCCCCAACTCGGTGTCGGGTATGTGCATTTGGAATGCGGTCGTCCACGCGACGATCGCGACGTCCAGACCGACTCCCGCGAGCAGGGCGGCGAACAGGACTGCGGGCAGGGGCAGTCCGAGCCCCATCGCCGTCAGCGGAAGGAACAGCAGGGAGGCGGTGCTCACGGCGACGGCGAGCAGCCGGTACGGCTTCCACCACAGGCATACCAGCGCGCCCGCCAGCAGGCCGAGCGCGAACGCCCCCTGCACCAGGCCCCAGGAGCTCGCGCCGGAGTACAGCTCCGCGGCGAGGACCGGTCCCAGCATCTGGAATCCGGCCAGCCAGGCGGCGACCACGACCATCCCGGCCACCGTGTACGTCCACAGCCAGGTGCGGGAGCGGAATCCATCCCATCCCGTCCGCAGATCGCTCAGGGCGCTGTGCGCGGTGACGGGGGCGTCCAGTCGCAGCCCGTGCAGCAGCATCGCCGCGATCAGGAAGGTGAGGGCGTCCCAGGACAGCGCCCACCCCGGTCCGCAGAGCGCGACGACGAGCCCGCCCACCACGGGCCCGAGCACCCGTACGGCGTTGCTCGGCAGCCTGACCAGCGCGTTGGCCCGCTGCAGGTGCTCCGCCGCCACCAGCTGGTTCACGACGCCCTGACCGGCGGGCACGGTGAACGCCACGGCGACTCCCGAGAGGAAGCCGCATGCGGCGATGGAGACGGTCGAGGCCGCGCCGCTCAGCACGACGACGGCGAGCGCCCCTTGTGCCCCCGCCGCGACCAGGTTGCCCACCAGCAGGATCCGGCTGCGCGACATCCGGTCCGCGAGCACCCCGCCCACCAGCAGAAAGGCCACCGTGGGAACGGTGTTCACCGTCAGCACCAGGCCGAGCGATCCGGCTCCACCGCCCTCACCGATCACCGCGTAGGCGAGGGCGAGCGGCGCCATCGCCGATCCGGTCGCCGAGATCAGATTGGCCAGCACGAACCGCCGGAAGGCGGCGCTGCGCCATGGTGCCGTCCGGGTCCCCGGCACGGGCGCGGCCGTCTTCATGGTCCTCCCCACCACCTGGAGGCGGACCTGTCAGGCCCCCTCGGACGACTCCAAGTGCCCGGCGATCGTACGAGGTTGACTCCGGAGCGCGGTGAAGGCCACGCGCTGCGAGGCGATCGCCCCGTCGGTGTCCAGCAGCCGTGTCACCTGCTCGCGGCGAGAGGAACAGCGGGCCGGGGTCGTCCTGGTTCATTCCTCAGTGACAACCGTCTTCGCCGATCCGGCAAAGATCGCCTTCGCCCATTCGTCGCCGTCCAGGTGGGGCAGGTAGTGGTCGAGGCGCTCCCGCTTGGTCAGCAGGTAGCTGAGGTTGTCCTCGCACGGCGGTATCAGCAGCGGCACCTGCTCGGCGACCTTGATGCCGTGGCGCAGCAGCGACTCACGCTTGCGCGGGTTGTTCGACAGCAGCCGTACGGACCGTACGCCGAGGTCGTGCAGCATCTCCGCCGCCACCCGGTAGTCGCGGGCGTCCACCGGCAGCCCGAGGGCGAGGTTCGCCTCGACGGTGTCGAGACCCTCCGCCTGGAGCTTCATCGCCTTCAGCTTGGCGAGCAGGCCGATGCCCCGGCCCTCGTGGCCCCGGAGGTAGACGAGGATGCCGCGGCCCTCTGCCACGATGGCGCGCAGCGAGGCGGTGAGCTGGGGGCCGCACTCGCAGTGCTGCGATCCGAAGGCGTCGCCGGTGAGGCATTCGGAATGCAGCCGGGTGAGCACGTCCCCTTCCCGAAGGGTGTCCAAGTCGCCGTAGACGAGGACGACTTGTTCCTCACCGCGGTCGTGGTCGAAGTACCCGACGGCATGGAAATCGCCGTACTCGGTGGGCAGTGGGGCAATCACGACTCGTTCGACACCTGTGAGGTGGGCATTCCCGCCGAGTACGCCAAAGTTATCTGTCATGATCTGGTTCCTAAGCAGAGTCGAAAGGGCCGTGAAAAACATGAGTGGTTCGGGAACGCGGGCGACGGTGTCCGGTGTGCTGCCGCTGGACACCACGGAGGACGTCCGCGAGAGGGGGGCCGGTGTCGCCCGTCAGGTCGCCGTCCTTCCCGTCGGCAGTCTCGAACAGCACGGCGCCCACCTGCCCTTGACGACCGACACACTCGTGGCGTGCGCCATCGCGCGGGAGATCGCGGCCGCCTATCCGGTGCATCTGCTTCCTCCGGTGACGATCTCCTGCTCGCACGAGCACGCCGGCTGGCCGGGTACCGTCAGCATCTCCTCCGTCACCCTGTACGCGGTCGTCCGGGACATCGCCGCCTCGTTGCGCCGCTCCGGCGTCGACACCCTGGTGGTGGTCAACGGGCACGGCGGGAATTACGTGTTGGGCAATGTGGTCCAGGAATCCGCGGGCACCGGTACTCGTATGGCGCTTTTCCCGGCCATGGAGGACTGGGAAGGCGCGTGTGAACGAGCCGGTGTGCAGACGTCGTTGCTCACTGATATGCACGCGGGAGAAATCGAGACGTCCATTCTCCTGCATGCCCATCCGGAATGCGTCAAAGACGGTTATGAGGCCTCCGATTTCGTCGCCGACGACCGTCGGCATCTGCTCACCCTCGGCATGTCGGCCTATACCGAGTCCGGGGTCATCGGCCGTCCCTCGATGGCCCGCGCCGAGAAGGGGAAGGAGCTCCTCGCCGGGCTGGCCGAGGCCTTCGGAGCGTACTTCTCGCTGGTGACGTCCGAGACGCTGCACTGATCAGGCCCTCCCGCGCTCTCCTCGCGGGGGCGCCGGAGCGCGGCACCCCAGCGGACGACCAGGACCACGGCGCCGGGCAGGCTCGCCGCGAAGCTGAGCACTCCGTAGATCACCGCGACGGTGAGGCCCATGCCGGCGCCGAGCCCGGCGGCGCCGAACGCCCAGGCGGTGACGCCCTCGCGGGGCCCCCAGCCGCCGATGTTCAGCGGCAGCCCCATGGCGAGCAGGCCGAGCAGCGCGAGCGGCATCAACTGGGCTACGGACGCGGTGGATCCGGCGACCCGGGCGGCGAGCACGAACATCGTCAGATGACCGGCGAGCACGAGCACCGACGAGAGCGTCACGCCGGGCCAGCTGCCGCGGGCCAGCAGGGCGCTCCGTGCCTCGGCGAGCGCGCCGCGGACGGCGCCGTACCGGGCGGCGCCCACGGGGGCCCGGCCCTTGCGCACGGCGCCCACGGTCACCACTCCGCACACCGAGACGATCGCGAGGATCAGCGCGGCCTCGCGGGACTCGGCGAGCACCGGTGACGGCTGGGTGAGCAGAACGACCGCGCCGACGGCCACCAGCACGGCTTGTCCCGCGGTGCGTTCGAGCACCACCGCGCGGACCCCCCGGCCGATGTCACCGGCGCTCTGCCCGTGCCGGACGGCCCGGTGCACATCGCCGAGCACTCCGCCGGGCAGCGCGGCGTTCAGGAACAGTGCGCGGTAGTAGTCCGCGACCGCCGCGCCCAGCGGGAGCCGGATGCGCAGCTCGCGCGCGACCAGGCACCAACGCCAGGCGCTGAACACCGTGGTGAGCAGTCCGATCCCGATCGCCGCCCACAGCGTCGTGCCGTCGATCCGCCGCAGGCCGTCCAGGAACACCCCCGTGCCCAGCCGCCAGAGCAGCACGCCGAGGATGAGGACGCCGGCGACGGTGCCGAGGTGCGTACGGACGCGACGGTCACCGAGCCGGGCCCGCAGGCCCCGCGCCGTTCCGCCCGCCGCGGGGGTCTCCGCGTCCCCGGCCGGGCCGGTCTGCGGCCGGGCGCCCCCGGCGGCGGCCGTGTGCGAGGCATCCGCATCGCGCTCGGCGAGAGCCTGGGCCGAGCCCGCGGTCGCATCCGGCGCCGCGGGAACGCGAGGCCGGCTCGTGTTCAGGGGCGGGCCGTCGAGGTCCGGGGTCGTGGCCGCCGGGGCAGTGGCCACGCCCACCGTCTCCAGGCCCGCGTTCACACCGCACCCCCGGTCGGGTGCGGCAGGGCCAGCACATCGCTGTGGTGGACGACGACGCGCAACTCGCCCGCGGCGCACGCCGCCAGGCGGGAGTTCAGATAGGTCTCCGCCCGTGCCGCCAGGTCGGGGCGCTGTTCCACCGCCGCGCCGACCCAGCCGCGCAGCCACTCCGCGGTGAGGGCGGCCTCGTCGGGGCCGAGCCGCCAGGGGCTCGGATGCACCCGTACCGTCGCGCCGTGGCGGCCGAACGCGTCGCAGGCGGCCGTGATGGCCTCCGGGCCGAGCAGTTCACCGCGCCGCTGGTGGGCGTCGAACGCTTCGGCGATCTCGGCGTCCAGCGGGTCGGCCGGGGTGAGTTCGACGCGTCCGACGACGGACAGCGTGAGAAGGGCCGGCACACCGGCGCCCGCACAGGCCGCCGCGAGCCGGTCGATCTCCTCGCCGGTGAGCACGTCGAGCAGTGCCGACGCGGTCACCAAGGAGGCACCGGCCAGGGCGTCCGCGGTCAGCCTGCCGATGTCACCGCGCTGGGTGGTGACGCTGACATGGCTGCCGTCGGCGGCCGCCTTGGGTGCCCCGACGGTGGCGAAGTGCAGCAGGTACGGGTCCCGGTCGTGCAGGATCCAGTGCTGGGCGCCGTCGAGCCGGGGCGCCAGCCAGCGCCCCATGGAGCCGGTGCCGCATCCCAGGTCGTGGATGACCAGGTCGCCGCCGCGCACCGGCCGGTTGGCCAGCCGGATGCGCAGCGGGTCGAGCAGATCGGCCGCGCGCGCGGCGGCGTCGGCGGGTTCGCGCAGCTGGAGCCACTGCGGCGCGTAGCGCGGCACCTCGTCGGTGTCCGCATCCCCGACTCGCTGACCGGGCACGCCCGTCCTCACCTTCTCCTCGGGGATGCCGGAGTCCGGCCCGCTCGCGGGAGTCGTCGCGGTACTCACGCCGCCCTCCGGGGTTCGTGGGGCAGCCGGCCGAGCACACCGGCCAGGCTGCGCGCGGTGGTCGCCCAGCCGTCGAGCGCGGCGCGCCGTCCGCGGGCGGCGGCCTTCAGCCGTCGGCGTACGTCGGCCTCGCCGAACCAGCCGCGCAGTTCGGCGGCGAGCGCCGCCGGGTCCTCCGGCGGTACGAGAATGCCGGGCACTCCGCCGTCGGGGGCGCGTCCGACCGCCTCGGGCAGCCCGCCGACGTCCGTGGCGAGCACCGGGATGCCGCGTGCCAGGGCCTCGGTGACGGCCATGCCGTAGGTCTCCGCGTACGAGGTGAGGACCATGAGGTCGGCGGCCGCGTAGCTGGCGTCGAGTTCGGCGCCGGCCTGCGGTCCGGCGAGGTGCAGCCGGTCACCGAGGCCGTACTTCGCGATCAGGGCGCGCAGTTGGGCGACGTAGGCCGGGTCCTGGCCGAGTCCGCCGACGCAGACGCAGCTCCAGGGCAGGTCGGTGACGGACGCGAGAGCCTCGATGAGCCGGTGCTGCCCCTTGCGCGGGGTCACGGCGGCGACGCACAGCAGCCGCGAGACACCGTCGGTGCCGGAGGCGAGCGGTGCGATGTCGGCACCGGGCGCGGCGACGTGGACCCGGTCGGGGGCGAGGCCGTGGTGGGCGACGAGCCGGCGGACGGCCCAGTCGCTGGTGGCCACGACGGCCGACACGGCCCGCAGTGTCGTCCGTTCCCGGGCGTCCAGGTCGGCGGCGACGGCGGGCTGGAGCCCGGTCTCGTCGCCGAGCGGCAGGTGCACGAGCACGACGAGACGCAGTCGGTCGGCCTCGGGGACGACGACCTCGGGGACTCCGCAGGCGACGATCCCGTCGAGGAGGACGACCGTGCCGTCGGGCAGGTCGGCCAGTGTCCTGGCGAGTTCCGTACGGGCGGAGACTCCGGGGCGGGGCCACTCGCCGGGGACGGCGTGCCGGTGGACCTGCCAGCCGAAGCCGGGCAGGTCCAGGCAGAGCCGGCGGTCGTAGGCGTTGCCGCCGCTCGGGGCGGTCGCGTCGTCGACGCCGCCCGGCATCACGAAGTGCACGGAGCGCAGGGACATGGGGATGATCTCGGCGTTCTTGAGAGCCGTGTGCTGCACGGGCACGTAGTTCAGGGCGCCCGGGCCGACGGTCGCGGAGGTCTGGCCGGACCGTGCGGGCGCCTGGTCGAGGCTCACGTCGGTCACAGGGCACGCTCGTAACTCGCCCAGGCGATGTGCGATTCGTGCAGGGTGACGGTGATGCCGGTGAGTCCGTGGGCACCTTCGCCGAGGGCTCCGGCGTGCACGCGGTCGGCGAGCCGGTCGGCGACGACCTTCGCCAGGAACTCGGTCGAGGTGTTGGTGTCCTTGAAGTCCGGCTCGCTGTCGAGATTGCGGTAGTTCAACTCGCTGACGACGGCGCCGAGCTCCTGCGTGGCCAGTCCGATGTCGACGACGATGTTGTCGTCGTCCAGCTCGGTGCGGCGGAAGGTGGCGTCCACCAGGAACGTCGCCCCGTGCAGGCGCTGCGCGGGTCCGAAGACCTCGCCACGGAAGCTGTGGGCGATCATCAGGTGATCGCGGACGGTGATGCTGAACAACGGACGACCCTCCAGGTGCGGTGCGTCTGATCCTCTGCCGGGATCACGTCGTGTAGTACGGCTGTCCGGTTCACCTTGTTCAGCCGCTTGTCGCCCTTTCTTCGGAGTCCCCTGAGGTCAGGCCGGTTCTCGTCGGCTCAAACCTCTTCGTAGGCCACGCGGTGGCACAGGGCGGGTATCGATCCGGAGGCGAGTTTCCCCATCACGTCGGGGAGTTCCCCGAAGGAGCACTCCCCGGTGATCAGGGCGTCGAAGGCCGGTTCGGCGAGGAGTTCCAGGGCGAGCGCGAGCCGGTCGGCGTAGGTCCTTCCGGCCCGTCCGGAGGGGGAAACGGAACCCACCTGGCTGCTGCGCAGGGTCAGGCGGCGGGAGTGGAAGGCCTCGCCGAGCGGCAGGCCGACCCGGCGGTCGCCGTACCAGCTCAGCTCGATGACGGTCCCCTCCGGGGCGAGCAGGTCGAGGGAACGGGTGAGTCCGGCCTCGGTGGCGCTGGCGTGCACGACGAGGTCGAGTTCACCGGCGGCGTCATCGGGGAGCGCGAAGTCGATGCCGAGCGCCCGGGCGACGGCACCGCGGGCCGGGTCGGCGTCGACGAGCTGGACCCGTACTCCCGGGAAGCGGGCGAGCAGCGCGGCGACCGAGCAGCCGACCATGCCGCCGCCGACCACGGCGATCCGGTCGCCGATCAGCGGGGCGGCGTCCCACAGGGCGTTGACCGCGGTCTCGACGGTGCCGGCGAGGATGGCGCGGGAGGCGGGCACGGACTCGGGTACCACCGTCACGGCGCTCGCCGGGACGACGTACCGCGTCTGGTGCGGGTAGAGGCAGAAGACCGTGCGCCCGAGCAGGTGCCCGGGACCTTCCTCCACCTGGCCGACGCTCAGATAGCCGTACTTCACGGGCGCGGGGAAATCCCCGTCCTGGAACGGTGCGCGCATCGCGGCGTGCTGGTTCTCCGGGACTCCCCCGCGAAAGACGAGGGTCTCGGTGCCCCTGCTCACTCCTGAGTAGAGCGTGCGTACGAGCACCTCCCCCTCCGCGGGCGCGGACAGGGCGACATCCCTGATCTCACCGCGGCCCGGCGATGCGAGCCAGAAGGCGCGAGCTGTGGGTTCCATGAGCGTCCCCCTGAACGATTCAGCAGATCTTCACGTACGGAGCAGTGACAAGCCGCGCACACGGTACGCGGCGTTGATCGAATCTGTCATACGGCCGGAGGATGTGCGGTGGCCCTGAACAACATGTACGGCGCGAGGCTCCCCCAGCAGGAGACCATGGTCGGAGCCGGTGCGCAGCTCCTGCTGCTGGCCCTGCTGGGCACGGCGATCGGGATGGGGCCCGCGGGCTGGCTGACCGGCCTGGCGTTCGGGATCGCCACCTGGGCGGTGCTCACCCGTGCCCTGCGGCGCACACAGCCCCGCTCCTTCGGACCCGCCAACCGTGTCACCCTCGGCCGCGCGATCCTGGTGGGCGGCGTCACCGCCCTGGTCGCGGACTCCTTCCAGAGCTCGCCGCCGGTGAGTCTGCTGGTCGGCCTGACGGCGGTGGCCCTGATCCTCGACGGCGTCGACGGCAAGGTCGCCCGCCGGACCAATACGTCCTCCGCCCTGGGCGCGCGCTTCGACATGGAGGTGGACGCGTTCCTGATCCTCGTGCTGAGCGTGTACGTCGGGATGTCGCTGGGTCCGTGGGTGCTGCTGATCGGCACGATGCGGTACGCGTTCGTCGCGGCGGCCCGGGTGATGCCGTGGCTGAACGCCGAGCTGCCGCCGAGCATGGCGCGCAAGACGGTGGCGGCCATGCAGGGCGTCATCCTGCTGGTCGCGGGCGCCGGGGTCCTGCCGTACGCGGTGACGCTGGGGGCCGTCCTGCTGGCCCTCGGGCTGCTCGTGTGGTCCTTCGGCCGCGACATCGGGTGGTTGTCGCGGCAGAGCCGCCGTGGGCCCGTCGAGCGGGTCCGGGAGGACGAGGCCGAGGACGAGCGGCCGCGGGAACTGGTCGGCGCGGCTTCGGCCCCGGCGCGTTCCGAGGGCTGATCACCTGCCCGTCGCAGACGGCAGGTAGCAGGTAGCAGGTCATGGCTCCACGGGGATGTCAGCAAGTGATCTTCGCGCCGTGAACCGTGTGGTTGTCCCTAGCGCCACCGGTGGCACCGGCGAATCCGACCAGGACGTTCGGCGGCAGGGGTGACGGCCGTGGGAATACTTGACGGAATCTGTCATGTATTGCCTCCACAGTGGTGCGCACGGACGCGGCCGACGTGTCCCGAGCGGGAGGTTGGACATGGCGCGGCACATGGTCACGTTCGAGGTGGCGGGTCCCTGGTCCCTGGAGAACAGCAGGGAGTTCTGGGAGGAGATGGCACCCGTGCCGCCGGCCGGGGCGGCGGGTACGGGAGCGGCGCTGCGCACGGTGTTCCACGCCGACGCCGACTGGCGTCGCGCCGCCGCCGAGGTGACACAGAGCGGGTCCACCGCCCGGGTCCTGGTCACGGGAGACGGCGATCTGGATTCCGCCGCGGAGCAGGTGCGCCGCTTCCTCTCCCTCGACGTCGACGCCCGCGGCTGGCCGGCGGTGGGCGACCGCGACCCCGTGATCGGCCGGATCCAGGCGCGCCGGCCGGGACTTCGCCCGTGCGGCTTCCACTCTCCGTACGAGGCCGCCGGCTGGGCGGTGCTGACCCAGCGCACCGGGATGACGGCTGCCCGGGGCATGCGCGACGACCTCGTCGGCCGTTACGGCACCGGCGGCGCGTTCCCGGCACCCGAGGCCCTGCTCCGGCTGGACCTCGAACTGCCCTGGCGCAAGACCGAATACCTGCACGCCGTCGCCCGGGCTGCCCTCGACGGACTCCTGGACGGCGCCCGACTGCGCCGCCTGGAACCGGAGGACGCGATGCGGCAGGTCCAACAGGTCAAGGGGCTGGGCGCGTTCGCCGCCGAACTGGTCGTCGTCCGCGGCGCGGGCCATCCCGACGTCCTGCCGGCCCAGGAACACAGACTCGCCGCCGAGATCGCCGAACAGTACGGACCGGATCACGATCTGACCGAGATCTCCGGGAACTGGCGGCCGTACCGCACCTGGGCCGCACTCCATCTGCGGGTCCTGCGCGGCGAACGTATGGGCGCCGAGAGGACCCGCGGGACGCGGACACCCACGCGATAAAGCACGCCCGCCCATCCGGAGCGCCCGGTGAAATCGGACGTCCGCGCGACAGTCACGACCTGTCGTGACCGAGAACGAACATCAACTGGCTAGACTACGCACCCTCGTGCACGCGATCGCGCCACGCGCGAGCAAAGCCGTTCCGAAGGGTTTCGACGCTTGATAGCCATCGAAGATGTCAGCAAGCGATACGCCGACGGCACGGTGGCCGTCGATCGCCTGTCTCTGCAGATACCGAACCACTCCATCACCGTTCTCGTCGGACCTTCGGGCTGCGGCAAGACCACCACGCTCCGCATGATCAACCGCATGGTCGAGCCGAGCAGCGGCACGATCCGGGTCGACGGCGAGGACATCCGGAGCCGGCCGGTCAACGCCCTGCGCCGCTCCATGGGTTACGTCATCCAGAACGCCGGTCTCTTCCAGCACCGGACGATCATCGACAACATCGCCACGGTGCCCCGGCTGCTCGGCTGGTCCAAGCAGCGAGCCCGGGACCGCGCGGCGGAACTGATGGAACGGGTCGGCCTCGACCCGGCCATGGCCCGCCGCTACCCCTACCAGCTCTCCGGCGGCCAGCAGCAACGCGTGGGTGTGGCCCGCGCGTTGGCCTCGGACCCGCCCATTCTTCTCATGGACGAGCCGTTCTCCGCGGTCGACCCGGTCGTTCGCCGGGGCCTGCAGGAGGAGTTGCTGCGCATCCAGGGCGAACTGGGCAAGGCCATCGTCTTCGTCACCCACGACATGGACGAGGCGATCACCATCGGCGACCGCATCGCCGTCCTGCGCACCGGCGGCAAGCTCGCCCAGTTCGCCGCGCCCGACGAGATCCTGTCCTCGCCGGCCGACGCGTTCGTGGAGCAGTTCCTCGGCGCCGACCGGGGCATCCGCGGTCTGTCGTTCCTGTCCACCCGCGATCTCGAACTCGACCGCTCCCGGGTCTTCCCCGTCGGCTCCGACTGGCGGGAGATCGCCGGACGCGAGACGGGAGGGGCGCCGGTGCTGGTGACCGACGCCGGCGGCAAGCCGCTCGGCTGGGCCGATCCCGGCGCCTGGAGCGGTGACGTGGAGACACTCGAACCGTACGGGCAGAGCTTCGAGGTGGGCCGGGACTCGCTGCGGGTCGCCCTGGACCGGGCCGTGCTGTCGCCGACCGGGCACGCGGTCGCCGTCGACGGCGGTGGGCAGGTGCTCGGGGTCGCCGGGCAGGAGACGGTCGCCGCGGCGATCCGGCTGGCCCGGCAGCGAAGGGCGGCGGACGCCCCGCAGGACACGTCGTCGGTGAAGGCGCTGCGATGAACGGGTTCTTCGACATACCGAGCGACCTCCAGCACAGCTATGGCGGCCTGATCGCCATCCATATGCAGGAGGCGCTGGTCCCGGTGCTGGTCGGTCTGCTGCTGGCGCTGCCGGTCGGCCTGCTGTGCGTCCACTACGACTGGCTCTACCCGCCGGTGCTGTGGACCTCCACGGTGTTCTACGCCATCCCGTCGATCGCCTTCTTCGTGGTGCTCATCGACTACACCGGGCTGAGCCAGCTGACCGTGATGATCCCGCTGTGCCTGTACAGCCTGGTCGTGCTCGTACCGGCGGTCGTCGACGGCATCCGCTCGGTTCCCGAGGAAACGAACGCCGCGGCCTCGGCCATGGGCATCGGCCTCGCACGCCGCTACTTCCAGGTCCAACTGCCCATCGCCGTACCGGCGATCATGGCCGGACTGCGGGTGGCCGTCGCCTCCAGCATCAGTCTGGTGAGCATCGGCGCGCTGATCGGCAACCAAGGAGGGCTCGGCAATCTGCTGACCACCGCGCAGTTGTACGGCCGCCCCCGCCTCGCCGTGACGTCGGTGGTCACCACCGCCGCCCTCGCGATCGTGATCGACGCCCTGCTGGTCCTGCTGCGGCGGGTCCTGACCCCCTGGGAACCGCCGTCCGCCCGTGCGGCACGGCGCTCCGGGGCCACGACCGCGGGCGCCGCCGCCCGCACCCCGGAGGGCGTGAAGTGAACGTACTCGACTTCATGCGGTCCTTCTTCAGCGACGGCACCCACTGGCACGGCTACGACGGCATCCCGCAACGCGTGTGGGAACACCTCCAGTACACCGCCGGAGCCCTGGCGATCGCCGCGGCCATCGGTCTGCCGGTCGGCCTGATCACCGGACACACCGGGCGCGGCGGCAACGCGCTGGCCTTCCTGTCCGCGGGCGCCCGCGCGCTGCCGACCTTCGGACTCCTGGTCCTGATGTTCGTCTGGCTCGGTCTCGGCATCGTGCCCGTGATGATCCCGCTCGTGGTGCTGGCGATCCCCCCGATCCTCATCACCACCTACGAGGCCATCCGCACCGTGGACCCCTCCCCCGTCGATGCCGCCCGGGGCATGGGCATGCCGGAGACACAGATCCTGTTCCAGGTGGAGGTCCCGGCGGCGCTGCCGCTGATCCTCAGCGGACTGCGCTCGGCGACGGTCCAGATCGTCTCGACGGCGACGATCGCGGCCTATGTGGCCCTCGGCGGGGTCGGCCGGTACATCCTGGACGGTCTGTACCAGCACAACTACGAGAAGGTGGCCGGCGGGGCGGCCCTCACGGCCGTCCTCGCGCTGTTCGTCCTCGTGCTGTTCTGGGCCGTGGGCCGGGTGGCGGTCTCTCCCGGTGTGCGCAGGCGCCGGGCCGCGTAGGAGCGGTACCACCACGGCGGGGACGGCCTTCGGGCCGTCCCCGTCTCAGCGTTCGGCCGTGGCGAGGGCGTGTTCGAGGACGACGAGCAACGCGTCCCGCACGGACCCCCGGTCGCGTGCGTCGAACACGGTCAGCGGCACATGGTCGCCGACGTCGAGCGCCCACCGTACGTCGTCCAGATCGTGTTCGATCCTGCCGTCGAAGGCGTTGACGGCCACCGCGAACGGGATCTGGCGGTGCTCGAAGTAGTCAACGGCCGCGTAGCAGTCGTCGAGCCGCCGGGTGTCGACGATGACGAGCCCGCCGAGCGCTCCCTCGACGAGGTCGTCCCACATGAACCCGAACCGCTCCTGGCCGGGGGTGCCGAACAGGTAGAGCTTCAGGGTCGGGTCGAGCGTCACGCAGCCGAAGTCCATGGCGACGGTCGTCGTCACCTTCTCCGGAGTGTGGCTGAGGTCGTCGACTCCGGCGGCGACCGAGGTGATGGACGCCTCGGTGGTCAGCGGCTCGATCTCCGAAATGGCGCCCACCGTGGTGGTCTTGCCCACGCCGAAGCCGCCCGCGATCACCATCTTCACGGGCAGTGGTGGCCGGGGCGTCTCGTCGTCAGCCCTCACGGACCGCGCCCCGGGAGTCGGGGATAGATCGAAGACCATCGATAACCCTTCGCAGAACAGTGACATCGCGGTTGGAGTGGGCCTGCGGGGCGTACAGGGCCAGTTGACCGTCGGCGCGCAGATCGTCGGCGAGCACCCGGATCACGTTCAAGTGCATCCGGAGTTTCGCCGCGATCTCCGCGAGCGACTGCGGTTCACGGCAGACCGTGAGGATGTCGCGGTGCTGGTCGAAGACGAACGCGTCCAGCGCCGCGAGCCCCACCCGGGTGGCCACCACCTGCGTCTCGATCGGGATCGGCGGTACGAGGCTGTCGCCACCGGCGATCCGCCCCGCGGTCAGCAGGAACGGCCGGACGACCGAGGCGGGGCGCTCCACTCCCCACTCGGCGTCGTCGCCGGCCAATGGCTCGCCGGACGTCATCACGTCCTCCCCCTTCACCTCGCGGGGCGTCACTGGTCATGTGACACCCCGACGGACGTCAACCTGTCGGTGCGATGCCCACGGTGTTCTTCAGCTCCATGACCAGCTGCGGGCTCAGCACCGCACCGGCCCGGTTGGCGAACAGGGTCATCTCGTACGCGATGTTGCCGAGCTTCGCCTCCTTCGAGGCCACCACTCCGAGCACCGCTCCCGCGCCGAGGGCGGACACCAGCACGTGCCCTTCCTCCAGGTCGATGATCACCTTGTTGAGGCTGCCGAGCCCGTAGTTGCCGGAGGCGCCCATGGCGAGGCTGGTGATACCGGAGACGATCGCCGCGAGCCGTTCGGAGTCGGCCTGACCGCGCAGTTGGGAGACCGCGATCAGCAGCCCGTCGGAGGAGACACCGATCACGTCGACGACCCCGGCTGTCTCGGTGGCGAATCGATTGAGCAGCCAGTTGAAGTCGGCAGCGGCGGTCTTCACGTCCGTCGCGGGTTCCGCGGCTCGGGACTCCGGCTCGCCTGTCCACATGGTCACGTGCTCATGCCTTCCGGGGAAGAGGGTCTTCTGTTCTGGATGTCGTGTTCGGCCGGGCCACCGGGCCTGCCGCCCGGCCGGATCGCCCCGGTCGGGGCGTCCGCGGCCGCGCTCTCTCGCTCGGCCCGCAGGACGGCGGCCTCGAACTCGTCGAGCTCGTCACGCGCCGCCTCGGCGTCGGTGGGCGCCCAGGAAGGCGGCCGACGGTGGGTGATGGGTTCCTTGGGCCGGGGCAACCGGCTCGACGCCGTGCCGGCCGACAGCGTCGCCCCGCGCACCCTGCGGCGCAGCGGACCGGCATCGCCGGGCCGCACCGGGGCGGTGGGGCTCTGACCCGGGTCGATTCCGGTGCCGGGCCGGGCCCCGCCGTGTGTCATGGCGCGCTCGGCGCCGACATCCGTCATGGGTTCCGAGCGGCGGGCGTGGCCTGGGGACTCGGCGCCCTGGGAGCGGGCGGGCACCCTGCGGGGCAGGCCCGCGGGTCCGGGCGGCGGCTCGACCTGTGCCGGGCGCGGCTCGCTCGAGCCGGAGCGGCGCGCGAGCGGCTGGATGTGCGGGGCCCGTGTCGGGGCGCGGCCGGGGTCGGCGAGCACGAGGTGGGAGGTGGGCACCGCCACGGTGGCGGTGACACCGCCGCCCGGGGTGCGCGACAGGACGACCTCGATGCCCCAGCGCCGCGACAGACCGCCGACCACGAACAGACCGAGGACCTCCGTCGGCGCCAGGTCCAGGCGCTCGCGCCGGATGAGCCGGGCGTTCTCCTGCGCCAGCCGATCGGGGCTCATGCCGAGCCCGTGGTCGATGATCTCGACGAGCGCTCCGCCCCCTTGGTGCCGGGGCCGCAGGACCACTTCGACGCCGCTGGTCGCCGGGGAGAACATCACGGCGTTCTCCAGCAGTTCGGCCAGCATCAGCGTGAGGTCGCCGACGATGTCGGGGACGACGGTGACGTCGCCCTCGGCGTGCGGGGTGACACGCTGGTAGCCCTCGATCTGACCGAGCGAGGCGCGGACGATATTGCTGAGCCGCATCGGTTCGGTGTTGAGGCCGGTCTCGCTGATCCCGGCGAGCAGCATGAGGCTGTCCGCGTTGCGCTGGAGACGGACGGCGATGTGGTCGATGCGGTAGAGCCGGTCCAGCACCTCGGGGTCGGTCTCACCGCGCTCGACGGAGTCGATCAGGGCGAGTTGACGGGCCGTCAGGTTACTGACGCGGCGTCCGACGTTGCCGAACATCTCGGCGATGTTGCGCCGGCTGACGACCTGGCGTTCCAGCAGCGCGCTCGCGGTGACCTGAACCTGGTTGAAGGCTTCCGCCAGTTCACCGATCTCGTCGCGCACGGGCACGGGCACGGCTTCCAGCCGCGGCGGGCTCGCGTCGTCGGCGTCGTCGTCGGCGACGCGGGCGAGCTCGGTCTGGGCGGCGCCGGCCACATGCTGGGCCGCCGCCGTCAGGGTGCGTACGGTCCGCACCACCGAACGGCGGGTCAGCACGGAGAACAGCAGCCAGGCGGCGAACGCGAGCAGGTTGCCGACGACCAGCCACGCCACCCGCCACCAGGCGCCGTTCGACGCGGACTGGGCATGCGCGGCGATCTCGCCGATCAGTGACTGGACGATCTTCAGACGGTTCTCCGCCTGCCGCTCATACGTGGGGTCGGCGCGCAGCGCGTCGTCGAGCGCGGCACGCAGCTGCGTCGCGTTCTCGGCGACCAGACCGCCCGGGTCGACCTGGAGCGCGGCCCAGTGTTGGGCGATGACGCTCTGGTACGGGCTGTGCTCGATCTCGGCGAGATCGGTGCCCTGCTCCTGGCTGGCGAACCGGGTGAACCGCTCGGCCTGGTAGGTGTACTGGTTGTAGTCGCCGACCGCGCCGGTGAACTCGATGAGCGCGTTGGAATCGCGGGTGCGGGACGCGAAGACGCTGGTCTCGAAGGAGGCGTGGGCGGCGTCGGCGCGCAGCAGCGCGTCGAGCAGATTGCCCGCGGACGAGGAGGACTCGCTGCCCGACCGGCCGAGACCGAGGCCGTTGATGAGGCCTTCGATCACCGCTCCGTACGCCGGGTCGATGTTGTCGGCGGGGATGGGCCCCTGCTCGATGGTCTTGCGGAGGCTGTCCAGGCCCTCGAGTTCCTTCAGCGCCTGGGCCTCGCCGTCGGGCAGCCGGTCGCTGTAGGCGGCCCGGACGGCTTCGATGCGGGTGTTGACCTGCTCCTGCGCGTCCAGGTAGCCGGCGGTGTCGGGCGACTTCTCCCCCGGGCGGGCCGCCTCGTAGCGCAGGGAGACCAGGAGCGCCTGCCGGTGCTCGGTCTGCACGGCGTCGATGAGCTTGGTCACCTGTGCGCTGTCCCGCACGAGTTGGGCGGTGTCGGCGGCGGACCGGGCCCGGTCGATCTCTCCGTAGACGACATACGAGAGCATCACGGATATGACCGCGAGCGGCACGATCACCAGAACATTGAGTTTCCGGCGGAAAGGCCAACGGTCCAACAGGGATGGTGTCCGGCCGGTCCGAAGAGCCGTGGACGGCTGCCCCGAGGCGGCTTTTCTGTGCGCGGGCACCCAACCTCCTTGACTTCATTCCCCGTTGGAAACCCATAGGCAGGGCTGTATGGATCAATGGTCACGAACGGCGCGATCGGGCCGACAAGTGGAAGGGGGCCCTCGACGCGGCCAACACTAGCGGCTGCCGCAAGAGTACGGCCATGATCAACCGAAAAGTGGCACGCGGAGACGCCTGGTTCGCTCGCATTTTGGTCACGTTGCGCCTACGGGCTGAAGCTGTACGGTCCCCATCAGTGATCTATTCGTGTCTTGACGGTAGTTGAGGCGGCTCGATTGGATCGTCAGGACCGTCACCACCCGCGCCCACCGGCCACCACCGCCCCACCCATTGCCAAGTCTGGATGACCAACGTGACCATCGCCAGAAGCACTCGAACCTCCGCCACCTACGCTGTTTCCCTGCTGGTTGTGGCCGCGGCCGCACTGACGGGCTGTGGTTCCTCCGACGACTCCGGCAAGGACGACCCGCTGAAGGGGGACGCCGCCAAGGGCGGTACGGTCGTTGTCGGTTCCAACAACTTCCCCGAGAGCATCCTGCTCGCCGACATCTATGGCGAGGCCCTCAAGTCCAAGGGCGTCAAGGTCAGTTACAAACTGAACATCGGCAGTCGCGAAACCACGTACGGCCTGATCAAGAACGGCACGATCACGGTCCTTCCGGAGTACAACGGCGCTCTGCTCGCCTACCTGGACGCCAAGGCCACCCCGACCACCGTCGAGGAGACCAGCAAGGCGATAACGGCCAAACTCGACGCCAAGCTCTCCCTGTTGACTCCGTCCGAGGCCCAGGACAAGGACGCGATCGCCCTGAACCAGGCCACGGCCAAGAAGTACAACCTCACGGACAAGTCGACCATCGCCGACCTCGCCGATGTGGCGAAGGACCTGGTCATCGGCGGCTCCCCCGAGTTCCAGACGCGGCAGCAGGGCCTGAAGGGCCTGAAGTCCGTATACGGTCTCGAATTCAAGAACTTCAAGGCGCTGGACGCGGGCGGCCCGCTCACCGTGACGGCCCTCAAGGGCAACAACATCCAGGCCGCGGATATTTTCACGACCGACCCCGGAATCAGCAAGAACAAGTTCGTCGTGCTCCAGGACCCGAAGAATCTTTTCGGATTCGAGAATGTAACTCCGCTGACATACAAGAGCGATCTGTCGGCGGCCGGAGTTTCCGTCCTCAACGACGTCTCGGCGAAGCTCGACACCGAAACCCTCGTCAAGCTCAACAGCGAGGTGCAGGACGGCAACAAGGACCCGCTGGACGTGGCGAAGACGTGGCTGTCCTCGGCGGGACTCAGCTGACGTCGGCAGCGGCAGCCGGCTGACCGGTGCCCGCGGGCCGGGGAGTCGTCCTCCCCGGCCCGCCGTTCTGTCTTCTGACTTCTGTCTTCTGTCTTCTGTCGGCGTCCGGCTGAGGAGTGAACGCCCGTCATGCTCAAGCGCACGGCCGACACGGCCACCGGCGGCACGGCGGGCGACACCGCACCGCCCGGTGCCGCCCTCCACGGCCAGGGCCTCGACGCCGCCTCGGTGGCCCGGATCGCCGACGGTGCGACACCTCCTCCCCCGCATCCGGCGGCACTCGAGTCGATGGAACGCACCCGGCGTGCCGCGCGCCGGCTGGCGGCGGAGGGCGCCCGGGTCTACGGGCGCAGTACCGGTGTGGGCGCGCACCGGGGCCTGGCCGTCGAGGAACACGACGGCGCGGGCCACGATCTGCGGCTGCTGCTCAGTCACGCGGGCGGCGTGGGCGAGCCCCTGCCCGCACGCCAGGTCCGCGCGATGATGGTGGTGCGCGCCAATCAACTCCTCGCCGGTGGATCGGGGTTGGGTCCGGAGATCGCGGTGGCCGTCACAGAGGCACTCCGCGCGGGTGTGCATCCCCGGATCCCCGAGTACGGGTCCGTGGGGACCGGTGATCTGACGGCGCTGGCCCAGCTGGGTCTTGCCCTCTTCGGCCACGGCACCTGGCTGCGGGGCAGTGCGGGCCCCGAGAGCCGTCCTTCCGAGCGACCCATCTCCGGGTTCGCGTTCCCGCAGAGCCCGCTTCCAGAGAGCCCGTTCCCCGAGAGCCCGCTCCCGGAGAGTCTGTCCATTCAGCGAGGCGACGCACTGGCCCTGTTGAGCAGCAACGCCCTCACTCTCGGCCAGTCCGCGCTGGCCTGGCACGATCTCGGCATTCCGCTCCGCGCCGCACACCTGGTCGCCGCGCTCTCGCTGCACGCGGTGGGAGGCTCGCTCGAGCCGTACGCGCCCGAGGTCCACCGGGCCCATCCGCACCCGGCGATCGGGCGGGCGGCGGACCGGGTCAGGACACTGCTCGGTGGGGCGGCCGGGAACGGAACGGTCGTACCGCAGCCGTCGAGCGGAGTGGCGGCACGGGTGCAGGACCCCTTCGGCTTCCGCTGTTTCCCGCAGGCCCACGGGCCCGCGACGGAGGCGTGGTCGGGCCTGGAGCGGGTGCTGTCGATCGATCTCAACTCGGCCGCCGAGAACCCCCTCATCGGCTGGGACGAGACCACGGGCGCGCCCGTCGCACTTCATCACGGCGGCTTCTTCACGGCGCCGCTCACCCTCGCGCTCGACCAGCTGGGCCTCGCCGTGCTCGGTACGGCCCGGCTCTCGGCGGCCCGGCTGGCCGCTCTGGGCCGACCCGAACTGACAGGGCTGCGCTCCTACTTGGCCGACACGTCCTCGGCCGGGTCGGGAATGATGATCCTGGAGTACAGCGCCGCGTCCGCCCTCGCCGAGATACAGGCGTGCGCCGCCCCGGCCGCGCTCGGGCACGTGGTGCTGTCCCAGGGCATGGAGGAGGCGGCGACCTTCGCGACCCAGGCGGCCCGCAAGTCGCTGCGGCTCGCACAGGCGTACCGGCTGGTCCTGGCCTGCGAACTCGTCGCCGCCGTAAGGGCGCTGCGGCTGCGCGGCACCCCGCCCGCTCCGGACACCCCGGCGGGGCGTGCCTACGTCCGTGCGGCGGCGGCTCTGGACCCGGACATGCGGGACCGCCCTCTCACGGACGATGTGACCGACGCGTCGGCGCTGCTCGAGGAGTTCGGGGACCTCAGCGACATCTGCTGAGCGGCCCCGGCGGGCGAGGCCACCCCCGAGGCAGCGCCGGGCCCGTGGCTCCGGAGCAGGGCCGGTGCCAGGGCCGGAACCGGAACGGAGACGGCACTGGCGCCGGCCCTGGCCCTGGCACCGGCACCGCGATCCCGGCGCTCACGCCGGCCCCCGCGCGGCACCGGTCCCGTACCGTCAGCTCCGCGCACCCGGTGCGACAGCCCCGGCTTCGGTCGTCGCACCGGCACCGGCACCGGCATCGACACCAGGGGCACTGCTCACGGTCTGCCCCGAAGCCCGGGGTGCGCCGGAGAGACGCACCGCGCGCCGGACGGGGACGAGGAGCGCGGCCAGTGCGGCGGCCAGGCAGAGCAGGGCGAGCAGGGTGAACCCGTGGGTGTACCCGGACTCGTACGGCAGGCCCGAGGACTGGAGGTGGCCGGTCACCAGCACGCTGGTCACCGCGGCGCCGATGGATCCGCCGATGGTGCGGATGTTGGCGTTCATCCCGGTGGCCGCGCCGGTCTGTTCGACCGGGACGCTGCCGACGATGAGGTTGGCCATCGCGGCGAAGGCGAGGCCGATGCCGAGGCCGAAGACACCCGCCGCGAACGCGACCTGCCACGGCCGGTCGTGCCAGAGGGCGAGGAATCCGCAGGCGACCGCGCCGAGAGCCGCACCGGCGACCAGCAGTTTCTTGGCGCCGAGGACGGGCTCCAGGCGGCCGCTCAGCACGCCCGAGCAGAACATCGCGATCAGCATCGGCAGCATGAGCAGCCCGGCCGTGGTCACACTCGCGCCGAAGCCGTAGCCGGCCGAGCTCGGGGTCTGGACGAACCCGGGGAGGAAGGACCAGATCGCGTACATGCCCGCGCCGAACAGCAGCGCGGCGGTGTTGGTGGTCCACACGGCGGGCAGCCGCATGATGCGCAGGTCGATGAGCGGGCTGCGGGAGCGGGCCTCGGAGCCCAGCCAGAGCGCGAAGAGCAGCACGGCCGCGACGAACAGACCGATCACCTCGGCCGATCCCCAGCCCCAGTGGCTCGCCTGGCTGAGCGGCAGCAGCAGCGCCACGAGCCAGCCCGAGAGCAGCACGGCGCCCAGCCAATTGACGCGCCCCTGGGCCCGGTTGGGCGACTCGGGGACGTAGCGCAGGGCGATCAGCGTGGTGACCGCGACGACGGCGACGGGGATCCAGAACAGCCAGCGGTAGTCGAGCGCGGTCACGATCGGACCGGCCGCCACCATGCCGACTCCCCCGCCGGCGGCGATCACGGCGGACAGGTTGCTGATGCTCCCGCTCACCTCGGACGCGGCGAACTCGTCCCGGATGATGCCGAAGGACAGCGGGAACAGGGCTCCGCCGATGCCCTGCACGACCCGGGCGGCGATCAGTACGCCGATGGTGGGCGCGAGCGCGGCGAGCAGACAGCCGGCCAGGACGGCCAGGAGAACGGCGACGAGGGTGCGTTTCTTGCCGATCAGGTCGCCGACCCGGCCGAGGATGGGCGTGAAGATCGATGCGGACAGCAGGTACGCGGTCATCACCCAGGTCGCGGTGGACTGCGAGGTGTGCATCGCGTGCTGGACGGTCGGCAGGGCCGGTGCGATCAGCGATTGGAGCATGGCGAACACGCCGGCACCGGTCGCGAGGACCGCGAAGGTGAGGCGGGTGGACGTGCGGGGCATGAAGAGCCTCTCCGGACAGGATGCGGCCGAGGTCGTCGGGCCACGGTCGTACGGGACGGGCAGGTTTCGGAGCAGCGTCGGGCACACCGACGATCGCGACGGCGGTCGCGGAACGGACGTTTCGGGGGGCGGGGCCGTGCGGTGCGGTCACCGCACGCTCCGCCGGGGATCAAGGACGGGGGCACGAACGCGTCGGCTGCGCGAGCGGCCGCACGCGTCCACGCCGAACGCACCCCGACTGGTAAAGTGGAGGTACCCCTCCACTGTAGCGGAGGCACCCCTCCGCTTCAACCTCGATCCAGCCGGGAGGCAGCAGTGACGGCACAGCCGTTCCCCGTCAGCGAGATCGTCGCGTCCCGGCGGCCGCACCGGAAGGACGCGGCCCGCAACTACGACGCGCTGCTGGCGGCCGCCCGCGAGGCGTTCGCGGAGAGTGGCGCGGAGGCCTCCCTGGAGGACGTGGCCCGGCGCGCGGGTGTCGGCATCGGAACGCTGTACCGGAACTTCCCGACCCGCCGCCACCTCTTCGAGAGCGTCTACGCGGGCGAGGTCGACGACCTGTGCCGGGTCGCCGAGGAGGTCGCCGGGCTGGAACCGTGGGTGGCACTGACGTCATGGCTGCGCCGCTTCGTGGACTACACGGTGACCAAGCGGGCCATCCGCGAAGCCCTCAACGACGAGTCGGAGATCTTCCTGGCCTGCCGGGAGTCGATGTACGCGGCCGGCGGCCCCCTCTTCGAGCGCGCGCAGAAGGCTGGCGAGGCCCGGGCCGACATGACCTTCGACGACCTGCTGCGCATGGTCGCCGGCATCACGGCGACGAACTTCCTGGACGACGCCCAGCGCGACCGCGTCCTGTCGGTGGCGCTGGACGGGGTCCACGCACCCCGCTGACCAGGGGTCCGGCAGAGGGCGGCGGAGGAGGCTGCCGCCTCCTCCGCTTCTCCCCGGCGACCGCGCGACCGACGGGCCCCGCCGGCTCGCACGACTGGGCTAGAGTCGGCGCGGTCCCCGGTCTGACGTTCTGCCGTGGGGGGTTGCGCGCTGGGGGATGACGGCACCATGCGGTACGAACACATGGAACTTTCCGGATACGAGATCCAGGAGGTCCTGGGCCGAGGCGGCTTCGCCACGGTCTACCGGGCACGCCAATTGGCGGTGGGCCGGGAAGTGGCACTGAAGGTTGACAGCAGGGCGCTGGCCTCGGACCGTGACCGGCAGCGCTTCCTGCGTGAGGTCACGGCGGCGGGCCAGTTGTCCGGGCATCCGCACGTGGTCCCGGTCTACGACGCGGGCGTCCTCGGTGACGACCGCCCGTACATGGTCATGGAGTTGTGTCCCGGTGGCTCGCTCGGCGATCGCCTGCACCACCACGGACCCCTCGCCGCCAAGGAGGCCCGCGACATAGGGCTGGGCATCGCCGACGCGCTGGCCGCGGCGCATGCCGCCGGGGTGCTGCACCGCGACATCAAGCCGGGCAACATCATGGTCAACCGGTACGGCGCCGCCGCCCTCACCGACTTCGGTCTGGCGGCGATGCCCAGGCCCGGCCGGGAACTGTCGGTGACACGCGAGGCGCTGACTCCGGCGTACGCGCCGCCCGAGGCCTTCCAACTGGCCGAACCCACGACGACCGGCGATGTGTACTCACTCGCCGCGACGCTCTACGCCCTCCTGCGGGGGCGTCCGCCGCACCACCCCGAGGACGGCACCCAGCTCAGTCTCGCGGAACTCATCGTCCGGCACACCTGGCCCTACTCCGATCTGCCAGGAGTGCCGCACGCCTTCAACGAGGTGCTGAGACACGCCCTGGCGACGGATCCGGCGTCCCGGATGCCGGACGCGGGGACGCTGCGGGACGCCCTGGCCGCCGTCGACGTCGACGGCGCCGATCGAGGCGGGTTCGGGCCGGCGCCGCGCACGGCCACCACCGTGCCCGCGTACCGGGCCGCGCCGCACACGCCGCCCGGCACCGTTCCCCCGCCGCCCTCGGGTCCGGTCACTGCGGACGGCCGCCCCGGTCGCCCGGGCGGGAGCGGCGGGCCGGACACGGAGGGCGGCCGGACGGCCGGCGAGCGCGGCGGGTCCGCCCCCGGCGGGGCGAGCACGGTCGCGGAGCCCCTGGACCGCAGGTCCTCGCGGTGGCGGCCCGGACTGATCGGCGTGCTGGCGGCCGTGGTCACGGTGAGCGTGTCCGTCACCCTGGTGATCCATCAGTACGGGTCTCCGGGCAGCCCCGGCTCCTCGTCCGCCGGGTCCCCGACCCCGAGCGTCACGGACAAGGGCTCGCCGGGCGGCGACGCGGCCTTCGGCGGCGTGCGGACCACCCGTCGCGGCTGCGCCGCCGCGGACGTCGAGGGGGTGGGCGGTCGCTGTGTCACGACCCCGGAGTGCTGGAGCGGCATCACCGACATCTCGGGGACCGTCACCGTCAGCCGCGCCGACTGTCACATCGAGCACGTGTGGGAGACCTTCGCGATCGCCCCGCTGCCCAAGGACGGGATGACGTACAACGCGAGGGATCTCGCCAAGCACCCCGTCGTACGAAGTCTGTGTTCGCAGCAGGTCACGCGGAACTCCCTGACGTCCACCGGCCGCGCGGACGGCGTCCGCTGGGACGTGGACGTCCTGCCGCCGACCGCCGCGCAATGGGCCGAGGGGCTACGGGTGTTCCGCTGCGTCGCCGCGGCGCTCACGGACGACGGGCAGACCACGAACAGCCACTTCGGAGCGGACGGCTGACGGGACATCACGCCGGAGTTCCTCTCCGGCGAAACCGGTCCGCCGGGCCACCGCCACGTACGCGTCACCCCTGAGGCCCCCGCCCGGAGGGGCCGGAACCGGCCGGAGCCTTCAGGCGATCGACCGGACGGACCCGGTGCGGCACAGCCACCGCCAACGTCGCCGCTCCGTGACGCACGTGGCGGCGGCCAGCAGGGTGACCGGACCCGCCACCCAGCCGGGCCAGGCCAACCACGCGAACACCACCGCCGCGACGAGCTGCAGCAGAACCAGCAGCACGGTCGCCCAACCCGGCACCGGAACAAGGACGTTGCTCTTGTCCCCCGGTGTGGCGAACACGGTCGGCAGACCGATCAGCACCACGACCGAGAGCACGGCGAGCGGCCACGAGTAGCCGGACAGGGCCCAGGGCGCGGCCACCCAGGCCACGAGTTCCGTCGCGAAGCGCAGAACGGACGCCGTGCGGTCGTCGGGTCGCCCCGACGCGGTATCTCCAACAGCGGTATCGGTCACCGCGAGACGATCCCACGCACGGCGCCCGACCACCAGAGGTCCGTGGCCCCACCTCACATCGCCGACCGCCTCCGCACGCACGGGATCTCCAGGAACTGGATTCTGTATACTGTCGCCACCAACGGCCCCGGCTCGGAGGCGACATGGACAAGCTCGATCCCGAAGTGATCCTGGGCATGGCCGCCCAGGCACCCGACGGAATAGTGATCGTCGACAGTGCCAACCTGATCCGCTACTGGAACCGCGGCGCCGAGCGCATCTTCGGGTTCACCGCGGCCGAGGCGGACGGCCGCAGCCTGGACCTCATCATCCCGGAGAAGCACCGTCAGCGGCACTGGGACGGCTTCCGCGCCGCCATGGAGAAGGGCGCCACCAGGTACGGCGAGGCGGACCTCCTGACGGTTCCCGCGCTGGCGGCGGACGGCAGGACCCTGTCCATCGAGTTCAGCGTGGTGCTGCTGGCCGGGAGCGACGGCGCCCCGTACGTCGGGGCCGTCATCCGGGACGTCACCGCTCGGCGCGTCCGCGAACGGGAGATGACGCGGCGGCGGTCCGAGACCGGCGCCGACCGCGCGATTGTGTGAACCGGGTGCTGTGCCGGCGTCCGAAGGCGCAGCCGCCCTGCCTCGCGAACAGGGCCATCTCGCCCTGCCGCGCGAACAGGGCCATCTCGTGAAGCGAGGCAGCACCGGTCGCCCCCTCGCCCGCGCGTGCCCTCCGGGAACCTGAGTGCCCCGCGAACGGCATCCGTTCGCGGGGCACTCAGGTGTGGAGACACTCGGGCGTACGGGGTCAGGCGACGACCTTCCCCTCGTGCAGCTCGCGGATGGCGTCGGCGTCGTAGCCGAGGTCCGCGAGCACCTCGTCGGTGTGCTCGCCGAGCAGCGGCGCGCCGGTTATCTCGGGCTTGAATCCGGAGAACTTGATCGGGCTGCCCACCGTCAGATAGGTGCCGCGCTCCTTCTGCTCGACCTCGACGATCGTGCCGCTCTTGCGCATGTCGGGGTCCTCGGCGAGCTCCTTCATGCTGAGCACCGGCGCGCACGGCACCTCGAAGGTGCGCAGGATGTCGACCGCCTCGTACTTGGTCTTGTCCGCGAGCCACTTCTCGATCTCGCCGAAGATGTCCATGATGTGCGGCTGGCGGGCGAGGGCCGTGTCGTACTCCGGGTCCTCGGCCCACTCCGGCCGGCCGATGGCCTCGCAGGTGCGGACCCAGTTCTGCTCCTGGACCGTGAAGTAGATGTAGGCGTTGGGGTCGGTCTCCCAGCCCTTGCACTTCAGGATCCAGCCGGGCTGCCCGCCGCCGCCGGCGTTGCCCCCGCGCGGCACCGCGTCGCCGAACTCGCCGTTCGGGTACTGCGGGTACTCCTCCAGGTAGCCGACCCGCTCCAGGCGCTGCTGGTCGCGCAGCTTGACCCGGGTCAGGTTGAGCACGGCGTCCTGCATGGACACCGAGACCTTCTGGCCGAGACCGGTGGCGTTGCGCTGGATGATCGCCGTCAGCAGGCCGATCATCAGGTGCATGCCGCTGTTGCTGTCGCCGAGCGCGGAGCCGCTGATGGTCGGCGGTCCGTCCCAGAACCCGGTGGTGGACGCGGCACCGCCGGCGGCCTGGGCGACGTTCTCGTAGACCTTGAGGTCGTTCCACGGGGAGTCGTCGTTGAAGCCCTTGACGGAGCCGAAGATCAGTCGTGGGTTGAGGGCGTGGATGTGGTCCCAGCCGAGGCCCATGCGGTCCATGGCGCCCGGCGCGAAGTTCTCCACCAGGAGGTCGGCCTCGCGGATCAGCTTCTCCATGACCTCCTTGCCCTCGGGGGACTTGGTGTTGATGGCCAGGGAGCGCTTGTTGCTGTTCAGCATGGTGAAGTAGAGGGCGTCCAGGTCGGGTATGTCGCGGAGTTGGCGGCGCGTCACATCGCCTCCGCCGACGCGCTCGACCTTGATGACGTCGGCGCCGAACCAGGCGAGCAGCTGCGTGCACGCGGGACCGGCCTGGACGCCGGTGAAGTCGATCACCTTGATTCCGGCGAGCGGCTTTTCACTCATGGTGGATTCCTTCTCGTGAATGATCTCGGTGCGGAAGTCGGCCGTACGGGAGGGGAGTTCGGAGTTCACTTCCGGGCCGGCGTGATGTTGCCGCCGGTGATGCCCTTCGGGTTCAGGTGCGCGATGTGGCCGCTCTCGGTCCCCGCGGAGGGGTCGATCACGCAGTCGATGAGCGCGGGGCCGCCGGAGGCCAGCGCCTCGGTGAGGGCGGCGGTGACCTCGGCGGGCGTGGTCGCGCGGTAGCCCTTGCCGCCGAACGCCTCGATCATCCGGTCGTGGCGGGCCGCGAGCATCAGGGTGGTCGGCGAGGGGGCGTCGCCGAGGGGATTGACGTCGTCGCCGCGGTAGACGCCGCCGTTGTTCATGATGACCGTGACCACGGGCAGGGCGTAGCGGCAGATCGTCTCCAGCTCCATGCCGCTGAACCCGAACGCGCTGTCGCCCTCGACGGCCACGACGGGGGCGCCGCTCTCGACGGCGGCGGCGATCGCGTAGCCCATGCCGATGCCCATGACGCCCCAGGTGCCGCTGTCAAGGCGGTGCCGCGGCACCCGCATGTCGATCACGTTCCGCGCGATGTCCAGCGCGTTCGCGCCCTCGTTGACGATGTAGGTCTCCGGGCGCTCGTGCACGACGTCACGTACGGCCTTCAGAGCGCCCATGAACTGCATGGGGT
Source organism: Streptomyces sp. NPDC005141 (assembly GCF_053599975.1). Lineage (NCBI taxonomy): Bacteria > Bacillati > Actinomycetota > Actinomycetes > Kitasatosporales > Streptomycetaceae > Streptomyces > Streptomyces sp. NPDC005141. The sequence goes on along the minus strand of NZ_JBSFYW010000003.1, from coordinate 256,160 downwards.
GCGGATCGGCCTTGAGCCGCTCCGCCATCTTCGCGACGTTCTGCGCCGAACGCGCGGCCAGTTCCTCGCGCCAGGCGGCGGGCGCCGCGATCCGGCCGGGCTTGGCCCGCTCGGCGATCGCGTCGAGCACCGACTCGATGTCTCCGACGAGCGGGGCCGCGATGGGCTGGTTGCTGTCGATCTCCCTGGCCTCGATGTCCACCTGGATGAACCGGGCGTCGGGGTTCCACTGCGGTGCCTCGCCGTGGTTCAGCAGCCAGTTGAGGCGGGCGCCGACGAGCATCACGACGTCGGCCTTCTTCAGGGCCAGCGAACGGGCGGTGGCCGCCGACTGCGGGTGGTCGTCGGGCAGCAGGCCCTTGGCCATCGACATCGGTATGTAAGGGATGCCGGTGGACTCGACGAACTCGCGGACGCGGTCGTCGGCCTGCGCGTAGGCCGCGCCCTTGCCGAGTACCACCAACGGCCTTTCGGCGCCCGCGAGAAGCTCGATGGCACGGTCCACCGCCTCGGGCCCCGGCAGCTGGCGCGGCGCGGGGTCGACGAGGCGGCTCAGCGTCTTCGCGCCCGCCTCCGCGCCCATGATGGAGCCGAGCACCGCGGCGGGGATGTCGAGATACACACCACCGGGGCGCCCGGAGACCGCGGTGCGCAGCGCGCGGGCGATGCCCCTGCCGATGTCCTCCACGCGGCTCACGCGGTAGGCGGCCTTGCAGAACGGCTGCGCGGCGGCGAGCTGGTCCATCTCCTCGTAGTCGCCCTGCTTGAGGTCGACCAGGTGCCGTTCGCTGGAGCCGGAGATCTGGACCATGGGGAAGCAGTTGGTGGTGGCGTTCGCCAGCGCGACCAGACCGTTCAGGAAGCCCGGCGCGGACACGGTCAGGCAGATGCCGGGCTTCTTCGTGAGGTAGCCGGCCGCCGCCGCCGCGTGTCCCGCGTTGCTCTCGTGCCGGAAGCCGACATAGCGGATGCCCCGCGCCTGCGCGAGGCGGGCCAGGTCGGTGATCGGAATGCCGACGACCCCGTAGATGGTGTCGACGTCGTTCATCCTCAGCGCGTCGACGACCAGGTGGTACCCGTCGGTGAGCTCGGTCGCGTCGGCGTTCGCCGCGGTCTCCAGTGTCGAGGGGGCGGTCATGGTCCGAGGTCCTCCTTGGGCAGATCCTGCCGGTGCGGCTGCTTCTCCCACCATCCAGAGCCCGCTCGTCCGCGTCCAAGACCCATCGGCGACCAGCCGATAAACAGCGTCTATCGATGGCAGGTCCAGGCCTCGCAACTCCCTTGATAGACAGCTGCTATCGGCCGTTCGCCAGTACGTATTGGACGTGCACCGGGCGCCCGCCGCAGGCTCGCAGGGGACCGCTTCGAAGCGGCCGACGGCCGTCCCGGGCGGCCGGCGCTTCATCGGACCTGGCGTGAGGAGGTGCGGTCATGGCCGTTCCGGCAGCGGAATCGGTGCGCGACACCGACGGGTACCGGCCCCCGGAGGTCACGGGACTCGCCGACCTCCTGGACCGGCAGGTGCGTGAACGTCCTTATGCCCGGGCCCTGATCGTCACCGCCGACCGGGTGCATCTCTCGTACCGGGCCCTCGCCACTCTGGCCGACGACGTCGCCGCGCGGCTCGGTGCCACCGGACTGCGCCGGGGTGACGCGATCGGGCTGATCGCTGCCAACACCGCCGAATTCGTCGTCGCGTTGCTCGGGGCGGCGCGGGCCGGGCTGGTGGTCGCGCCGCTGGACCCCGCGCTGCCGGGACCGGAACTGTCCGCCCGGCTCGACGCACTCGGCGCACCGGCGGTGCTGGTCGGTCCCCCCGCGACCGACACACCGCCTGTCGTCCGCCTGGGGGTTCCCGCCTGGCCCCTGCGCGTGGACGCCTCCCGGGCCGGGACCGCGACGGTCGCCCTCGACAGCTGTCCGCCGGTGCGTCAAGCAAGCGGCGCACAGGAGTTGACGCCGGGCGACGCCCTGGTCCTTTACACCGCCGGGACCACGGCCCGCGCCAGGATGGTCCCGCTGACACACGCGAACGTCGCGGCCTCCGTACGGGGCATCTGCGCCGGCTACGCGCTGGGGCCCGGCGACGCGACGGTGGCGGTGATGCCGTTCTTCCACGGCCACGGGCTGTTCGCGGCGCTGCTGGCGTCCCTGGCGGGCGGGGGATGCGTCCTGCTGCCCGCGGGCGGCCGGTTCTCCGCGCGGACGTTCCGGGACGACATGCGGGCCGCGGGCGCCACCTGGTTCACCGCGGTCCCGACCGTTCACGAGATCCTGCTGGACCGGGCGGAGTCCGAGCATCCGGTCCCGCACGGGCCGCCCCTGCGATTCGTGCGCAGCAGCAGCGCCCCGCTGAACCCGGCCACGCAGCGGGCCCTGGAGCGCGCGTTCGGCGCGCCGCTGCTGTCGGCCTACGGCATGACCGAGTCCGCGCACCAGGCGACCAGTGAGCCGCTGCCCCAGCGCGGCGTCCTCAAGCACGGGTCGGTCGGCCTGCCGACCGGGGTGGACGTGCGGGTGGCCGACCGGAACGGGCGACCGTGCCCGGCCGGCGTCCAGGGCGAGGTGTGGCTGCGCGGGCCCACGGTCGCCCGCGGCTATCTCGCCGAACCGGAGCGGACGGCGCGCGGTTTCGCGGGCGGCTGGCTGCGCACCGGCGACCTGGGGTCCCTGGACGCGGACGGCTATCTCTCCCTCGCGGGACGGAGCGACAACCTCATCAACCGGGGCGGCGAGAAGGTCTCCCCCGAGCGGGTCGAGGACATCCTCGCCGGATGCCCCGGGGTCGCCGAGGCGGCCGTGTTCGCCGTACCCGATCCGGTGTACGGGCAGCGCGTCGGCGCCGCCGTGGCCGTCCGCGCGGGCGAGACCGTCGCACCGGCGGAGATCCTGCGGTACTGCCGGGACCGGCTCGCGGCCTACGAGGTGCCCGACCGGCTGGAGCTCGTCGCCGCCCTGCCGCACACCGCGAAAGGCGGTCTCGACCGGCTCGCGGTCGAGGCCCGGTACGTTCCCTGACGGCGGCGTCCCACGTCGTGCGCCGGCTCAGCGCACACGGTGCTCGCTCGGCAGCGGCTGTCCGAAGAAGTCGTCCAGCGCCAGGCCCGTGGCCGCGTTGACGAAGGCCCGGGCGGCGACGGAGCCGGGAGTGGCCGCGTGGATCGCCACCGAGACCTGGGCGCCCGCCTCCGGGTCGACCAGCGGCAGCGCGCGCGTCCGGCCGACCACCGGCATCGCGCGCAGCCAGGTGTGCGGAACGATGCTCGCCCAGTCGCCGCCGCCGACATGCGCGTACAGAGCGGCGATGGAGTCCGTCTCCACCTGCGGCGTCACCACGAAGCCCTTGTCCGCGAAGACGCCGTCGATGATCTGACGGATCCGCATGTCCGGGGTGAGCAGCGCGAGCGGCAACTGCGCCGCGTCCGCCCACGTCATGGTGGAGGTCTGCGACATCAGCTGGTCGTCGGAGACCAGCAGCATGTACCGCTCCTGGTACAGGGGGACCACCTGAAGGCCCTCCTGGTCGCCCGGATCGAAGTGGGCGATCGCCACATCCAACTCGAAGTCGCGCAGCTGGCGGTGGAGTTCCTTCGTCGACAGGCGGGAGCGGACCTGCACCTTGGCCAGCGGGTGCGCCGCGCAGAACGCGGCCACGGGCATCGCCAGCGTCGTCGAGGCCGTCGGGTCCGTCCCGAGCCGGAGCGTCCCCGTGATGCCCGACTGCACGGCGGCCACCTCTGCCTTGAACGCGTCCTGCTCGGCGAGGATCCGCTTGGCCCACACGACGAGCCGTTCGCCTTCGGGCGTGAGGCCCTGGTAGTTGTGCCCGCGGTTGATGAGGGTGACGTTCAACTCCCGCTCCAGCTTGGCGATCGCCGCCGAGAGCGCGGGCTGCGAGACGTAGCAGGATTCCGCGGCCCGCGCGAAGTGCCGCTCCCTGGCCACCGCCACGAAGTACTCGAGCTGCCGGAACAGCATGAACGGCTCCTCTCTCGCTCGCGCCGCCCACCGGCACCGACGACGGACCGGCCGGCTGCCCCGTGATCATCCAGAGCCTACCGAGCCGGCCGTGTCCCGCCTCCCTCCGTGCACGGCCTCGCTCAGCGCAGGAGCCGTACGGCCGCGATCACCAGCGGGTGCAACCCTTCGGCTCCGGCGTCGACGTGCGCGAGGAGCCGGGAGCGCATCCGTGGGTCCCAGAACCGGCCGATGTGACCCGCGATCGCCTCTGCGGCCGACTCCCCCGGCAGATGCCCGAGGTTCACGGCGATGTCGTTCGCCATCCGGCGTTCCGGCGGCACGCTCGCCGTCATCTCAGTCCACCGCCGTGAGTACGTCGTCCCCGGCCCGCTCCGGCTCTTCGTCCCCGGCCCGCTCCGGCTCCTCGTCGCCGCGTCCGAGCGGATGGACGAGACCGACCTGTACGGCGGTCACCTTGTACTCGGGGCAGTTGGTGGCCCAGTCCGAGTTCTCGGTGGTGACCACGTTGGCGCCGGTCACGGGGTGGTGGAACGTGGTGTAGACGACGCCGGCCGGCATCCGGTCGGAGATCTCCGCCCGCAGCGTCGTCCGCCCGACCCGGCTGGCCAGCGTCACCAGCGCGCCGTCGGTGATGCCGCGTACCTCGGCGTCGTGCGGATGCAGCTCCAGGATGTCCTCGGGATGCCAGGCGACGTTGCCGGTACGCCGGGTCTGCGCGCCGACGTTGTACTGGCTGAGGATGCGCCCGGTGGTGAGCACCAACGGGAAGCGCCGGGTGCTGCGCTCGTTGGTCGGCACGTACGCGGTGACGACGAACCTGCCCTTGCCGCGCACGAATTCGTCCACGTGCATCACCGGTGTCCCCTCGGGGGCCGAGGCATTGCACGGCCACTGCACGCTGCCCAGTTTGTCGAGCACGTCGAAGGAGACTCCGGTGAACGTCGGGGTGACCGAGGCGATCTCATCCATGATCCGGCTCGGACGGTCGTACGCCATCGGGTAGCCCATGGCGGTGGCGATCTCGCACACGATCTGCCACTCGTGCTTGCCCGTCTTCGGCTTCATCACCGCACGCACCCGGTTGATCCGGCGCTCGGCGTTGGTGAACGTGCCGTCCTTCTCCAGGAAGGAGGCGCCGGGCAGGAAGACGTGCGCGAACTTGGCCGTCTCGTTGAGGAACAGGTCCTGCACGACGACGAGTTCCATCGCCTCGAGCGCCGCTGTGACGTGCTGGAGGTTGGGGTCGGACTGCGCGATGTCCTCGCCGTGCACGAACAGACCGCGGAAGGTGCCGTCGATCGCGGCGTCGAACATGTTGGGGATACGCAGACCCGGCTCGGCGAGGAGTGTGCCGCCCCACAGGTTCTCGAACACCTCGCGCACGGCGTCGTCGGACACGTGCCGGTATCCGGGCAGTTCGTGCGGGAAGGAGCCCATGTCGCAGGAGCCCTGCACGTTGTTCTGCCCGCGCAGCGGATTGACCCCGACGCCGTCGCGGCCGATGTTGCCGCACGCCATGGCGAGGTTGGCCATTCCCATGACCATGGTCGAGCCCTGGCTGTGCTCGGTGACGCCGAGGCCGTAGTAGATGGCCCCGTTCGGCGCCCTCGCGAACAGCCGTGCCGCGGACCGCAGTTGTTCCGCGGGGACACCGCTGATCTCCTCGGTGGCCTCCGGACTGTTCTCGGGGAGGGCCACGAACCGGGCCCACTCGTCGAACCCTTCGCACCTGCGGTCCACGAAGGAACGGTCGACCAGGCCCTCGGTGACGACCACATGTGCCATGGCGTTGACGACGGCGACGTTGGTGCTGGGCCTGAGCTGGAGGTGGTGCGCGGCCTCGATGTGCGGCGAGCGCACCAGGTCGATGCGACGCGGGTCGACGACGATCAGCTCCGCTCCCTCGCGCAGGCGTCGCTTCATCCGCGAGGCGAACACGGGGTGCCCGTCGGTGGGGTTGGCCCCGATCACCATGATGACGTCGGCCTCCGCCACGGAACGGAAGTCCTGGGTGCCGGCCGACTCACCGAAGGTCTGCTTGAGGCCGTATCCCGTCGGGGAGTGGCAGACGCGGGCGCAGGTGTCCACGTTGTTGTTGCCGAAGGCGGCCCGCACCATCTTCTGGACGACGTAGACCTCTTCGTTGGTGCACCGCGACGAGGAGATCGCGCCGATCGAACTCGGCCCGTACCGCCGCTGGATGTCCCGCATCCGCCGGGCGACCGTGCCGATCGCCTCGTCCCACTCGACCTCGCGCCAGGGATCGGTGATCCTGTCGCGGACCATGGGCCTGAGCACCCGGTCGGGGTGGGTGCCGTAGCCGAAGGCGAAGCGGCCCTTCACACAGGAGTGGCCCTCGTTCGCGCCACCGTCCTTGTACGGCACCATCCGCACGAGTTCGTCGCCGCGCAGCTCGGCCTTGAAGGAGCAGCCGACTCCGCAGTAGGCGCAGGTGGTGACGACCGAGCGGGTCGGCATGCCGAGTTCGACCACCGACTTCTCCTGGAGCGTGGAGGTCGGGCAGGCCTGGACGCAGGCCCCGCAGGAGACGCACTCGGAGTCCATGAACGTCTCTGCGGCGCCGGGCGAGACCTTGGAGTCGAAGCCGCGCCCCTCGATGGTCAGCGCGAACGTGCCCTGCACCTCGCCGCAGGCGCGCACGCAGCGGGAGCAGGCGATGCACTTGGAGGGGTCGAAGTCGAAGTAGGGGTTGGACGTGTCCTTCTCGGCGTCGAGGTGGTTCTCGCCCTCGTAGCCGTACCGCACCTGCCGCAGGCCCACCACGCCCGCCATGTCCTGCAGTTCGCAGTCGCCGTTGGCCGGGCAGGTCAGACAGTCGAGCGGGTGGTCGGAGATGTACAGCTCCATGACGCCCTGGCGGAGCTTCTCCACCTTCGGCGTCTGGGTGCTCACCCTCATCCCTTCCGTCACCGGAGTGGTGCAGGAGGCCGGGGTGCCCCGCCTGCCGTCGATCTCCACGACGCACAGCCGGCAGGAACCGAACGGCTCCAGGCTGTCGGTGGCGCACAGTTTGGGTATCTCGACGCCGGCGAGCGCGGCGGCTCGCATCACGGACGTGCCCTCGGGGACGGTCACCGGCAGCCCGTCGACCTCCACCGACACCGTGGCCTCGCCGGGCCGTTCCGGGGTTCCGAAGTCGGGTTCCTTGAGCAGTGTCATACCGTGCCCTCCGTCCTCGCGCCGATGGTCTGCCCGGGCCGGGCCCCCTGGTCCGGTCCCCGGGCGAGGAAGTCGTCGGGGAAGTGCGTGAGGGCGCTCCGTACGGGCATCGGCGTCAGCCCGCCCATCGCGCACAGCGAGCCGTCGGTCATCAGGTCGCACAGATCTTCCAGCAGCGCCAGGTTCTCGTCCCGGTGCCGACCGGCCACGATCTTGTCGATCACCTCGACGCCGCGTACCGAACCGACCCGGCACGGCGTGCACTTGCCGCAGGACTCCTCGGCGCAGAACTCCATCGCGAAGCGGGCCTGGGCGGCCATGTCGACGGTGTCGTCGAAGACGACGACGCCGCCGTGGCCGACCATCGCGCCCGCCGCCGCGAAGGCCTCGTAGTCCATCGGCAGATCGAACATCGACGTCGGGAGGTAGGCGCCGAGCGGCCCGCCGACCTGCACCGTGCGCACCGGGCGCCCGGAGAAGGTGCCGCCTCCGTATTCCTCGACCAGTTCGCGCAGCGTGACGCCGAACGCGGTCTCGACGATGCCGCCGTGCGCGATGTTGCCGCCGAGCTGGAAGACCTGGGTACCGCGTGAGCGGTCGACGCCGAGTTCCTGGTAGGCCTGCGCACCGGACGCCATCACCACGGGGACCGTGGCGAGGGTGAGGACGTTGTTCACCACGGTCGGTCTGCCGAACAGGCCCTCGATCGCGGGGATCGGCGGCTTGGCGCGTACCGTGCCGCGCTTGCCCTCCAGGCTCTCCAGCATGGAGGTCTCCTCGCCGCAGATGTACGCGCCGGCGCCGACGCGGACGTGCAGGTCGAAGTCGAGCGCGGAGCCGAGGATGCCCTTGCCGAGCCAGCCGTGTTCGCGGGCGATGCCGATCGCGGCGCGCAGGGTGGCCACCGCGTCCGGATACTCCGAGCGGATGTAGAGGTAGCCCTCGCTCGCGCCGACGGCGTGCGCGGCGATCGTCATGCCCTCGATGAGCATGAACGGGTCGCCCTCCATGACCATCCGGTCCGCGAAGGTGCCGCTGTCGCCCTCGTCGGCGTTGCAGCAGACGAACTTCAGCTCGTCCGCGCAGTCGAGCACCGTCTTCCATTTGATGCCGGCGGGGAATCCCGCGCCGCCCCGGCCGCGCAGTCCGGACGCGGTGACCTCGGCGACCACGTCGGCGGGCGGGCGTTCCAGTGCGGCGCGCAGCCCCGCGATGCCGCCGTGCGCCAGGTAGTCGTCCGTGGAGAGGGGGTCGGTGACCCCGACCCGGGCGAAGGTGACCCGGTTCTGGCGGGCCAGCCAGGGCAGTTCGTCCACGACGCCGAGCCGCAGTGGATGGTCGGCGCCGTCGAGCATGCCCGCGGCGAGGAGGTCGTCGACGTCGGACGGGGTCACGGGCCCGTATCCGACGCGGCCGTGCGGGGTCACCACCTCGACGAGGGGTTCCAGCCAGAGCATGCCGCGCGAACCGTTGCGTACGACGTCGAGGGCGAAGTCCCCACGACGCGCGACTTGTTGCAGGGCGCCGGCGACCTCGTCCGCGCCGACGGACCGGGCCGCCGAGTCGCGGGGGACGTAGACCGTCGCCACGGGGTGCGCTGTGTCGTTCACGATGAGACCGTCCCCTCGAGGATCGAGCCCAGCCGGGCCGGGCCGACACGTCCGTACAGCCGGCCGTTCACCTCGACCGACGGCCCGAGGGCGCAGTTGCCGAGGCAGAAGACCTGCTCGACGGTCACGGCACCGTCCGCGGTCGTCTCCCCCAGTGTCAGACCGGCCTCGCGGGCGTAGGCCACCAGGCCGTCGGCGCCCAGTGCCTGGCAGGCCTCGGCCCGGCAGACGCGCACGGTGGTGCGTCCGGCGGGTGCGCGGCGGAAGTCGTGGTAGAAGGTCACCACTCCGTGGACGTCCGCCCGGGAGAGGTTGAACTCGTCGGCGAGCACCGGAATCGCCTCCTGCGGCACATGGCCCAACTCGGCCTGCACGGCGTGCAGTACGGGCAGCAGCGCACCGCGCTGATCCCGATGACGGGCCGCCACTCTCCGGACCACGCTCTCGACCGTCACGTCACTCGCGCTGGTCGTCATGATCGCTCCGCCTTCCGTCACACGGGTCCCCGGCGATGCTTGCGGGAGACTGGGACACTACCCCATACAGGCTTCTGTATACAGAACTCAATCGGGCTCAACCACCCTTGCGGAAGCGGGAGTCCACGGCACGTGAGGCCAGAGAAGCGAGTGCCCGTACGGCTCCTCGAGCGCGAACAGACCCCGTTCCACGGACGCCACCAGCCGCCGCGCACGTCTGCCACCTGCTCGAAGACGGGCGGAGGGTGGCTCGGGCGGCACCCCCGCACGACCTGGATCACTCCCGCAACGGCCGCCATCCTGCATACCAAAACCTGTATGCTGACGCAGCCGTCGGCGACCTTCTCGGCGGCCACCACTTGGCAGAGCCGTCGGCCCCGCGGGCCCGGTGGCAGAACGGGGCTCCCATGCGTGAGGCACTCACGGCCGCCGCGTCCCGACGCGTCACCCGCCCGGCACCACTGCGGCAGGCCGTGTACGACGCGCTGACCGAGCTGATCGTCAGCGGCTCCCTCAAGCCCGGACAGCATCTCGTCGAGGCGGAGCTCGCCGAGCACCTCGGAGTCAGCCGCCAGCCCGTACGCGAGGCCCTGCAACGACTCCAGACCGACGGCTGGGTCGACCTGCGCCCCGCCCAGGGTGCCTTCGTCCACTCCCCCACCGAGCAGGAGGCCGCCCAACTCCTCGGTGTCCGCGCCGTCCTCGAGACCTACTCGGCGCAACTCGCCGCCCAGCAGGCCGAGCCCGAGGACGTCGAACGGCTCTGGGAGTTGCACCAGGAGGGCGTCGACGCCCTCGCCGCGAGCGATGTCGACCGACTGGTAGCGGCCAACACCGCCCTGCACTCCTTCATCACCTCCGTGGCCGACAACGCCGTACTGGCCGAACTGATCGCGGGCGTCAGCCAGAAGGTCCGCTGGTACTACACGCCGATCGCCCGGCCCCGCGGCAAGGAGGCCTGGAACGAACACGCCCAGCTGATCAGGGCCATCGCCAAGGGTGACGCGGACCGCGCCGGTGAGGTCATGCGCAAGCACACCGAGCGCACCACCGGCTTCTACGGCAAGCAGCTCGCCGCCGGAGCGAACCAGGGCTGACCGGGAAGGCACTCGCACGGGACTCATCACGCCGCCCACCGGGTCACGCCGTCCGCCGGGCCGGGCTCACGTCGACGCGAGGGAGTCAGCGGGGCGGCGGTCGACGCCGAGGGCGAGTGCCTTGTCACCGGGCTCCTTGTCATCGGGCTCCTTGTCGCCGGGCTCTTTCGCACCGGACCTCTTCGCACCGGACCCCTGTTCCTCACTGGGCCCCCTCCCGCCGGAGCCCTCGAAGCCGAGGCCGAAGCCGTCGGCGCCGATGACGGCCCGCAGTTCCAGAAGCCACGGCCGCACGGTCCGCAGCAGGATGTCGAGCCCCTCGCCGTCCCCTCCGAGCATCGCGGCGGCGGGAAGCAGCACCGGATCGGCGCACACCGTGGAGGTCGCGCTGCCGTGGGGGCCTCCCCCGCCGACCCTTGCCGGGACGAACAGATCCGGCGCATGCGCCGGAACCACCCACAGCGTCAGACCGTCCGGCCCGGCGAGCGACCGCGAGGACCAGAGGTAGCTGTCGGCCTCACCCGCCGCGACGACCTGCCGCTTACGGCCCCGCAGGGCGACCACGTCACCGGAGCGGGCGGCGACCGAGCGCGACGTCCCGACCGAGCGCGGCATCCCGTACGGGACCTCCGCCTCCCACCCTCCGGGCCCCTCTTCGACCAGGGCGAGGCTGCCGAGGTGCCGTCCGGCGGCGACTTCACCACGCACCCAGGAACCACCGCAGGACTCGACGGCGGCGACCGCGGCGAAGTGGGACGCGAGCACGGCGGCGGTCGCCGGGCAGACGCGCGCGGTCCGCCCCACCACGTCGGCCGCCTCCGCCGGCCCGAGGCCGCCACCGCCGAACTCCGGGGAGACGGTGAGGCCGAGCAGCCCGGCACGGCCGAACGCCGTCACGGCGGCCCGGGGGAACCTGCCTTCCCGCACGGTCACTTCGGCTGCGGGCGCGACGACTTCGGCCAGGACTGCGGAGAGAGAACTGCGGTACGACACGGGGCGACCCCCTCCTCGGGAACGACCTCCCACGGGAATTGCATACAGTATGTTGTCTCCTCTCAAGATGCACCAGAGGGCCGCCGGTGCGAATTCCGAGAGGCGGCGCAAGGAGGGAGCGGGGGACGGTTCGTTGCGGAGCGGGGCGGGGCGGGGCGGTTCGGGGCAGGCGGATCCAGGGACTTCACCACTCGGGACACGCGAACGCTCGGGGTTATTGCATACTGAAGTCCGTATTCCGAGGCCCTTCGCCGGGGCGTCGGCAGTCCGACGACGGGGAGGGTTCCATGCCCGACACGCCCACGGTGGCAGCCCACGGTCCGATCACCAGGCCCGCCCCACTGCGCCAAGCCGTCTACGACGCCCTGACCGAGCTGATCATCAACGGCTCTCTCACGCCCGGACAGCACCTCGTCGAGGCGGACCTCGCCGTACGGCTCGGTGTCAGCCGCCAGCCCATCCGGGAAGCGCTTCAGCGGCTCCACACCACCGGCTGGGTGGACCTGCGGCCGTCCCAGGGCGCCTTCGTCCACTCCCCCACACCGGAGGAGTGCGCCCAACTCCTCAGCGTGCGTGCGGCCCTGGAGACCCACTCCGCCCACGGCGCCGCCCTGCACGCCACCGCACATGATGTCGCCCTCCTGTGGGAGTTGCAGGAGACGGGTCTCACGGCCCTCGCGGCCGGCGACGCCCGGGCCATCGTCGAGGCCAACGCCGCGCTCCACGGGCACATCACCCAGCTGTCCCGGAACACCGTCCTCGCCGAGCTCATCCCCCAGGTCGACCGACGGGTGCGGTGGTACTACATGCCCATCGCCAAACCCCGCGGCACGGACGCGTGGAGCGAGCACGCGCGGATCATCGAGGCCATCGCCGACCGCGACGCGGAGCGCGCCGAGGAGCTCATGCGGCGGCACACCAGCAACACAACCGACTTCTACTGCGAGCAGATCGCCGCGATGACCACCCGACAGCGCTGACCCGCGGGAGAGATGAGGCCCTCTCGCGAGACGGGGTCCCTCGCGAGGTGGAGGTCCCTCACGAGACGGAGCCCTCTCGTCGCGGACGCCCGACGACGACAAGAGGGCGTGGCGTCTCAGGCTCGCGGGTCGATCTCCCGGAGCAGACCCGTGGTGACGTCGAAGACGAAGCCGCGGACGTCGTCGGTGTGCGGCAGGAACGGTGAGGTGCGCACCCGCTGCATGGACTGCCGTACGTCCTGGTCGACGTCGCGGAAGGCCTCCACCGCCCAGGCCGGCCGCTGCCCGACCTCCATCTCCAGCTCGTGCCGGAACTCCTCGGTCAGACTCTGCAGACCGCAGCCCGTGTGGTGGATGAGTATGACGCTGCGGGTGCCGAGGGCGCGTTGGCTGATCGTCAGGGAGCGGATCGTGTCGTCGGTGACGACACCTCCCGCGTTGCGGACGGTATGACAGTCACCCAACTGGAGACCGAGCGCGGCATGAAGGTCGATACGGGCGTCCATGCAGGCCACGACAGCGACGCGCTGGACCGGGCGCGCGCCCATGCCCGGGTCCACGAACCCGGCGGCATACGCGCGGTTGGCCGCCACGAGCCGATCGGTGACCGTCTCGCCGCCCGGAAGGGGGTCGGCGGTCGGGGCGAGACGGGGAGCTGGAGTCGACATGCTGGGCTACCTCACTCCGGTCGAAATCGAAAAGACCACTCATCACGTCGCGAACACGGGCTCGCGAACACAGGCTCACTGACACACGGTCGCGGCCGATCGATCGCGGCCGAAGGAGCCACCCCGGGGACACGACCGCACCGGTGAACATCCCCACGCGACGACACCCCAGGCGCGCATCGCGGAGCGGAGCACCCGGGGGCCGTGAGCCGGGAGTCCGGGAGTCCGGGAGAACCTCACGGACGAGGTCGTACCCGTGATGTGTATGTGATATGCAATCTCAGGCGAGCCAGTGTCGAGTACCGCCTGCTCCTCCCCGGTCGCGTCAGGGGGCAGAACGACGGGCACGCCGCCCGGTCCGGGACCGATCCCGGATCCGGCGCTCCACCTGATTCGGGACCGGCACCGGATCCGACGGCGCCCCTGATCGCGGTCGACGCCGTCCCCGAAAGGCTCGCGCGCAAGGTGCCGGCGGCGGCCTCGTTCCGGAGCGCCGAGGAGCCGCGTCCCGTGGGCGGCCCGCTCCTGACCTCTTCCGGCAGCCGCCCGGCTGATCACGCCGGGGTGCGGCAGGGCCGGGACACGGCGCGGCCGGGAAATGGCTCGCGCTTCCGGCCGGCCACTGCGACAGCGCCGGAAGACGGGCGACCCGACCCTCGTCCCGGCGTCCTCGCACGTGGCTCCGGCGGTCGTATGGTTCGGGGTGATTTATGGTGACTCAAGGAGCATGCCCCTACCGGAGGTGCAATGATGCGCACCGCGGCAGCGATCGTCACTCTGGCCGTCAGCGGGGCGCTCATCTTCGCGACACCGGCTTGCGACCAGGGCGGGTCGGAGTCGTCGAAGGCCCGCTACGGCGACTGTCAGGTCTCGGGAGATTACGGGGAGTTTCACCTGTCACCCGAGACGGCGGGCGCACTCACGGTCAAAACGACCCTGCCCGCGCCCGGCTGGTGGAACGGCGACACGCCGGACTCGGTCAAGAGCGGCTACGAGTACTGCATGGCGGCCAACATCGCCTACCGGTCCGGACTCGACCGGGTGAAGGTGGAGAACGCACCCTTCCCTCAGGTCGTGTCCGGCCGGACCAAGGACTTCGACCTGGCCCTGGCGCAGATCACGATCACCCCGGAACGGAGCAAGGTCGCCGAGTTCTCCCCGCCCTACCTCTCCTCGACCCTGGGAGTGCTGATCAGGGACGGCGAGAAGATCAACCAGGACAACATCCGTGACGTCCGCATCGGAGTGGCCGAGGGCACCACGGGCCAGGAGTTCGTCAAGAACCGCCTCAAGCCGACCAAGCCCGTCACCGCCTTCGCCAACGACCCGGAGATGGTCACGGCGCTGGAGAAGGGACGGATCGACGCGGTCGTCCACGACACGACGATTCTGCTCGCGTATCCCCAGGAGCGGGAAAGCAGGGTGCGCATCGTGGGCCAGTACAGGACCGACCAGGGTTACGGCGCCCTGTACCCGAAGGGGTCACCCGACAAGGACGAACTGGACCGGATCATCAGGCAACTGATCGATGACGGGACGCTCGCCAAACTGTCGGCTGTCTATCTCGGGGCCGCCTTCGGCCAGGACCCGGCCAAGATCCCGTACTTCATGATCGCCGACAGCTCCTGAACGCTCCGGGCGTGCGCACGCCCCGGGGTGTGCGGCGGTCCGGGGTGTGCGGCGGTCCGGGGTGTGCGGCGGTCCGGGGTGTGCGGCGGTCCGGTCTCCGTCCCGCTTCACAGGTCCGCCATCAGGAGACCGCTCAGGTCCCCGGCAGCGCTGGCAGCGAGCGCCTGCTCAGCCCAGATGATCTTGCCTCGGTCGGTATACCGGGTCCCCCAGCGGCGGGACAGCTGCGCGACGAGAAACAGACCACGGCCCCCCTCGTCGGTGACGGTTGCTCGGCGCAGGTGCGGAGAGGTGCTGGTGCCGTCGCCGACCTCGCAGATCAGGCTGTCGCGGTCGCGCAGCAGCCGCAGACTGATGGGGCTCCCTCCGTACCGGATGGCGTTCGTCACCAGTTCGCTGAGGATCAGCTCGGTCGTGAAGGCGGACTCGCCGAGCCCCCAGGCTTCCAGCCTGCGGGTGGCCTCGGCGCGGATCCCGGCGACGGCTGCGGGGTCGTCGGGCACCTCCCACTCCATGACCTGGTCCGGGTCGAGCAGCCGGGTGCGCGCGACGAGCAGGGCGACATCGTCACTCGACCCGGTGCGCAGCATCGCGTCGAGCACCGCCTGGCAGGTGTCGTCCGGGGTGGCGCCGTCCGCATGGATGATCGCCTCCCTCAGCATGGCGAGACCGATGTCGATGTCACGGCCGCGGGCCTCGACGAGGCCGTCGGTGTAGAGGACCAGCCGGCTGTCGGCGGCCAGCCGGAGTTCGGCCGTCTCGACCGGCAGACCTCCTCCCACGCCGAGTGGCGGGGCGACGGGGATGTCGGGGAAGGTCACGGAGCCGTCGGGCGAGACCAGCGCCGGACCGGGATGACCGGCCCGGGCGAGAACACACCGCCCGGAGACCGGATCGTAGACCGCATACAGGCAGGTGGCGCCGGTGACGGCCTCGGCCTCGGTGTTGCCCTCGGCTGCCGCGTCCTGGTCGATCCGGGTGACCAGGTCGTCCAGGTGCGCGAGAAGCTCGTCCGGAGGCAGGTCCAGGGCGGCGAAGTTGTGCACCGCGGTCCGCAGGCGCCCCATCGTCGCGGCGGCGTGCAGACCGTGTCCGACGACATCGCCGACCACCAGGGCCACCCTGGCACCCGGCAGCGGGATGACGTCGTACCAGTCGCCGCCCACCCCCGCCTGGGCGGGCAGGTACCGGTGCCCGACCTCCAGGGCGGACAGCTCGGGGAGCACGCCGGGCAGCAGGCTGCGCTGGAGGGTGACGGCCGTGATGTGCTCGCGGGTGTAGCGGCGTGCGTTGTCGATGCACACGGCCGCCCGGGCGGCGAGTTCCTCGGCGGGGGACAGGTCGTCCGACTCGAAGGGGTCCTGCTCCGAGCGCCAGAAGTCCACGACCCCCAGCAATTGGCCTCGAGCCCGGAGCGGCACCGAGATCATCGAGTGGATGCCGTATTCGATGACCTGCTGGGCCCGATCCGGGTCCTGGGCCCGCCATCCGTCGGCCATGGCGAGGTGTGTCGCCAGGACCGGTCGGCCGCTGGTCATACCGATGGCCAGGGGGTTGCCGGGCACGTAGGGAATACGCGTCCCGACGGGGTAGAGGGGCGCGTCGTCCCGGATGCCCTCGGCCGCGATGCGGTGCATTTCCATACTCGCCCCCGTCGGTTCACCACCGCGCAGTACCGGCTCCCCGAGCTCGATGGTGGCGAAGTCGGCGAAGCGCGGGACCGCCACCTCGGCCAGCTCCTCGGCGGTGCGCTGCACGTCGAGGGTGGTACCGATCCGCGTGCTGGCCTCGTAGAGCAGTCGCAGGCGCCCGCCCGCCACATCCGCCCGGCCCGCGAGGGCGCGCAGCTCCGTGGTGTCCCGCAGGGTGGCCACGCTGCCTCCCTTTGGGCCCACCGGCCGCACGTTGACCGCGAGCAGGATGTCCCCGGCCAGGAAGACCTTGTCCGTGGCCGCCCGGCCCGATCCCAGCAGTGCGGCCAGGTCCGGGCTCAGCCCGAGTCCGGTGACCGGCCTGCCCTCGGCCTCCGGCGGCAGTGCGAGCAGCCGCCGCGCCTCGTCGTTGACCAGCAGCAGCCGTCCGTCACCGTCCAGAATGATCACGCCTTCACGAACCGCGTGCAGCACCGCGTCGTGGTGCTCGTACATGCGGGTCATCTCCACCGGTCCCAGGCCCGCGGTCTGGCGCCGCAAACGCCCGCTGACCAGTGCCGACCCGCCCGCGGCCAGCAGCAGCGCGACACCGCCGGCGGCGAAGATCACCGGCAGTTGGTTCTGCACCACACCGGTCACCTTGTCCACCGTGACCCCCACGGTGATGAGCCCGACGGCGGTCCCCTTCTCGTCGAAGACGGCCACCGTCGAGTCGACCGCCTTCCCCAGACTGCTGTCGAACGTGGTCTGGTGGGGCTCACCTCCGAGCGCCTCGCCGTAGGAGGTGGAGACGTGCTTCCCGATCTGCTCCGGGTCCGGGTGGGTCCACCGGAAGCCGTAGGGGCTCAGCGCCACGACGTAGTCGACGCCGGTCTTCTTGCGCACCACCTCGGCATGTGGCTGGAGTGCCGCCGTCGGGTCCTTGCTCTTCATCGCCTCCGCGGTGCCCGGGGCGTTCGCGAACGACTCGGCCGCCACCAGTGACCGGTCGGCGGCCTCCTGGATCGCGCGGTTGCGGTCCTGGATCACGAGAACCACCACGGCCGTGGCGATGAGCAGCAGGACGACCACCAGTTGCAGCAGGAAGACCTGACCGGCGACGCTGCGCGGCTTCAGGAACGACGACCCGCGTCGGCCGGCCGCATGGTGACGGGCCTCCAGGCCGACTTCCGACGGCCCGGCCGTCGGCGGCACGCGGTTGCCCCGTCGGCTCGCCGGGCCGTATCGCCCAAGTTTGCCCATTTTCTCAGTATCAGTGACCGGCCCGTCGGGCGCGGCTCAGGACGGGCCGGGCTGGTCCGGTCGGGCCGGTGCCGCAGCGAGCGGGGAGCCGTCCGCACGCGAAGTTGGCGCCCTCTCACCGAGCCGATCACACGACCCGAAGGCCCCCGGAACGACAAAAACCGGCGAGTCATACGACTCAACCGGTTATTCGCATCGGGGACGATCTCATGAACGTCCCTGTGTGGTGTCCGAGGGGGGACTTGAACCCCCACGCCCGATAAAGGGCACTAGCACCTCAAGCTAGCGCGTCTGCCATTCCGCCACCCGGACCAGGTGTCTGCCGCCTGACCGAGAGTGTTCCCCGCGGCGACATGGACAACAATACCAAGGTTTCGGAGTGCCCTTCACCTGCATATCCGGGCCCCGGAGCGGGTCCGCGGGACAAGCTGAGGGTGCACCTACAGTCTCACCATGAGTGACTGGATGGATACCGGGGGTTTGCGGGAAGGGCGGCGGCCGAGGGCGCTGTCGCCGTTGCGGGAGCATCTGCGGGACACGTTCTGGTTCGCGCCCACCGCGGCCATGGTGCTGGTCTTCGTGGTGTGGGCGGTGGCCAACGCGCTCGACACCGCGATCGTCGAGGCACTGCAGAAGGCGCACGACTACGACACCCTCGACGATCTGCTGCGCCTGGCCGACGACGCGAAGACCGTGGTGACCACGGTCAGCTCGGCCATGATGACCTTCATCGGTGTGGTGTTCAGCATCTCGCTGGTCGCCGTGCAGATGGCGAGCGGGCAGTTCAGTCCGCGGGTGGTGCGGATCTTCGTGCGCAGCCGGATCACCAAGGCCACCTTCGCCGTCTTCCTCGCGACGTTCGTGCTGTCGCTGCTCGTCCTGACCTCGTACGAGGGGCAGGCCGAAGCGCGGCTGGTGACCTCGGTCCCCCTGGTGCAGTCGGTTCTGACGCTCCTGCTGCTGGGGCTGAGCCTCGTGCTCTTCGTGATGTACGTGAACCAGACACTGCGGCTCATGCGCATCAGCCATGTCATCGACCGCATCACCCGGGAGGCGTTCAAGGTCGTCGCGCAGATGCCCGTGGCCCGTTCGTCCGGCAAGGAGGAAGCGCTTGGGCCCGAGACCGCGCGGGTCGCCCACCACGGGCGGGCCGGCGTGCTGCGGGACGTGGACATCGCCCGGCTGGTGAAGGCGGCCCGGCAGCAGGGTGTCGTCCTGCGGCTGATCCCGCGGATCGGGGACTTCGTCGTGCCGGGCACGCCCCTGCTCGCCGTGCACGGAGGTCCCGCCCCCTCGGGGCGCTCCCTGAGCTACACCGTTAACGTCGGTGTCGAGCGCACCTTCCACCAGGACTTCGGGTTCGGGCTGCGCCAGCTGTCCGACATCGGGCTCCGGGCCCTGTCCGCCGCCATCAACGACCCGACCACGGCCGTGCAGGCCATCGACCGCATCGTGCAGTTCCTGTCCGCCATCGCCCGCCGGCCCCTCGACGCGGCGCTCCATCGCGACCGGCGCGGAAACGTGCGGCTGGTGCAGCCCGTGCCCGGGTGGACGGAGCTGGTCGATCTCGGGTTCGCCGAGATCCGGGGGTGCGCGGTGGGCAGTCCGCAGGTCACCCGGCGCATCCTCGCCGGGCTCGACGATCTGGCCATGATCGCTCCCGCGGACCGCCGTGAGCCGCTGCTCCGGCACCGCGCCCTGCTCGTCGAGGCCGTGGAGCTCAATGTGCCGGCGGCGTCGGACCGCGCCTTCGCCCTGCGCCCGGACCGGCAGGGCATCGGGTAGCCGACTCGGCCCGCCTGACCGCCCCACCGGCGGGGCGCGGCACATCGGACCACCCCGTGCAGGGCGGGGCCCGTCACAGACCCCGGTGAGGCGGCGCCTTGTCACGGACCCGGTCGGGCGGCGCCCTCCTCCGGACGCCGCCCGCGCTCACCTCACGAAACTCGCAGCGCCAAGGGTGCCCACGGCACTCACGGCGCTCACGGCGCTCACGGCGCTCACGGCATCAAGTGATACTCCGGGAAATTGCCCGGCAACCGCTCCCCCGCCGGTCCCCGGGTCACCGCGCGCACCAGGAGTTCCCCGCCCACGAAGGCGCCGCGCCACGACGCGCCGAAGCCGCCGAAGAGTTCGTCGCGGTCGCCCCGGGAGCGGGGCTTTCCATGGCCGACCTTGAACGCGCGGATCTGCGGGGCGAGTCGGCTGTACGTCGCCTCGTCGTCCGTGGACAGCGTGGCGACCAGCGCGCCGTTCGACGCGTTCATCGCGGCGAGCAGTTCGGCCTCGGTGTCGACCAGGACGATGGTGTCGACCGGGCCGAAGGGTTCCGCGTGGTGCAGCGGTGAGGAGGGGGGCGGGTTGAGGAGCGTGACGGGCTGGACGTACGCCGCCGTGTCCTGGCCGGGCAGGAAGCGGGTGTCGGACAGCCTGCCGCGGTGCAGCGGGACGGCGCCCCGGTCGATGGCCTCGGCGACCTGGTCGTGGAGTTCCTTGGCCTTGGCCGCGTTGATGACCGGACCGAAGTCGAGGGACGGATACGGGTCGTCCGGGTGCTCGACGGCGAGGGGGTGGCCGGTCCGCAGGGTGCGGACGGCGGGGAGGTACGCGGTGAGGAACTCGTCGAACAAGGCCCGCTGGACGACGAAGCGCGGGTAGGCCGTGCAGCGCTGCTTGCCGTAGTCGAAGAGCTTGGGGACGACGGCCGTCAGCGCGTCCCAGTCGGTGTAGTTCCAGATGCCCCAGGTGTTGAGCCCCTCTTGTTCGAGGACATGCCGCTTGCCGAGGTCGGCGACGGCGGTGGCCACCGCGGCGCCGGTGTCCCGGCCGCCGACGAAGGAGACGCAGCCGATCTCGGGCGCGCGCACGAGCGCCTCCGACAGCTCGCCCCCGCTGCCGCTGACGAGGGTGACGGGGATGCCTTCACGTACGGCGAGCGCGCAGGCCAGGGTGAGGCAGGCGACGCCGCCGTCGGTCGGGGTCTTCGCGATGACCGCGTTGCCCGCCAGTGCCTGCACCAGCATCGCGTGGACGAGCACGCTCATCGGGTAGTTCCAGCTGGCGATGTTGGAGACGGGTCCCTCGAGCGGGGTCCGGCCTTCCACCATGGGCTCGATGCCGTCGACGTACCAACGCACGCCGTCGATCGCGCGGTCCACGTCGGCCTGGGCGAGCCGCCAGGGCTTTCCGATCTCCCAGACGAGCAGGAGGGCGAGCAGCTCGCGGTGTTCGGTGAGCGCGTCGAGGGTCGCCGCCACGCGGGCCCGGCGTTCCGCGAGGGGCACATGGCGCCAGGCCCGGTGCTGGTCGAGCGAGGCGCGGACGGCCTGCCGGGCGGTGGCGCCGTCGAGCCGTGGCGGTCCCGCGATGGGGCTCCCGTCGACGGGGCTGGTGGCGGGCAGTGCGCGGCCGTCCGCCTGCCAGCCGGCGTTCCAGAGATTGAGGACCCGGTCGTCGCGGAACGCCTCGGGGGCGACGGCGAGGCAGCGCCGCCAGGCGTCGGTCCAGGACGTGCCCGACTTGAGGACAAGAGGGGTGGGACGGTGAAAGGTGGTGGCCGGCGGGTTGGCGTCGAGGGTCGTCATGGGTGTCTCCGCTCTCGGTGCACAGTCGGGGGCGGGGGGCCCGGCTTCTGCCGAACGGCAGGTCGTACGGGCCCGCGCGAACAGTCGTCGCGTACGTAAGGGGAAGGTAGTGAGGTCGTACGGCTTCCGACAGTCACCTCACGTCAACTATGAGTGACATCACGCCGGGTCTCCAGCTGGGCCAGCCGGTCCAGTACCAGCCGGGCGGTCTCGGTCGGGGTGCCGCCCACGCTCACGCCGGCCGCCTCCAGGGCCGCCTTCTTGGCCCGGGCGGTGCCCGAGGAGCCGGAGACGATGGCGCCGGCGTGGCCCATGGTCCGGCCCTCGGGGGCGGTGAAACCGGCGATGTAGCCGACGACGGGCTTGGTGATGTGGTCGCGGACGTACGCGGCCGCCCGCTCCTCGGCGTCGCCGCCGATCTCCCCGATGAGAACGATCAGCTCGGTGTCGGGGTCGTCCTGGAAGGCCGCCAGGCAGTCGATGTGGGTGGTGCCGACGACGGGGTCTCCGCCGATGCCCACGCAGGTCGAGAAGCCGATGTCCCGCAGCTCGTGCATCAGTTGATAGGTGAGGGTGCCGGACTTGGAGACCAGGCCGATGCGTCCCTGCCGGGTGATGTCGGCGGGAATGATGCCGGCGTTGGACTGTCCGGGGGAGATGAGGCCGGGACAGTTGGGGCCGATGACGCGGGTGCCCCTGGCCGCGGCATGGGCGCGGAAGGCGACGGAGTCGTGGACGGGGATGCCCTCGGTGATGACGACGGCGAGACCGATCCCGGCGTCGGCGGCCTCCACCACGGCCGCCCGGGCGAAGGCGGGCGGGACGAAGACGACACTCACGTCCGCGCCGGTCGCCTCGATCCCCTCGCGCACCGACCCGAAGACGGGGACGGACCTGGGGGCGCCTCCCGGGCCCCCGGGGCTCCGGGGGACGTCGAAGTCGACGGTCCGGCCGGCCTTGCGCGGGTTGACGCCGCCGACGACGTTCGTGCCGGCCGCGAGCATGCGCCGGGTGTGCCTCATGCCCTCGCCGCCGGTCATGCCCTGGACGAGGACCTTGGACTCCTTGGTGAGAAAGACGGCCATGTCGCGCTCCTTCAGCTGGTGCCGGCCAGTCGGGCGGCGAGGCGGGCGGCGAGGCGGGCGGCGGCGTCCATGGTGGTGGCCTGCCGCACCAGGGGGTGCGCGCGGTCGCCGAGGATGGCGCGGCCCCGAACGGCGTTGTTGCCGTCGAGCCGGACCACCAGCGGCTTGGTCGGCCGTACGGCGTCCAGGGCCCGCACGATGCCGTCGGCGACCGCGTCGCAGGCGGTGATGCCGCCGAAGACATTGACCAGGACGGACTTGACGTCCGGGTCGGAGAGGACGACGGACAGGCCGTCGGACATGATCCGCGCGGAGGCTCCGCCGCCGATGTCGAGGAAGTTGGCGGGGCGGGCGCCGCAGCCGGCGACCACGTCGAGGGTCGACA
Organism: Streptomyces sp. NPDC005141; assembly: GCF_053599975.1. Lineage (NCBI taxonomy): Bacteria > Bacillati > Actinomycetota > Actinomycetes > Kitasatosporales > Streptomycetaceae > Streptomyces > Streptomyces sp. NPDC005141. The sequence continues at coordinate 233,598 of NZ_JBSFYW010000003.1, read as the reverse complement.
TGACGAGACCCGCGCCGTTGCCGATGACGCCGACCTCGCCGTCCAGCTTCACGTAGTTGAGGCCCTTGGCCGCGGCCGCCGCCTCCAGCGGGTCGTCGTGCCATTCGTCCTGCTCGCCCCAACGCGTCTGCCGGAAACGGGCGTTGTCGTCGAGCGTCACCTTGCCGTCGAGGGCAAGAAGCTGTCCCTGGGCGGTTCGGACGAGCGGGTTCACCTCGACGAGGAGGGCGTCCTCGCGCGTGAGTACCTGCCAGAGCCGCATCAGGATGTCGGCGGTCCGCGGCGGCAGCCCGGCGGCCCGTACGATCTCGTTCGCCTTCGCCGAGGTGACGCCCTCCGCCGGGTCCACGGGGATGCATGCCACCGACTCCGGCCTGGTCGCGGCCACTTCCTCGATCTCCGTGCCGCCCTCGGCCGAGGCGATCGCGAGGAAGCGTCCGGCGGCGCGGTCGAGGACGTACGAGACGTAGAACTCGCTCTCTATGTCGACGGGTTGGGCCAGCATCACCGTCCGGACCGGGTGGCCCTTGATGTCCATGCCGAGGATCTGACGTGCCGTCCGTTCGGCGGCGGCGGGGTCCTCGGCGAGCCTGACGCCGCCCGCCTTGCCGCGTCCGCCGGTCCTGACCTGCGCCTTGACGACGACGCGACCGCCGAGCCTGCGGGCGATCCCGCGTGCCTCGCGGGGCGAGTCCGTGACCTCGGCGCGCGGGACCGGGATGCCGTGCTCCGCGAAGAGTTGCCGCGCCTGATGCTCGTACAGGTCCATGATTCGGCTCCTGTCCTGAAAGTGGTGCACGACCCCTGGACATCACCCATCGGATGCGGGATAACAATCTTCATACAGTATTCGTCGACTGTATGCAATGTACGAACCTGGCTCACCGCCGGCGGCATCGGGGCGGCTCAAGGCAACGGACAAGTGAGGTGACCTGTGACGACCAAGGCTCTCGAAGGCATCCGCGTCCTGGACATGACGCACGTTCAGTCCGGGCCCTCGGCGACGCAGTTGATGGCATGGCTCGGCGCCGACGTGGTCAAACTCGAGGCGCCGTCCGGGGACATCACCCGCGCCCAGCTGCGGGACATCCCGGACGCCGACTCCCTCTACTTCACCATGCTCAACAGCAACAAGCGCAGCATCACCCTCAACACCAAGACGGAGCGCGGCAAGCAGCTCCTGACCGAGCTGATCCGCCGTTCGGACGTCATGGTGGAGAACTTCGGCCCCGGCGCGATCGACCGCATGGGTTTCACCTGGGACCGCATCCGCGAGATCAACCCGCGGATCGTCTATGCCTCCATCAAGGGCTTCGGGGAGGGTCCGTACACCAACTTCAAGGCGTACGAGGTGGTCGCGCAGGCCATGGGCGGTTCCATGGCCACCACCGGTTTCGAGGACGGGCCGCCGATGGCCACCGGCGCGCAGATCGGCGACTCCGGCACCGGCGTCCACGCCGTCGCCGCCATCCTCGCCGCGCTCCTCCAGCGCACCCGCACCGGGCGCGGACAACGTGTCAACGTCGCCATGCAGCACGCCGTCCTCAACCTCTGCCGGGTCAAGCTGCGCGACCAGCAGCGCCTCGCGCACGGACCGCTCGCCGAATACCCCAACGAGGACTTCGGCGACGAGGTGCCCCGCTCCGGCAACGCCTCCGGCGGCGGCCAGCCCGGCTGGGCCGTCAGGTGCGCGCCCGGCGGCCCCAACGACTACGTCTACGTCATCGTCCAGCCCACCGGCTGGAAACCGCTCACCCGGCTGATCGCCCGCCCCGAACTCGCCGACGACCCCGAGTGGGACACCCCGCAGGCCCGGCTGCCCAAGCTCGCCAAGATGTTCCAGCTCATCGAGGAGTGGACCAGCACCTTGCCCAAATGGCAGGTGCTGGAGAAACTCAACGCCGAGAACATCCCGTGCGGACCGATCCTGTCCACCAAGGAGATCATCGAGGACGCGTCGCTCGCCGCCGACGACATGGTCGTCGAGGTCGAGCACCCCGAACGCGGCTCCTATGTGACCGTCGGCAGTCCGCTCAAACTCTCCGACTCCCCCGTCGACATCACCGCCTCTCCCCTGCTGGGTGAGCACAACGAGGAGATCTACATCGGCGAACTCGGCCTCGGCGACGAGGAACTGCGGCTGCTCAGGTCGGGCGGGGTGATCTGAGGTGACGGACCAGGACCGGGTGGCGAGGGTGCGGGCGCTCCTCGACGGCGTACGGGGCGAGGGACGGACCGCGCTTACGGCGCCCGAGGGCAAGCTTCTCGCCGACGCCTACGGAATCGCCGTGCCCGGCGAGGAGACCGCCCGCGACCAGGACGAGGCGGTGGCCCACGCGGAGCGCTTCGGCGGCCCGGTGGTGATGAAGATCGTCTCCCCCGACATCCCGCACAAGACCGACGCCGGCGGTGTACTGGTCGGTGTCGAGGGCGCGGCGGACGTACGGGCCGCCTTCCGCTCGATCGTCGAGAACGCGCGGGCGTACGACATCCGCGCCCGGATCGACGGTGTGCAGGTCCAGGAACTGCTCCCGCCGGGGCAGGAGGTCATCGTCGGCGCGGTGACCGACCCGACGTTCGGCAAGGTCGTCGCCTTCGGACTGGGCGGTGTGCTCGTCGAGGTCCTCAAGGACGTCACCTTCCGGCTCGCGCCGGTGAACGCCGGCGAGGCACTGTCGATGCTGGACTCGATCCGCGCGGCGGAGATCCTGCGCGGGGTGCGCGGCGCGCCGCCGGTGGACCGGCCGGCGATCGCCGAGCAGATCCGGCGGGTCTCCGAACTCGTCACGGACTTCCCCGAGATCGCCGAGGTGGACCTCAACCCGGTGATCGCCACCCCGGAGGGCGCGGTCGCGGCCGACATCCGCGTGATCCTCGGCCCGAGCGCCCCGGCCGAGCGGCGCCGGTACTCCCGGGCGGAGATCCTGACCTCCATGGACCGGCTGATGCGGCCCTCCTCGATCGCCGTGATCGGCGCCTCCGACGTTCCGGGCAAGATCGGCCACGCGGTGCTGCGCAACCTCATCGACGGGGGCTTCGCGGGCGAGATCCATCCGGTGAACCCCCGGGCCGACGACATCCAGGGCCGCAAGGCCTACGCGAGCGTCGCGGACATACCCGGCGAGGTGGACGTCGCGGTCTTCGCGGTCCCCGCCCCCGCGGTGGCCCGGGTCCTGGAGGAGGTCGGGCGCAAGAACATCCCCAACGCGGTCCTGATCCCCTCCGGGTTCGCGGAGACCGGCGAACACGGGCTCCAGGACGAGATCGTGGCCATCGGCGAGCGGTACGGCGTCAGGCTGCTGGGCCCGAACATCTACGGCTACTACTCGACGTGGCAGGACGTGTGCGCCACCTTCTGCACGCCCTACGACGTGAAGGGCGGTGTCGCGCTCACCTCGCAGTCCGGTGGCATCGGCATGGCCGTCCTGGGGTTCGCGCGCACCACGAAGACGGGTGTCTCGGCGATCGTGGGGCTCGGCAACAAGGCGGACCTGGACGAGGACGACCTGCTCACCTGGTTCGGCGAGGACCCGCACACGAAGTGCATCGCGATGCACCTGGAGGACCTCAAGGACGGCCGCGCCTTCGTGGAGGCGGCCCGCGCCACGGTCCCGAGGAAGCCGGTCGTCGTCCTGAAGGCCGGCCGTACGGCCGCCGGCGCGCGGGCCGCCGGTTCGCACACCGGCGCTCTGGCGGGCGACGACGCCGTGTACGACGACATCCTGCGGCAGGCCGGTGTCATCAGGGCTCCCGGGCTGAACGACATGCTGGAGTACGCGCGCGCGTTGCCGGTGCTCCCGGCTCCGCGGGGCGACAACGTCGTGATCATCACGGGCGCGGGCGGCAGCGGCGTGCTGCTGTCCGACGCGGTGACCGACAACGGGCTGTCCCTGATGGAGATCCCGCCGGACCTCGACGCGTCCTTCAGGAAGTTCATCCCGCCCTTCGGTGCCGCGGGCAACCCGGTGGACATCACGGGTGGTGAGCCGCCGTCGACGTACGAGGCGACGATCCGGCTCGGTCTGGAGGACCCGCGCGTCCACGCGCTCGTCCTCGGCTACTGGCACACCGTCGTGACCCCTCCCATGGTCTTCGCCGAGCTCGCCGCGCGCGTGGTGGCCGAATTCCGCGAACGCGGCATCGAGAAGCCCGTGGTGGCGTCACTCGCGGGCGACGTCGAGGTCGAGGAGGCCTGCCAGTACCTGTACGAGCGGGGGGTCGTGGCCTACCCGTACACGACCGAGAAGCCGGTGGCCGTGCTCGGCGCGAAGTACCGCTGGGCGCGGGCGGCAGGGATGTTGGGGGGCCGTTCATGACATGAGTGTGCGCGGGGGCGGCCGACGGTGCGCGTCGGCCGCCCCCGGGACCCGCGGGCGCACGAAAGGCATTTGGCAGGGGGCGCTGACCAGATCTTTCGACGCAAGGGGTGCTAGAGCGACATGACAACCACCGACTACTCGACTCCCGTCCCCTATCAAGAGGTGACGGACCACAACGGCCGCGTGTATCGCATCGGTGAGTCCGATGTCGACATCATGGGGCGCAAACGCGCGTGGATGGTCTTCCTGCCCTGGGCGGGCATGATGGGCATCAGTTCCGCCGAGTACGCGTTCACGTCGGCGGAGGACACGCTCCACGAGGCTCACCTGTGGAGCAGCGGACACATCTTCTGGCTGATGGGCGTCTGGGTGTTCTTCCAGGCGGCCGTGGCCTTCCCGGCCGGGCAACTGCGCGAGAGCGGCAGGCTCCCGGCCCGTACGGCGATGCTGCTGGGCGCGCTGGGCACCCTGCTCGGCTATGTGTCCCTGGCGTTCGCGCCGAATGTGGCGGTCGCCTATCTCGGCTTCGGCATGTGCAGCGGTATCGGCGCGGGTCTCGTCTACGCGACCAGCGTGAACATGGTCGGCAAGTGGTATCCGGAGCGCAAGGGAGGCAAGACGGGCTTCGTCAACGGCGGTTTCGCCTACGGGTCCGTGCCCTTCGTCTTCCTGTTCACCTCGTACATGGATCTGAGCAACTACCGGGGCGTCCTGGTGAGTGTCGGTCTGCTCTGCTGTGCGGTGGTCGCGGTGGCCGGCTGGTTCTTCAAGGACCCGCCGAAGGGCTGGTGGCCGGCGAACGTGGATCCGCTGAAGGTGTCGGACGACCCGAAGGTCCGGCGGGCTTTGGAGAAGAACCCGCCGGCGGTGAAGCAGTACACCCCCAAGGAGGCCTCGCGTACCCCTGTTCTCTGGATGATGTGGTTCTGTCTGCTGTGCACGGCCGGGATCAACATCTTCGGCATCGCCTTCCAGGTCCCGTTCGGCAAGGACATGGGCTTCGCGGGCGGGATCGTGGCCACGGCGATGTCCCTGAAGGCCATCGTCAACGGCACCGGGCGCGGTGTCATCGGCTGGATATCCGACCGGTTCGGACGGCGCCACACCCTGATCATCGTGTGTCTGGTGCTGGGCACGGCGCAGTTCGGCGTCCTGGTATCCGGCCAGATGGGCAGCATGCCGTTCTTCCTGTTCTGCTCCATGGTCTCGGGCTTCGGCGGCGGCGCGATCTTCCCGCTGTTCGCGGCCATGACGGCCGACTACTTCGGTGAGAACAACAACGCCTCCAACTACGGGATGGTCTACAGCTCGAAGCTGATCTCGGGCCTCCTCGGCTCCGGCATGGGCGCGGTCGTCGTCGGCGCATGGGACTACCAGGGCGCGTTCGTGCTCGCCGGGTCCATCGGTCTGGCGTCCGCCGTGCTGGCCCTGTTCCTCAAGGCACCGGGCCGGCCGCAGGCCCGGACCATCGTTCCCAATCCGCATCCGCTCGGCGAGGAGATGGCTTGATGACGGCGGAACCCGTCGCGGCGAAGGACGACCCCGGCGGCATCTCCATGGTGGCGGCCGTGATCGCCCCGCAGCTGCGGCAGCCGGGACGCACCACGGCCCGGACCTCGACGCCGCGGCCGCAACCGGTCGGCTGAGCGCCCACGGGCCACCCCGCACGAGGGTGGCCCGTGGCCGGCCGCACAAGGGTGTCGCCGGACGGCACACATGAGGGTGGCCCTCCCCGCCGACTCGCGGGGGAGGGCCACCCTCATGTGTGCCGTGGAGCGGGCGGGACCTTGCGGGGCACTACACCTAGGGCCGGTCGTTGCCGCCGAATGCCGCGTCGAACGATGCCGACGGGGGCTCGAAGTCGTACGCCTTGAGGCGGGTCAGGGCCTCGGGTGCGCCCTGGAGCCGGTCCATACCGGCGTCCTCCCATTCGACCGAGACGGGCCCCGCGTAGTCGATGGAACGCAGCATGCGGAACACGTCCTCCCAGGGGACATCGCCGTGGCCCGCGGAGACGAAGTCCCAGCCCCGGCGCGGGTCGCCCCAGGGCAGGTGGGAACCGAGCCGGCCGTTGCGTCCGTCGAGACGCTTGCGGGCCTCCTTGCAGTCGACGTGGTAGATCCGGTCGCGGAAGTCGTAGAGGAAGCCGACCGGGTCGAGGTCCTGCCAGACGAAGTGCGACGGATCGAAGTTGAGGCCGAAGGCCGGACGGTGGCCGACCGCCTCCAGGGCCTTGTGTGTTGTCCAGTAGTCGTAGGCGATCTCGCTCGGGTGGACCTCGTGCGCGAACCGGACCCCCTCGGCGTCGAATACGTCCAGGATCGGGTTCCAGCGGTTGGCGAAGTCCTCGTAGCCCCGCTCGATCATCGATTCGGGGGCGGGCGGGAACATCGCGACGAGGTGCCAGATCGCCGAGCCGGTGAATCCGATGACGGTGTCGACGCCGAAGGCCGCCGCCGCGCGCGCGGTGTCGGCGATCTCGGCGGCGGCCCGCTTGCGCACGCCCTCGGCCTCGCCGTGGCCCCAGATGCGGGCGGGCAGGATGGCCCGGTGGCGTTCGTCGATGATGGCGTCGCAGACGGCCTGGCCGACCAGATGGTTGGAGATGGCCCAGCACTTGAGGCCGTACTTGTCGAGAAGCGCGCGTCGCGAATCGACGTACGACGGGTCGTCGAGCGCCTTGTCGACCTCGAAGTGGTCGCCCCAGCAGGCGAGTTCGAGTCCGTCGTAGCCGAAGTCACGGGCCAGACGGCAGACCTCTTCGAGGGGCAGATCGGCCCACTGGCCGGTGAAGAGAGTGAAGTTGCGCGGCATTCCGGCCTCCTCAGACCGCTACGGGTGTGTACAGGGAGTTCTTCTCGGCGCTCTCCTCGACCGCCGCGAGGACGCGCTGCACCTGCAGGCCGTCGGCGAAGGACGGCGTGGGCGGGCGGCCGGCCGCGATGGCCTGGACGAGGTCGCGGGCCTGGTGCACGAAGGTGTGCTCGTAGCCGAGGCCGTGTCCCGGCGGCCACCAGGCGTCGAGGTAGGGGTGGTCGGGCTCGGTGACGAGGATGCGGCGGAAGCCCGCGTGGGTGGCGGGCTCGGTGTGGTCGTGGTACTCGAGTTCGTTGAGGCGCTCCAGGTCGAAGGCCAACGAGCCGCGTTCGCCGTTGAGTTCGATGCGCAGGGAGTTCTTGCGTCCGGTGGCGAAGCGGGATGCCTCGAAGGAGGCGAGGGCTCCGGAGGCGAAGCGGGCGGTGAACAGGGCCGCGTCGTCGACGGTGACGGCGCCCGAACGGGAGCCCGGAACGGCGTCGGAACCCGATCCGGAACCCGATCCCGATCCCGATCCGGAGGACGGAACGGAACCCGTGCCGGCCGCCGGTGCGCCCGTCTGCGGTACGGCCGACAGCCCACTGGACGCCCGCAGGGGCAGGGGCCGTCGGCGTACGAAGGTCTCGGTGAGGGCTGAGACCCCGCCGAGCGGCTCCCCCGCCAGATGCTGCGCGAGGTCGACGATGTGGGCCCCGAGGTCGCCGAGGGCGCCGGAACCGGCCGTCTCCTTGCGGAGCCTCCAGGTGAGCGGGAACTCCGGGTCCACCAGCCAGTCCTGAAGGTACGTCACCCGCACGTGCCGCAGGGCTCCCAGGCGGCCCTCGGCGACCATGGAGCGGGCGAGGGCCGTGGCGGGGAGCCGGCGGTAGTTGAAGCCCACCATGGACATCTGGCCGCGTCCGATGGCGGCGGCGGCCGCCGCCGCCATCACCTCGGCCTCGTCGACGGTGTTCGCCAGGGGCTTCTCGCACAGCACGTGCTTGCCCGCGGCCAGCGCGGCGACGGCGATCTCGGCGTGGCTGTCCCCGGGCGTGCAGATGTCGACGACGTCGACGTCGTCCCGGGCGATCAGCGCACGCCAGTCGGTCTCGGCAGCTCCCCAGCCCTGCCGGTCCGCCATCGCCCGCACGGCCTGTCCGTCCCGGCCGCAGACGGCGGCGAGGACCGGGCGGCGCGGCAGGTCGAAGACGCGGCCAACGGTGCGCCAGCCCTGTGAGTGGGCGGCGCCCATGAACGCGTAGCCGACCATGCCCACGCCCAATGGCGGCTTGGCGGCCTCGTCGCCCTGGTGCGGCTGTCCCATGCGGATGTCCTCCTCGTCGTCGTGGCGCGGTGGGGGCGGGGCCCCGGTCCCCCGGACGGGGCCCCCGTGGCGGCAGGGCGCATCACTTGAAGCCGGTGGCCATGTACTGCTCGACGTTGTCCTTGTCGACGACGGCCGAGAAGAGCGTGAGCGAAGCGGGGATCTCGAACTCGGCGAGACCGCCGATGCCCTTGCCCTGCCCGAGGGTGCGGGCGAGGTCGATGGCGGACGCGGCCATGGTCGGCGGGTAGAGGACGGTGGCCTTCAGGACGCTGTCGTCGGCGTCGATGGCCTGGAAGGCGGAGAGCGCTCCGGCCCCGCCGACCATCAGGAAGTCGTCACGCCCGGCCTGCTCGATGGCCCGCAGCGCTCCCACACCCTGGTCGTCGTCGTGATTCCACAGCGCGTCGAACTTCGGCTGCGCCTGGAGGAGTTGGGACATCTTGGCCTGGCCGGACTCGACGGTGAACTCGGCCGCCTGGCGGGCGACCTTCTTGATGTTCGGGTAGTTCTTCAGGGCCGCGTCGAAGCCCTGGGTGCGCTGCTTGGTGAGTTCCAGGTTGTCGAGCCCGGCGAGCTCGATGACCCGGGCGCCCGCCTTGCCCTTGAGCTTCTCGCCGATGTAGTGACCGGCGCTGAGACCCATGCCGTAGTTGTCGCCGCCGATCCAGCAGCGGTACGCCTGGGGCGAGTTGAAGATCCGGTCGAGGTTGATGACGGGGATGCCCGCGCGCATGGCCTTGAGACCGACCTGGGTGAGGGCCTTGCCGTCGGCCGGCAGCACGACCAGGACGTCGACCTTCTTGTTGATCAGTGTTTCGATCTGGCCGATCTGCGCGGCGGTGTCGTTGGAGCCCTCGGTGATCTCCAGGCTGACGTCCGAGTACTTCTTCGCGCGGTTCTTGGCGTTGTCGTTGATGGCGTTGAGCCAGCCGTGGTCGGCCTGCGGTCCGGCGAAGCCGATGGTGACGTGCTTGCCGGGCTTGTCGTCGGCGGCCGGCTGGTCGTTCGCGGCCGGCTTGTCGTCCTTGGTGTCGTTGCTGGTACATCCGACGAGGAGAGCGCCGGCCGAGACGGCGGCGGTCCCGAAGAGCAGTCCTCTGCGACTGGTCAGGCTCATGGGTTCTGGCATGGCGGTGGACCCTTCCCGTGTCAGGTCGTGCTTGCTGTGCGCCGCTGGACCAGGACCGCGGCGACGATGATCGCGCCCTTGGCGATCTGCTGGACGTCGCTCTGGAGGTTGTTCAGCGCGAAGATGTCGGTGATCGTCGTGAAGATCAGGACGCCGAGCACCGAGCCGGTGATGGTGCCGCGGCCCCCGCTGAGCAGGGTGCCGCCGATGATCGCCGCCGCGATGGCGTCGAGTTCGTAGAGGTTTCCGTTGGTGTTCTGGCCGGAGCCGGACAGGATGATCAGCAGGAAGGCGGCGATGCCGCAGCACAGTCCGGAGAGCAGATAGAGATACAGCCGCTGACGTCGTACGTCGATGCCGGCGAGCCGTGCCGCCTCCGCGTTGCCGCCCACGGCGACCGTGCGCCGGCCGAAAGTGGTGCGGTTGAGCACCAGCCAGCCGATGACGGTGACCACGGCGAAGACCAGGACCAGCGGTGGGACGCCGAGGACGTAGGAGTCACGCTCGCCGAGCGCGAGGATGCCGTCGACCGAGACGATCTGCGTCCTGCCGTCGGTGATCTGGAGGGCGAGGCCGCGCGCCGAGGCGAGCATGGCGAGCGTCGCGATGAAGGGGACCATCCCGCCGTACGCGATGAGCAGCCCGTTGACCAGGCCGCAGGCCAGCCCGACGAGCACCGCGGTGAAGAGGATGCCCGCGAAGCCGTACTCCTGGGTGGCGACCGTGGTGGCCCAGACCGAGGAGAGCGCGACGATCGCGCCGACCGACAGGTCGATGCCGCCCGAGGTGATGACGAAGGTCATGCCGACGGTCACGACGCCGATCACCGACGCCTGGGTGAGGACGAGTTGGAGGTTGCGGGTGTCGAGGAACTCGTCGGGCCTGGTGACACCGCCGATGACGATCAGGGCGGCGAGGACGCCGAGGAGCGAGAGGGTGCGGACGTCGGCACGGGCCACGACGGTGCGCCACGCGGGGAGTTCACCCGTCGAAGGCACCTTGTCGGTGCCGTCCCGGGGCGGGGACACATGCTGCGTCATGACGCCGGGCTCCCTTCACTGGCCACGGGGCTTCCTTCCATCACGAGGTCGAGTACGCGGTGTTCGTCGAGCTCCCGGGCGGGTGCCGTGTGCACGACGCGCCCCTCGCGAAGCACCAGGACACGGTCGGCGAGCCCGAGCACCTCGGGCACTTCGCTGGAGACCAGCAGCACGGCGAGCCCCTCGTCGGCGAGCCGGCGGATCACCGCGTACAGCTCGGCGCGGGCTCCGACGTCGACGCCGCGGGTGGGCTCGTCGAGGAGCAGGACGCGGCAGCCGCGCAGCAGCCAGCGGGCCAGCACGGCCTTCTGCTGGTTCCCGCCGGACAGGGTCCTGACCGGCACCGCGGGGTTGTCGGGGCGCAGGGAGAGCTCACGGGTGGCCGCCCGTGCCGCGCCGCGTTCGGCCCGCCGGTCGATCCAGCCCCCGTGCGCGTAGCGGGACATGGAGGACACGGAGACATTGCGGGTGACCGACTCCAGCATCAGCAGGGCCTGCGCCTTGCGCTCCTCGGGAGCCAGTCCGAGTCCGGCGCGCACGGCGGCACGCACGCTGCCCGTGCGCAACGGCTTCCCGTTCACGCTGACCCGGCCGGTGGTCGGTCTGCGCGCCCCGTAGATCGTCTCCAGGATCTCGGAGCGGCCGGAGCCGACGAGTCCGGCCAGACCGACTATCTCACCCGGGCGCAGTTCCAGGTCGAGCGGAGCGAACTCCCCTTGCCGGGAGAGGCCTTGGACGGTGAGGACGGGGTCACCCGGTGGCCGCGCGCTGGGCCGGTCGGGGAAGACGTACTCGACGTTGCGCCCCGTCATCAGTGCCACGACCTCGCGGGTCGGTGTCGACCTGGCGGGCAGTCCGCCGGCCACCGCACGCCCGTCCTTGAGCACGGTGACACGGTCACCGATGCGGCGGATCTCCTCCAGGCGGTGCGAGATGTAGACGACCGCGACACCGTCCGCGGTCAGGTCGCCGACGATGCGGAAGAGGTTGTCGACCTCGTCGGGGTCGAGGGCGGCCGACGGTTCGTCCATGACGATGAGCCGTACGTCGTGGGAGAGCGCCCGTGCCATGGAGACGATCTGCTGCTGGGCGGCCGACAGCTCTCCGACGAGCCGCGCCGGATCGATCTCGGGATGTCCGAGCCGCTTGAGCAGCAGGGCGGTCGCCGCCCTGGCGGCCTTGCCCCGTACGACGAATCCGGCGGCGGTGGGTTCATGTCCGAGGTGGACGTTCTCGGCGACCGACAGCCCTTCCACCAGGTCGAGTTCCTGGTAGATGGTGGCGATGCCGAGGCGCATGGCGGCGATCGGGGACTTGAGGGTGACGGGCTCGCCGCGCCAGTCGATGGTTCCGTCGTCGGGCTGGTGGGCGCCGGCCAGGACTTTGATGAGGGTGGACTTCCCGGCGCCGTTCTGGCCCAGCAGGCAGTGCACTTCGCCGGCCTGGACGTCGAGGTCGACGCCGTCGAGGGCCCGGACTCCGGGGAACGACTTGGTGATGCCGGACATGGTGAGCAGCGGTGGTTCTGGTGCCATGACGGTTCCCTCTGGCAGGCGTGCGGGCCGGTTGCCGGGCGGTGCGCGTGCGGAGCGGGCGGTTTCGGGCACGGCGGAGCGGGACGCGGCGCCGGTGGTCCGATTCCTGGAGGTGGCTTACGCGGGCGAGAACAGGTGGTCGCTGATCAGCCGGGCCCCGCCGATGACTCCGGCGGTCGGGCCCAACTCCCCGAGGACGATGGGCAGATTGCCGGTCGCGAGCGGAAGCGACTGGCGGTAGACCTGGGTGCGGATCGCGGCGAGCAGGGTGTGGCCGAGACCCGTCACCCCACCGCCGATCACCACCAGGCCGGGATTGAAGAAGCTGACGAGTGCGGCGATGACCTGGCCGGTGCGGTTGCCGCCCTCCCGGATCAGATCGAGCGCGGTGGCGTCGCCCGCCGCGGCGGCCGCGGCGACGTCGACGGCGCTCAGCCCGCCGTTCGTCTCCAGCCGCGAGGCGAGTTCGGCCGACAGTCCCTGCCGGGCGGCCTCCACGGCGTCACGCGCGAGCGCGGCGCCGCTGAAGTGGGCCTCCAGGCAACCCCGGTTGCCGCAGGCGCACGGCCGCCCGTCGGGCACCGCCTGGATGTGCCCGATGTCGCCGGCGCTGCCCGTCGCACCGCGATGGACCTCACCGCCGACGACGATGCCGCAGCCGATGCCGGTGCCGATCTTGACGCAGAGGAAGTCGCCCACGGAGCGGGCGACGCCCGCGTGCTGCTCCCCCATCGCCATCAGGTTCACATCGTTGTCGACCATGACCGGACAGCCGAGTTCCTGGCTGAGCGCCTCGCGGACCGGGAAGCCGTCCCAGCCGGGCATGATCGGCGGGGCGACCGGGACACCCTCGGGGAAGCGGACGGGACCCGGAACGCCGATGCCGGCGCCGTCGAACCCCTCCGCGAACCCCGATGCTTTCAACTTCGCCGCCATGGCCAGCACTTGCTCGGACACCGCGACCGGGCCCTCGCGTACGTCCATGGGCTGGTTGATGTGCCCGAGGATCTCCAGCTCCGCGTTGGTCACGGCCACGTCGATCGAGGTCGCGCCGATGTCGACGCCGAGGAAGCGCAGCGCCGGTGCCAGCCGGACGTTGTGCGAGCGGCGTCCGCCCCGCGAGGCGGCGAGTCCGTCGGCCACCACGAGCCCTGTCTCCAGCAGCCGGTCCACCTCGACGGCCAGTTTCGACCGCGAGAGGTCGATCTGATCACCGAGCTGGGCACGGGAGTTGGGGCCACCGTCACGCAACAGCCGCAGCAGTCTGGCCTGATGAGCGTTCGCGGGTCGTGCCGTCATTCGTCTCACGAGCCCCTCCCGCCTCGACCGGCCGGCGTCCGTCAGGTTCCGGCCAACCTCACCGGCCCTGCATTCGAGGGGAACGTAGCAGTGGCTGCCGGGAGTTGGAAGAAGTCATGCAGAAATTCCCACCGACTTTTCCCACTCTCAGGACAAAGGGAGATGGGCGCTGCTGATCTTCGTGGTGCTGTTCTGGATGTACGGCGCGTACGCGTACCTCACCTCCCGCGCGGTCGCGGTAGCCGTCGCGGCGGCCACCGGCTGCGCGGCGTGCGTCAGTCGGCGGTCGCCGAACTTCTCGCACTGGTCGCGGTGCTGGGGTGCTCGGCGCGGAGGCCCGCTGGTCACCGTGCCGCCCGGCCACGCGACCGGGCCCGGACCCGGTTTCCGTCGGCTGACTACTTCTCGCGCTCGTGGTACATCTTCCGCGTGTGCTCCGTGTGGGCCCGCATGACCGCGGTGGCGCGCTGTTCGTCGCGATCCGCTATCGCGGCGATCAGTTCGCGGTGTTCGATCCAGGACTGCCGCCCGCGCTGCCTGGCCACCGGCGTGTAGTACCAGCGGACCCGGCGGTCGACCTGTGCGGCGAGCTCGGCGAGGACCTTGTTGCCGGCGAGGTCCATCACCTTGGCGTGCAGCCGCGCGTTCATCGCGACCGCGCCGTCCACGTCGTCGGCGGCGACGGCCCGCTCGCCCTCCGCGCACAGGTCCTCGAGCGCGGTGATGGCGGCGGTGCCCGCGTTGGCGGCGGCGAGCCGGGCGGCCTCGGCCTCCAGGAGCGTACGGACCGTGAGGAGCTGGTCGGCCTCCTCCTCGGTCGGCTCGTGCACGAACGCGCCCTGGGCGGGCCGCAGATCGACCCAGCCCTCGGTGCTCAGCCGCTGGAGGGCCTCACGCACGGGCTGCCTGGACACCCCGAGGTGACCGGCGAGTTCGCTCTCGACGAGATGCTGGCCCGGCTGGAGGGCGCGGGTGGTGATGAGTTCCAGCAGCGCCTCGTAGACGCGGTCGCGCAGCGGACCGGGCCGCTCGAGCTTGGGTACCGCTCCCTGAGGCAAGCCTGTCGACAACATCACGGTCCCTCCTGGGCAGCGCCGTCGCCGCGATAGGAAAGTCGATTATCAATTGTCTTTCGCCTACAGTCTACGGCGCACAAACGCCGACAGGCACGGGAGTTGGGCTTGTCACACCCAGGTGCGCAAGGGCCGGACGAGCAGCTCAGGCCGCCTCACGGACAGCGGACGACCTGCCCCGCGTAGGACAGGTTGCCGCCGAAGCCGAACAGCAGGACGGGATCGCCGGTGGAGATCTCGCCACGCTCGACGAGCTTGGAGAAGGCCAGCGGGATGCTCGCGGCGGAGGTGTTCCCGGACTCGACGACATCCCGCGCGACGACGGCGTTGACCGCGCCGATCTTCAGGGCGAGGGGCTCGATGATGCGCAGGTTGGCCTGGTGCAGGACGACTCCGGCGAGGTCCTCGGGCGCGAGGCCGGCCCGCTCGCAGGCCTTCCGGGCGATCGGCGGGAGCTGTGTGGTGGCCCACCGGTAGACGCTCTGCCCCTCCTGCGCGAACCGCGAGGGAGTGCCCTCGATGCGGACGGCGTGCCCCATCTCGGGCACCGAGCCCCACAGCACCGGCCCGATGCCGGGCTCCTCGCCCTCGGGACAGGCCTCGACGACGGCGGCCCCCGCGCCGTCCCCGACGAGGACGCAGGTCGTGCGGTCGGTCCAGTCCGTCACGTCGGTCATCTTGTCGGCGCCGATGACCAGCACCCGGGTCGCGGCACCGGCGCGCACGGCGTGGTCGGCGGTGGCGAGGGCGTGGGTGAAGCCGGCGCAGACGACGTTGACGTCCATGGCGGCCGGCGAGGGGATGCCGAGACGGGCGGAGACCCGGGCGGCCATGTTCGGGGAGCGGTCGACGGCCGTGGAGGTGGCGACGAGCACCAGGTCGATGTCGCCCGGAGCCAGGCCGGCCGCGGCGAGCGCCTTGGCGGCGGCGTGCGCGGCGAGCTCGTCGACGGGTTCGTCGGGCCCGGCGATGTGGCGCGTCCGGATACCCACCCGGCTCGTGATCCACTCGTCACTGGTGTCGACCAGGCCCGCCAGATCCTCGTTGGTGAGTACCTTGGCGGGCTGGTAATGGCCGACGGCGGCGATCCGTGAGCCGTTCATGAGTGGTCCCCCTCGTGCTTGGTAGCGGGATCCACCAGTCTGATCAATGACTCACCGGTACGACGGCAGGTGATGCCACAGGATTGCGACGCCAGGCTTGTCGGCTTCTGTCAGACTCTCGGACGCCCGAACACCTACCCCGAGAACAGTTGTGTCGCCTTCTGGACGAGCTCGTAGAGGCCGTAGCACAGGGGTGCGCCCACCCACAGCCAGGCGAAGGCGATCAGCGGTCGCCTGTCAGGCGGACTCGGGCTGCTGTCGTGCGACATCGGCGGCCTCCCTCGGTGCGGGGATGTGGTGGCGGGTGTGGACGGGCCGTACGAACTCGTTCGCGACGAAGCCGACGGCGAGCAGCCCGATCATGATCAGGAACGACAGTCCGTACAGGGAGGAACCGTGTTTGCCGGCCGCCTCCTGGTGGTCCGCGATCCAGTTGACGATCAGCGGGCCGAGGACGCCGGCGGTGGACCAGGCGGTGAGCAGCCGGCCGTGGATGGCGCCCACCTGGTAGGTGCCGAACAGGTCCTTCAGATACGCCGGGATCGTGGCGAAGCCTCCGCCGTAGAAGGAGAGGATCACCAGTGCGGCGAGGATGAACAGCGGCTTGGAGGAGTCCCCGAACCATGCGATGACCGCGTACATCAGCGCGCCGGCCCCGAGGTAGACGCGGTAGATGTTCTTGCGTCCGATCAGGTCGGAGGTCGAGGACCAGCCGATCCGGCCCGCCATGTTGGCCGCGGAGAGCAGGGCGACGAACCCGGCGGCGGCGGAGACGGAGACCGGTGTGGAGGAGTCCGCGAAGAAGTCCGTGATCATCGGGGCGGCCTTCTCCAGAATGCCGATGCCCGCGGTCACGTTCATGCAGAGCACGATCCACAGACACCAGAACTGCGGAGTGCGTACGGCGCTCCGCGCGGAGACCTGCACCCCGTCGAGCGCGCTCGGCCCGGACATGGACGGCTTCTCACCGCGGGGCACGCGCACCAGCAGCACACCGAGCGTCATGAACACGGCATACGTCAGCCCGTGCACGAGGAAGGCGAGCGCGATCCCGGAGGAGTCGGAACCGAACGACTTCAGCATCTGGGCGGACCAGGGCGAGGCGATCAGCGCGCCGCCGCCGAAACCCATGATCGCGATGCCGGTGGCCATGCCGGGCCTGTCCGGGAACCACTTGATCAGGGTGGAGACGGGTGAGATGTAGCCGATGCCGAGGCCGGTCCCGCCGACGAAGCCGTAGCCGAACACGATCAGCCAGTACTGCTCGGTGGCGGCGCCCAGCGCGGCGATGAGGAAGCCGGAGGAGAAGCAGACGAGGGCGACGGTCATCGCCCAGCGCGGGCCGTTGCGCTCGACGAGCGTGCCGCCGAACGCGGCCGAAAGACCGAGCATCACGATGCCGAGCTGGAAGGGCAGCGCGCTCTGGGTTCCGCTGAGACCGAGCGCGGATTCGAGCGGCGGCTTGAAGACGCTCCAGGCGTAGGCCTGGCCGATGGAGAGATGGACCGACAGGGCGGCCGGCGGGACGAGCCAGCGGCTCCAACCGGGCGGTGCGACGGGAGGGCTCATGATCCGGAACGATAGGAAGCGGTTGCTCGACTGTGAACCCACGCGACGCGAACTGGTCGGCCGTATGCGACGAGCGGTCCCCCTGACGCGACGAACGGTCACCGGAGCCGACCCTGCGACGATCTCGGAGCCGACCCGACGGCCCGGCCCCTCGGGCGCCGTACGAAGCGCCGGGCCGCCTCGCCCGCGCGCACGTCAGACCTGCGCCCGAAGCCCCGGCACCGTCTCCGGCGCGCCTTTCGAAATGGCGTCCGCGAGCCGGAGGGCGGCCCCGGACAGCCCCGGACGGCCCCGGACGGCCCCGGACGGCCAACGAGTGCTCCACGAAACCCCGTCGGGCCGCTGTCCCGGCCCTTGCCCCCGCCCCATTCCATCCTGTAGACAATATTTCGTCGACAGAGTTCGGAAGTTCCTCGGTACCCTCGACCGAACGGAGCGCCACACAGTGAGAGTCGCAGTTCTCGGCGCCGGTGCGATCGGCGCCTACGTCGGCGCCGCGCTGCACCGCGCCGGCGCCGACGTGCATCTCGTGGCCCGTGGACCGCATCTCGCGGCCATGAGGCAGCACGGCGTCCAAGTCCTCAGCCCGCGCGGGGACTTCACCGCGCGGGCCCACGCCACCGACGACCCGGCCGACATCGGTCCGGTCGACTACGTCTTCCTGGGCCTGAAAGCCAACTCGTACGCGGCGTGCGGGCCGCTGATCGAGCCACTGCTGCACGACGGCACGGCGGTGATCGCCGCCCAGAACGGCATCCCCTGGTGGTACTTCCACCGGCACGGCGGCCCCTACGACGGCCACCGGGTGGAGAGCGTGGACCCGGGTGGCGCGGTCAGCGCGGTGCTGGCGCCGGAGCGGGCCATCGGGTGCGTCGTGTACGCCGCCACCGAGCTGGAGGGGCCGGGGGTCGTACGCCACCTCGAAGGCACCCGGTTCTCCATCGGCGAGCCCGACCGGTCCGTTTCGGCGCGCTGCCGGGCGTTCGGCGACGCCATGCGGGAGGGCGGGCTGAAGTGCCCGGTCGAGCCGGACCTGCGCAACGACATCTGGCTCAAACTGCTCGGCAACATCTCCTTCAACCCGATCAGCGCACTGGCCCGGGCCACGATGCGGCAGATGTGCCTGCACGGAGGAACGCGCAAGGTCATCGAGATCATGATGACCGAGACGCTGAGCGTCGCCGAGGCCCTCGGCTGCGAGGTGGGCGTGTCCATCGAGCGGCGTCTCGCGGGTGCCGAGCGTGTCGGCGACCACCGCACCTCCACGCTCCAGGACCTGGAGCGCGGCAAGCCGCTGGAACTCGACGTGCTGCTCGCGGCCGTCGTGGAGCTTGCGGAGATCACCGGAGTGCCTGTGCCGACGCTGCGGACCGTGCACGCCATCTCGGACCTGCTCGCGCTGCGGACGGCGGCATGAGCGCGGAGCGGGCCACCGGCCGAGGCGGCATGCGGCCCGCTCCGCACGTGCAGGACAATGAGAAACGTGAAGGTCACCTCCCCGCACGACGCCGCGGTGACCCGCACGGCAATCGCCGCATGAAGGGCCGCTCCGGCCAGCCGCACGTACAGAACCGGGACTGATCACGACATGGGACGAGTCACGGAACGACGCAAGGTGATCCGCATCCGGGACGGGGCCGTGAGCACCCGTCCGGACACGCTCGTCGCCGAGGAACCGCTGGAGATCCGCCTCAACGGCAAACCACTGGCGATCACCATGCGCACCCCGGGCGACGACTTCGCGCTGGCCGCGGGCTTCCTGGTGAGCGAGGGGGTGCTGGGCCGGGCCGACGAGCTGCAGAACATCGTGTACTGCGCCGGGGCCACGGTGGACGGCTCCAATTCCTACAACGTCGTCGACGTGCGGACGGCGGCCGGCGTCGTCATCCCCGACATCACGCTCGAACGCAATGTGTACACGACGTCCTCGTGCGGGCTGTGCGGCAAGGCGAGCCTCGACGCGGTCCGTACGACGGCCCGCTGGCCCGTCGACGACACGGCGGGCGACACCACTCCCCCGGTGCGGCTGGAGCCCGAACTGCTCTCGAGCCTCCCCGACCGGCTGCGCGCGGCCCAGCGGGTCTTCGACCGGACCGGGGGCCTGCACGGGGCGGCGCTGTTCACCGAGGAGGGCGAGCTGGTCGACGTGCGCGAGGACGTGGGCCGGCACAACGCTGTCGACAAACTGGTCGGCCGCGCCCTGCAGAACGGCACGCTCCCGCTCACCCGGACGGTCCTGCTGGTCTCCGGCCGGGCCTCCTTCGAGCTGGCACAGAAGGCGGTGATGGCGGGCATCCCGGTGCTCGCGGCGGTCTCCGCCCCGTCGTCCCTGGCCGTCGACCTGGCCGTGGAGACCGGCCTGACCCTGGTCGGCTTCCTGCGCGGCGCCAACATGAACGTGTACGCGGGCGAGCACCGCGTCGCCCTGCGGGCCGCGGCCGCCCAGGGCTGACACCGGTTCCCCGCGACACGGCGGTGGGGCCCCGAACGGCGGGGAGCGCCCCCTGCGCCGGAGGGGCCCCGCCTCAGCCCGGACCCCTGCCACCTCGGCGTACGCGGGCGTCTCGGCCTACGCGGGCACCTCACCGGCGCTCACGGCTCAACCCGTCTCGAAGCGCACCTCTCGGGCCGTCACGACCGTGCCGAGGCGCGGGAAGTCCAGGCGGACGGAGGCCTCGTGCTCGGGCGCGGTGAACGCGGCCATCGTGTCCTCCACGAAGACGAGGTCGTAGCCGAGGTCACCGGCGGCACGCGCGGTCGACTCGACCCCCAGATTGGTGGCGATTCCGCCGAACACCAGAGTGGAGACGCCGTGTTCGCGCAGCCGTTCGTCGAGACCGGTGCCCTGGAACCCGCCGATGGTCCGCTTCACGATCTCCACATCACCCTCCGCGACGAGCCCGGCGACGAGCTCGCTGCCGGACGGCTGCTCCGGGACTCCGGGCCGCTCGACCCGGATGAGCACCACGAGAGCGCCCACCTTCCGGAATGAGGCCGCCAACTCTTCGGCGTTGGCGAGGACTTCGGTCCCCTTTCGGGGTGCCAGGGGCAGCGCCACGATGCGCTCCATCAGATCGACGAGCACCAGGGCGGTGCGCGCCGGATCGAGGGCGAGGCGGGGTTCGGCTTCGGGTGCGGTCATGACGGAACGTTAGCCCGCATCAGCCGTCCGTACTGGAAATCCGGATCAACAAGCCCGTGAACTCCCCTGTCCGAGGGCATGACCCCCGCCGATCCGCCGCTTGTACGGATCGATCCATCCGGGTGAACGACCGCCGCCGGGCCGTGCCGGGTCCGCGGCCCTCCGCGGGTTCGGTCTGCCGCGCAGGCTCCCCCGGCGGGACACCAGGGCACGGAATTCTGGCGTGAACACGACCGGTACACGCTTCTTGTGGGGTGCCTGAGGGCCCAAGTAGCGTCTGCGGCGCGAACGTTGGACGTGGGATGTCCAGAGAATCCGGAATGCCCAACCGTACGAAGGGCAGGTCGCACCATGCCGTCACGCCTCCGCACCCGTCCGAGATCCGCCTTGGCCACCCGTTCGAGATCCGCCTTCGCCGCCCGGCCGGGAAGCGGCTTCCGCGCCCGGCTCGCAGCCGCCCTGACCGCCGCTCTCAGCACCGCCGCGCTGCTCGCGCTCCCCGGCACGGCTCGAGCCGAACCGCCGGCCACCACCGGCGAGTTCGAGCAGCAGGTCCTGTTCAAGGCCTCTCAGGATCCGGGCTATGCCTGCTTCCGCATCCCGTCCGTCGTACGGACGACCGGGGGAACGCTGCTGGCGTTCGCCGAGGGGCGCGTCCTCAATTGCGGCGACGCGGCCGACATCGACATCGTGGTGAAGCGCTCCGCCGACGGCGGGCACACCTGGAGCCCACTCCAGGTCGTCAACGAGGGCGGCGGGGACACCCACGGCAATCCCACGCCGATCGTGGACCGTGAGACCGGCCGGATCGTGCTGGCGGAGACGTACAACACGGGCCGTACGGACAGCGCGGGTTGCCCGGTCCCCTGCGACCGCACCCCGCATCTCCAGTACAGCGACGACGACGGTCTCACCTGGTCGCGGCCGCGCGACCTGAGCGCCGAGATCCTCCCCGCGAACTGGAACTCCTGGTACGCCACCGGCCCGGTGCACGGCATCCAGCTCACCCGCGGCCGGCACCCGGGACGACTTGTCTTCGCCGTCAACACCGAGACCTGGAACGGCAGTCGGGTCACCGCCAACAACGCAGCACTCATCACCAGCGACGACGGCGGAGACCACTGGGACATCGGTGCGACCGACTCCTGGCCGATCGCGGACGACGGCACCTTCCGGCAGAAGCCGTCCGAGATGACACTCACCGAGCGCACCGACGGATCGGTCCTGGTCAGCGGTCGCGAGCAGGACGGCACCGACCTCGGGCACCGCACCCAGGCGGTCAGCCGGGACGGCGGCGACAGCTTCGTCTCCTCCTTCCGTGACGTGCCGGACCTCTACGCACCCCAGGTGCAGGGCTCCACCCTGCGCGTCGGCGACCGGATCCTGCTGTCCTGCCCGGGCGACCCGGACCGCCGCAGGACCATGACGATCCGCTCCTCCTACGACGGCGGACGCACGTGGGACAGCGTGGACCGCGGCACGGTCGTCACCACCGACTGGTCCGGCTACTCCGATCTGGTGCGGATCGACGGCGACACCGTGGGCCTGATGTACGAGGGCGGCGCGGTCGACGCGCGCGACGAGATCCGCTTCGCCCGCTTCACCGAGGACTGGCTCCGGCCGCGCCGGGGTCCGGACCCGACGACGGCCGACCTCGCTCCGCTCACCCGGCGGGCGGCGGTCCTCGGCGGCCCGTCGCGCACGGCGGGGGTCCTCCGGGGCGCGCTGGAGTTCGACGGCGCCGACGACGCCGTACGACTGCCGTATCAGGACCGGCTTCCGCTGGGGACGAAGGACTTCACGGCGTCCCTGTGGTTCCGCTACACGGCCGTCGGCGGTGAGCAGCCGCTGCTGTGGATGGGTGGGATCGGTACGACACAGCCGCAGGTGTGGCTGCGCGGGGAGCCCGCGTCCAACCGGATCACCGGTCTCATCACCACCAGGAACGGGGCCGCGGCCCCGACCACCGCGTCCGTGCGCACCACGGGCGCCTACAACGACGGCCAGTGGCACCATCTGGCGCTGCGCCGTGGCGGGGGACGGCTCACGCTGTTCGTCGACGGGACGACCGTCGGTGCGGCGGACGTGCCCGGATCGGTGAGCCGGAACTCACCGTTCGGGGTGCACATCGGCCAACGGATGGACAGCCGGGCGTTCTTCACCGGCGCGATCGACGATGTTCGGGTCTACGACCGGGCGTTGAGCGATGACGAGCTGTCGGCGCCGCCCTCGGAGCAGGTGACCCGGGACACCGTCCTGTGGCTCCCCATGGACCATGTGAGCGGGGACCACTAACGTCCCGTCCGTGCCTGACGACGCACGAGCGCGACGGCGGGACGGGACCGGACTCGGCGTTCTGCTGGCCCTGGTCTCGGCGGCCGTGCTGCTCACCGCCCTTCCGGACCGTGAACGGGAGGGCGGCGGCGCGTGCTCCGCCCGCACCCTCACGTCCTGGGGCGCGGAGGCGGATCTCACGCGCGAGTTCGCCCGGTACGGCGACGACGCCACCCGCGCCGACGACTGGACCGGCGGCGACGGAACCCATTCGCTGCGGCTCCCTGACGGCCGGGTGCTGTGGCTGTTCTCGGACACCTATCTCGGCCAGGTGCACGGACCGCCCAACCCGGTGGGCGAGTCGTACGCCTGGCGCGACGCGAACGCGCCGCTGGTGCGCAACTCGGCGATCGTGATGTCCCGCGACGGCCGGCTGCGGACCACGCTGCCCGCGCCCGTCTTCCCCGATCCGGCACCGCAGCAGTGGCGCTGGCCGGTCGCGGCCCGCGTCGAACCCCGCTCCCCCGGCTCGGACCGTCGGGTCGTCCGGGTTCTGCTGTGGACCCGGACGGCGGGCCAGGCTCCGTGGATCTACGGCGTGCCCGCCGCCACCGAGGTCGCCACGCTCTCGCTGCCGGGACTGCGCCTCGAAGGCATCACCACGGTCCTGGACCAGCGTTCGGTGGCGGACGCCTCCCGGCGCGTGCTGTTCGGTACCGCGGCCGTCGACGCCGGCGCCTGGACGTATGTCTTCGGGGGCGACGACGGGCGGGCCGCCGCGCGCCCCGCAGGGCAGGCGTACGTGGCGCGGGTGCCGCGCGGCGCGCTCGGCGAGCCGGGGGCCTGGGAGTACTGGGACGGTTCGGCGTGGACGGTGCGCGGGCGCCCTGCGCCGGTGCTGGGGGACGGCCGGCGCACGGGCGTGGGCAGCGCGTTCACGGTGGTGCGGGACGGCGGCACCTACGTCCTGTTCACGATGGCGGCCGGCGCCGCGGGCCTGACCACGATCACCTCGTACTGGGCGTGCGCGCCGGCCGGGCCCTGGCACGGGCCCACCCGGAGCTTCAGCCCGTCGCTGCCCGACGGCGACGTGGCCGCGTACAACCCGCAGGCGCACCCCGAGCTGAGCGACGGCGACCGGATCGTCCTCAGCTACGACGTCAACTGGCTGGACGCCACGGGCACGGCGGCGCAGGCAAACCTCAGCCGGAACGTGTCCCTGTACCGACCGCGATTCGTGACGTTGCGACTGGGGAGACCCGGCTCCTAGCGGACCCGGCGGTCCCGCCCGCTCCGGCCGGACCGCCTGTACCGGAGCTGCCGCTGGTGCCCGCCGCCCCTCCTGTCCCGGACGGCTGGTCCGGGCCGGCCGGGCCGGTGGCCTCGGGGTCGCGGGCGCGGCGTTTGGCGATCACCGCGCACACCATGAGCTGCATCTGGTGGAAGAGCATCAGCGGAAGCACGGCGAGAGAGGCGTGCGCGCCGAACAGGACGCCGGCCATGGGGAGTCCGGAGGCGAGCGACTTCTTGGACCCGGCGAACTGGATGGCGATCCGGTCCTCGCGGCCGAAGCGCAGGGCCTTCGCGCCGTACCAGGTCAGGAGGAGCATCACACCGAGCAGCAGCGCCTCGACGACGAGGAGTCCGGCCAGCCGGGCGGCGCTGACCTGGTGCCAGATGCCCTGCACCATGCCCTCGCTGAACGCGGCGTACACGACGAGCAGGATCGAGCCGCGGTCGACGTAGCCGAGGACCTTCTTGTGGCGTGTGATGAAGTCGCCGATCCAGGGACGCAGCAGTTGCCCGGCCACGAACGGCACCAGCAGTTGCAGCACGATCCTGACCAGCGAGTCGGCGGAGAACCCGCCGCCGCTGTTGCCGAGGAGGGCCGCCGCGAGCAGCGGGGTGATGACGATGCCCGCCAGCGAGGAGAAGGAGCCCGCGCAGATCGCGGCGGGCACGTTGCCCCGGGCGATCGAGGTGAAGGCGATCGACGACTGGATGGTGGACGGGACGAGCGTGAGGAAGAGGAGGCCGGTGTAGAGGTCGTGCGTCAGCAGGACCGGCTCCAGGCCGCGGGCGGCGAGACCGAGGAGCGGGAACACCACGAAGGTGCACACCAGCACCGTGCCGTGCAGCCGCCAGTGTTTGAAGCCCTGCACCGCTTCACGGGTGGAAAGGCGCGCGCCGTACAGGAAGAAGAGGAACGCGATCGCGGCCGTGGAGGCGCCGGAGGCGACGTCCGCTCCCGTACCGCTCGCCGGGAACAGGGCGGCGAGGCCCACGGTCCCGAGCAACAGCAGGATGTACGGGTCGATCGGCATCCAACTCGGCCACTGCAGGCGTTTCACGGTGCTCCACTGCTCGGTTCGGTGCGTCTGTTCGTCCTGGGCGGGTCGTGCCCTCTCCATCGTCCTCTCCCGGGTCTCGATCGGGAATCCTTCATACCGCTCTGACTGTCATCACGTTTCGCGATAGCGTGCTGCCATGTACGACCCTTCCCAGCTGCGTACGTTCCTGGCGGTGGCCCAGACGCTGAGCTTCACTCAGGCGGCCCGGCGGCTGGGGGTGCGCCAGTCCACCGTCAGCCAGCATGTGCGGCGGCTGGAGGACGCGGCCGGGCGGCAGTTGTTCTCGCGCGACACGCACTCCGTCGAGCTCACCGAGGACGGTGAGGCGATGCTCGGGTTCGCGCGGCGGATCCTGGCGGTGCAGGAGCAGGCGGCGGCGTTCTTCACCGGGACACGGCTGCGCGGGCGGCTGCGCTTCGGAGCGTCCGAGGACTTCGTGCTGACCCGGCTGCCGGAGATTCTGGAGGGCTTCCGCTCCGACCATCCCGAGGTGGACCTGGAGCTGACGGTCGAACTGTCCGGCACCCTCCACGAGCAGCTCGCCGCGGGGCATCTCGATCTGGTGCTGGCGAAGCGCCGGCCCGAGGACCCGCGCGGCGAACTCGTCTGGCACGACCGCCTGGTGTGGATCGGCGCACAGCGGCTGCGGCTGGACCCGGACCGTCCGGTCCCGCTGATCGTCTACCCTCCCCCGGGCATCACGCGGGCGCTCGCCCTCGAAGCCCTGGAGCGCCAGGGCCGGCCGTGGCGCATCGCCTGCACCAGCGGCAGCCTCAACGGCCTGCTCGCGGCGGCCCGCGCCGGTCTCGGGGTGATGGCCCACTCACGGGGACTCGTGCCGCCCGGTCTGGTCCGGGTACCGGAGCGGGCGGGGCTCCCGGAGCTCGGCGAGGTCGACTTCGTGCTGGTGCACGGCCGTCGGCGGCCGTCCGCGCAGGGAGCCGCGGACGCGCTCGCGGCGGCGATCCTCGCGGGCGGTGACCGGCTGCACCGGGGGCAGCGGAACTAGCGTCCGCCGGGGCCGGCGTGCCCCCGGTCCTCCTTCGCGGCGCCGGCGCTCGTCGCGTTCGCGCTCGTCGAGCGATGGGTGGCGCATCCGCTCCAGGACCTGGCGCTGCTTCGCAAGCCCGCCTTCGTGGGCGTGATGCTGGGCGCGCTCGCCTTCAACGGAGCGGCGTTCGGTGTCATCCCGCATCTCTCGATCCGGATGCAGACGCTGCTGGACATGAGTCCCGTGCGTGGCGGGCTCACGCTGCTGCCGATGACGGGCGCCTCGGTGGTGGTCGCGATCCTCGCCGGGAAGCCGCTGCACGGGGTTCCGGCGCGGCTGACGATCGGCGGCGGGCTCCTGCTGATCGGCTCGGGGGGCTTCTGTCAGGCCGTCCTCGACGCGGGCACGCACTGGACGGTGCTGGTGCCGGGTCTGGTGCTCGTCGGGATCGGTGTCGGGCTGGTCTCCCCGGCGCTCGCGGGCGCCGCGCTCGCCGCCGTACCGCCGGAGCGTGCGGGCATGGCGGGCGGCGCGGTCAACACGGTCCGGCAGCTCGGGTACGCGCTCGGGGTCGCCGTGTTCGGCACGGTCCTGACCTCGCGCACGCAGGACACGGTGTCGCACGACGCGGCCCACACGCCGGCGAGCGGGGGCGCCGGGGCACTGCGGGCCGCGGTCTCCGAGCACACCGCCTGCGGGCTCGACACGGCGTCGGTGGCGGCCGGCGTGACGGGGATGATCGGGGGCGCACTCGTCCTGGCGCTCGTCCGGACACCGCGCGCCGCGGCGACCGCGGCCGGGACTCCGGCCGACACGGTGACGGCGCCTCGCGCCTGACGGCGACGGCAGCCGGTCCCGGAACCACGGGGACCGGCTGCCCGGCCGCCTCGACGACACCGCGGCCGGGAGCTCGGACAGCAGCGATCGGACGAGGCTCGACCGGCCGCGGAATCAGAGACTCCGAATCCGCCTCCGCGCGGCGCCGGGTGCCGACGCCGGGTCGTACAGATTCCGTGGAGATTACGGACCCGAACCCTACGGAACCTACGGAACCGTAAGGAATTCTGTCCGACCCTTCCCCTTGTGCGGGCATTTCCCCTGCTGACCAGTGGGGACACCGCACCGCTCGACGGCTCGAACCCCCTCCCGCCCGGCCGAACGGTGGGGTAGCTTTCACGGCGCTGTGCGGAGCGCCACGAGGAGCGGTATTGCGCGAGTTCACCAACCCCCCGTTGGCGTCGGCACCGCCGGTGGGCGGCCTGGCCGACGTCGTGTTCGAGCATGCCCAGGAAGACCCGCTCCACATCGCGCTCGGCCGCAAGGACGAGCAGGGACAGTGGCGCGACGTCACCTCGGCCGAGTTCCGGGACGAGGTCCTGGCGCTCGCGAAGGGCCTGCTCTCGCAGGGCATCCGCTTCGGCGACCGGGTCGCCATCATGTGCCCCACCCGCTACGAGTGGACCCTCTTCGACTTCGCCCTGTGGACGATCGGCGCCCAGGTCGTGCCCATCTACCCCACCTCCTCCGCCGAGCAGGTCTTCTGGATGCTGCACGACGCTCAGGTGTCGGCGGTCATGGTGGAGCACGAGGACCACGCGATGACCGTCGCCACCGTCGTCGACCGGCTCCCCCAGCTGCACAAGCTGTGGCAGCTCGACGTGGGCGCGGTGCACGAGCTGTACGAGGCGGGCGCGCACCTCGACGACGAGGTGGTCCACCGGCACCGCCGCGCGGTCACCCCCGAATCGACGGCGACGATCATCTACACCTCGGGCACCACCGGGCGCCCCAAGGGCTGCGTCATCTCGCACGCGAACTTCATGTTCGAGGCGGACACCGTCATCGAGCGCTGGGAACCCGTCTTCCACTCCAAGCGCGGCGACGAGGCGGCCACCCTGCTGTTCCTGCCGCTGGCCCATGTCTTCGGGCGGATGGTGCAGGTCGCCGCGTTCCGCGGGAAGGTCAAGTTCGGGCACCAGCCGCAGCTGAACGCGGCCGCGCTGCTGCCGGACCTGGCCGCCTTCCGGCCCACCTTCTTCCTGGCCGTGCCGTACATCTTCGAGAAGGTCTTCAACGCCGCCCGCCGCAAGGCCGAGAAGGAGGGCAGATCCGGCCCCTTCGAGAAGGCGGTCGACGTGGCTGTCCGCTACGCGGACGCGATCGAGGCCAAGGCCTGGGGCATCGGCCCCGGCCCCTCGGCGGGCCTGCGCATGCAGCACCAGGTCTTCGACAAGCTCGTCTACTCCAAGGTGCGGGCCGCGATGGGCGGCCGGGTCAGGCACGCGATGTCGGGCGGTTCGGCGATGGACCGGCAGCTCGGGCTGTTCTTCGCGGGCGCGGGCGTCACCATCTACGAGGGGTACGGGCTCACCGAGTCGACCGCCGCCGCGACCGCCAACCCACCCGAACTCACCCGGTTCGGCACCGTCGGGCAGGCGATCCCGGGCACCACGGTGTACATCGCGGACGACGGCGAGATCTGGCTGCACGGCGGCAACGTGTTCCAGGGCTACCTCAACAACGACAAGGCCACCGACGCGACCCTGCACGACGGCTGGCTCGCCACCGGCGACCTCGGGTCCCTGGACGAGGACGGCTACCTCACGATCACCGGGCGCAAGAAGGAGATCCTGGTGACCTCCGGCGGCAAGAGCGTCTCGCCGGGCGTGCTGGAGGAGCGGGTGCGCGACCATCCGCTGGTCGCGCAGTGCATCGTGGTCGGCAACGACCGGCCGTACATCGCCGCGCTCGTCACCCTCGACTCCGAGGCCGTCGAGCACTGGCTCCAGATGCGCGGCAAGCCACAGCTGGCCGCCGGCGATCTGGTGCGCGATCCCGATCTGGAGACCGAGGTGCGGCGCGCCGTGGTCGCCGCGAACACCCTGGTGTCGCAGGCCGAGTCGATCCGTACCTTCCGGATACTGGCCAACCAGTTCACCGAGGAGCACGGGCTGCTGACCCCGTCGCTGAAGCTGAAGCGCAAGGCGATCGAGAAGGCGTACTCGGCGGAGGTCGAGGCGCTCTACCAGGCGTAGTACCGGGCGGGGGGTCCCCTCAGCCCCCCGCCCCCTTTGCCTCGATCCCTCCGATGTTTCCCGAATCGCCGGTTCCGGGCCGGTCGCGGGTAGAGGGTCGCGCGTCGGCCGGATCAGGGAGCGGTCAACCCTCCGGCCGCGATTGATCGGACCCATTTCGGCCAATCTGCGATTCCTCGGACCGGAAGCCCGGTCAGGAATGCATCACGGCCCGTGATCGTTGACGACATGAGAACCACCCGACGACTGAAGGATCGAGAGCTCGTGAGCAAGGTCCCCCCGACCATCCTGAACAACGGCGTCGAGATGCCGCAGCTGGGCTTCGGCGTCTGGCAGGTGCCGGACGACGAGGCGGAGCGAGCGGTCGCCACGGCGTTGGAGTCCGGGTACCGCAGCATCGACACCGCGGCGATCTACGGCAACGAAGAGGGCACCGGCAAGGCCATCAACGCCTCCGGGATCGCCCGCGAGGAGCTCTTCGTCACCACCAAGCTCTGGAACAGCGACCAGGGGTACGACGCCACACTGCGCGCCTTCGACACCTCGCTGGAGAAACTCGGCCTGGACCATGTCGACCTGTATCTGATCCACTGGCCCACGCCGTCCCGGGGCACGTACGTCGACACGTACAAGGCCTTCGAGAAGATCTACGCGGACGGCCGCGCCAAGGCCATCGGCACCTCCAACTTCCTCCCGGAGCACCTGGCGCAGCTGATCGACGCGACGTCCGTCATCCCGGCCGTCAACCAGATCGAGCTGCACCCGCACCTCCAGCAGCACGCGACCCGTGAGTACCACGCCGAGCAGGGCATCGCGACCGAGGCCTGGTCGCCGCTCGGCCAGGGCAAGGGCCTCCTGGAGGTCCCGGCGATCGTCGCCATCGCCCAGAAGCACGGCCGCACCCCGGCCCAGATCGTCCTGCGCTGGCACCTCCAGCTGGGCAACGTCGTGATCCCGAAGTCCGTGACCCCGTCCCGGATCAAGGAGAACATCGACGTCTTCGACTTCTCCCTGGACACCGAGGACATCGCGGCGATCTCGGCCCTGAACGAGGACCGCCGGATCGGCCCGGACCCCGCCACGTTCGACATCGGCTGACCGACACCCGCCCGCACCACCCGCCGGCCCGGATGCGCTGACCGCATCCGGGCCGGCGGCCTTTTCGCATCCCTGGACCGGACCAACTCCGCGGAAAGTCTTGACGCGGTCATGCAAGCAGGGCCACCTTGTACGGCAGCCCGGTAAGGAAAGTTTCCTAACAGAAGGGTTCCCCCACAGTGCGCACTCGAACACTGACCCTGTCCGCGGCCGCCTGCGCGGCTCTGCTCGCCACCGCCACGCTCCCGGCCCACGCCTTCGGCACCGCCGCCCCCCGCTCGGCACAGGAGGGGTCGGTCAGCGCGGCCGCCCTCCTCGCCAAGGTGACGTCCTGTTCGCAGATATCGAGCGGCAAGTACAGGACCGACGACGAGACCTCGGCCACCATTCCCGTCTGCGGCAAGAACGGCGCCGTGTTCTGGAAGGCCGACATGGACATCGACTGCGACGGTCAGGTCACCGCCAAATGCAACGGCGACACCGACCCCTGGTTCCAGGACGACACCGCCTTCCACCAGTCCAACGGCAAGGCACTGCGGGCCGACTCGCTGCCCTACGTCGTCGTGCCGAGCACCAGCAGCATCTGGAAGTACACGAGTTCGGGCATCAAGGGTGGCGGCGTGGTCGCCGTGATCTACAACGGCAAGGTCGAGTACGCGGTGGTCGGCGACACCGGACCGACGCAGATCATCGGTGAGGCGTCGTACGCCACCGCGAGCGCGCTCGGCATCGACCCCGACCCCGAGACGGGCGGGACCGACTCGGGCGTGACGTACATCCTGTTCAAGAACTCGCAGGTGTCACCCATCGAGAGTCACGGCGCGGCCGTGTCGCTCGGGGACTCGCTGGCCAGGCAGTTCTTGCAGAACAACTGAGAACCTGCCGGGCGGGGGCGCGCGTCGCCCCCGCCCGGCACGGATCAGACGGGCTGGCCGATCGGGCGGACGACCACGGTGTTCACGTCGACGCCCGTCGGCTGCCCGACCGCCCAGACGATCGAGTCGGCGAGCTGCTCAGCCGTCAGCAGCTGCCCCGGCGGCAGGCTGCCGTAGCTGTCCCAGAACGGGGTCTCCACGCGGCCGGGCGAGATCAGGGTCACGCCCACGCCGTACTCCGTGACCTGGCGCCTGGTGTTCTCGGCGAGCCCGGTCACGGCCCACTTGGTCGCGCCGTAGATGTTGCCGGGTGTGTTCACATGCCCGGCGACACTGCCGATCAGCACGATCCGGCCACGGGTCTCCTTCAGCGCGTCGATGGACGCCCTGATGAGCAGCGCGGGTCCCAGCACATTGGTCAGCACCATCTCGGACCAGCCGGCGGGGTCGCCCTCCGCGACCGTGTCATGGGTGGCGAAACCGGCGTTGGCGACGACGGTGTCGAGCCGCCCGAACTCCTTGAGCGTCGCCTCGACCGCCGCCCGCACCTGGTCGTACTCGGCCGCGTGGCCGACGACCGTCAACAGCCCCTCGGGGTTGCCGAGTTCCTCGGCGAAACCACGCAGCCGCTCCGCACCGCGACCGGTGACGGCCACCCGCTGGCCGGCGTCGAGCAGCCGCCGGGCGACCGCGGCTCCGATACCGCTTCCGCCTCCGGTGATCAGCGCGACAGGAGAGTCGGTCATGGTCTACCCCCAGGAGTGTCCGGCCGGCCGTGTGCCGGATGTACGACGAACTCCGGGAGTTCATCACTTGGAGCACGCTCGATGTCAAGGCCGGCCGTGCGTCCGCGGTGCGGGACTATTCCGGCTTCACGCCCACGTACACCGTCATCGCCGTCAGGACGAACGTGTCCGTGCGGTGGTGCACGCCCGCCTTGTCGTCCGGGTCCAGGAGCCGGTCGAGGGTGGCGAGGTCCTCCGGGTCGAGTCCTTCGGCGAGGCCGCTCCGCCGGTGGGTGAGGGCGGTGACGACGAAGGCGCGAGCCTCGTCCGAGAGCGGGGCGGGAAGGTCGACGAGGAAGGTGCGGGTCGCCGTGTGGCGCAGGCCGACGGCGGTGAGCAGGGCGGGCCAGTCCTCCGTCTCCTCCACCGATCCGGGCAGCTCGGCCCGCATCCGGGTGAACCACTCGTCGTGCACCGCGTCGATGCGGGCCTGGAGGCCGGGCCGGCCGATGCCGATGTCGCGCGGGAGGAACCGCGTGGGCAGGCCGCCCTCGATGAGGGCGAGCGTGCCGCCGGGCGCCAGGCCACGGGCGAAGCCCTCGAGGGCGGCCCGCTGGTCCCCGACATGGTGCAGCGACCTGCTGGCCCACAGCAGGTCGGCGGGATACTCCAAGTCACCGATGCCGCCGGAGAGTTCGGCCTCGACGGTGCTGAAGCGGTCGGCGAGGCCGAGCCGATCGGCGCGAGCGCGGGCCTCCGCCAGCAGAGGCTCCGCCTCGTCGACGGCGACGACCCGCGCACCGGGGAACTTCTCGGCGAGCAGGCAGGAGATGACGCCGGGACCGCTGCCCGCGTCCACGATCAGCCCCGGCTCGGGCCGCTGCTCCCGCAACCAGTCGGCCGCCTCGACGTACGCCGGGGTGAACAGCTCCGCCTCCTGCACCAGCATGGGCAGCATCTGGGAGAAATCAATCTGGGTGTGGTCGTGCCCGTGGCCCTGCGCGGGGCCGTGGCCGTGATCCTGCGCCGGGCCCTGGTGGTGCTCCCGGCCGGGGCGGGGGCCGTGGTCGTGCTCCTGTGCCATGGGACGAGCCTCTCTCTCGGGATGAGGACAGCGTGCGCCGCCACTCCCGGAAACGGCCAGCCGTGTTGCCCGAACAGCAAATCAGGGACCGCGGGAGATCCGACTCGCGGGGCAGCCGGTGGTGGAGTTCGCGGTCCGCCAGGGGAAGGGGAACCGACCCCTGGCGGACCGCACGCGGTCAGCCGGTCACAGCGCCGGGTACGCGTTCCTCATGAGCTCCTGGAACTGGGCGGAGAACCAGTGTCCGGAGAGCGGGGCGTTCGGCAGCGCGCCGGAGAGGCTGTTCCCGTTGCGGGCGTTGCCCGTGTACGTGGGGTCGCACATCCGGTCGAAGCCCTTGCCCTCGTCGTTCGCGATCGCCGAGCTGGAGCCGTCGGACTCGCCCGGAGGCTTCATCCACACATAGGCGTCGATGCCGGTCGCCGGGGCGGCCTTCGGACGCTCGCCGAGACCCGCGCCCGACTGGTTGCACCAGTTGCCCATGTGGATACGGCGGTCGTAGCGCCCTCCGTCGACGTACGTGTCGACGCTGGTCGTCGCGCCGGGACCGGCGGGCCGCGCCGTACCGCCCCAGCCGTTCCTGGAGGTGTCGATCAGCATGCCGATACCGGAGTTGAAGCCGACCGAGACGAGCTGGGTGCGGAAGGCCTGGGCGTAGGACAGCTCGTCGACGTAACGGTTCCAGTCGACCCACTTGGACTGGCGCACGGAGGTGCCGTTCACCGTGTCGTTGATGGTGAAGTTGTTCTCCTTCAGGGCGCTGTAGTTCGCCGTGTTGGTGATGAACCCGTGCACGTCGTCGACCGTCGCGCCCTCGCTGGTCGCGGCCTGCTTGAACAGGGTGGCCGAGGGGGCGAAGTTGTCGTCCCAGCCGAGCCAGCCGTGGTGACCGGCGTCGATGTAGTTGTAGACGTTGGGAATCGCGCCGAGCTTGGCGAGCGCGTAGCCGACGCCCTTCACGTAGTTGCCGTTGGCGAGCATGGTGTCGCACGCGGGCGTGGCGGTGGCGCGGCTGCCGGTGTTGGTGACGAGGTTCGGCAGCGAGTCGATCTCGATGGTCGTGACGATGCGCAGCGACGCGTACTTGCTGTCGGAGAGGATCGCCGCGATCGGGTCGATGAACTGCGTCTTGTACTTGTCGATCTCCGTCGGGCCGAGCTCGCCGTTGGAGGCGAGGGCGGCGCAGTCCCGTCCGGGCAGGTCGTAGACGACGAGTTGGACGACCTCTTCGCCGTTGCCCTTCTGGGCGAGCGCCGCGTCGAGGTGGGCGCGCAGGCCCATGCTGCCGGAGGCGCCGTTGATCGCGGCGATCCGGTCGAGCCAGACGCCGGTGGGCTGGCTGGAGATCCGGCTGCCCCCGGTCTCGGCGGCGGCCTTCGCCGACCATTCCGGGTTCACGTAGACCTTGGCGCCGGCGTACGGGTTGTCGACCTTGCCGGAGGGATCGGGGCCGGGGTCGGTGCCGCCTCCGCCGTCGTCGACGTTGCAGGTCACTCCGTCGAGCGTGAAGGCGGTGGGCAGGGCGTTGGTGCCGCTGTAGGAGGCGTTGAAGCCGAAGCTGACCGAACTCCCGGTTCCCAGGGTGCCGTTGTACGTCTCGTTGGCGGCGGTGACGGCCGTCCCGCTCTGGCTGATCCTGGCGTTCCAGCCGGAGGTGACCTTCTGGTTCCCGGCGTACGACCACTTGACCGCCCAGGAGGACTTGGCGGCGCCGTTGTTGGTGACCGTGACGGCGGTGGTGAAGCCGGTGCCCCACTGGTTCTGCACCTTGTAGTCGACGGTGCAGGGGACGGCGGCGACGGCGCCGACGTCCGCGGGGACCGCCGCGGCGGCTCCCGATCCCGCGGCGATCAGGGCGAGTGCCCCGAGAAGTGCTGTTCTTGCACGGCTCATGTGCGGGTTCCTTATCCGTTGAGGGCGCGCAGGTGGTCGCGCAGCCCGATGCCGTACGCGGTCGGTGTTCCGTCGTAGTTCGAGATCAGCGACGGACCGGAGGAACAGTCCCAGGTGTTCCAGGTCCAGCCGAGGTAGGAGAGCCCCCGGTCGTCGAGCCACTTCATGACGGTGTCGACGAAGGAGTGGGAGCAGGTGTTCTCCCCGATCTCCCCTGCCACCAGGGGTACTTGGGCGGCGACGGGGGCGAGTGTGGAGTTCCAGCAGCTCTCGCTCGCGCAGGTGTTGAAGTTGTAGACGTGGTACGCGGCGACGAGATTGCCCGTCGGATCACTGGGCTTGTACGTCAGCCACTGGCTCAGGTCGTTGGAGTACGCGAGCCCGCCGGCCAGGATCAGGTTCTTGGCGCCGGTGCCGCGTACCGCGTCGACCAGGTCCTGCATTCCGGCGACCTCGTAGGAGATGCCGGGGCAGGTGCCGCCGTCGCGCCAGCAGGTCCACGCCTGGGTGGTCGTGGAGGTCGCGCGGTCCGGGTAGGGCTCGTTGAACAGGTCGAACGCGACGGCCGGGTCGTCCTTGAAGGTGCTCGCGACCGAGGCCCAGAAGGACGGCGTGTACTGCGCGTCGGGCATCGGCTTCTGGCAGGTGGCGTGCACGTCGGAGCAGCCCGCCGAGTTGCTTGTGTACTGGCCGTAGGTCCAGTGCAGTTCGACGAGCGGGGTCATGCCGTTCGCCTCGACCTTGGTCACCAGATCCTTGACCGCGGCGATGTAGTTGGCGCCGGCGTACTCCGGCTTGATGTTGGAAAGGCCCAGCCAGCACTCCTCGTTGAGCGGAATGCGGACCGTGTTGGCCTTCCAGTCGGCGATCGCCTTGACCGCGGCGTTGTCGACGGGACCGTCGAAGAATCCGTAGCCCTGGACGCACATGAACTCGCCGCCGGAGCGGTTGACACCGAGCATCCTGCGGGTGGCTCCCGCGGAGTCGACCAGCTTGTTGCCCGAGACGTGCAGTTTCGGCGCCTCACCGCCGGTCGGCGGCGGGTCGGTCGGGGTCGGTGTGGGCGTCGGGTCGACGTCCACGTTGCAGGCGGTGCCGTTGAGCTTGAAGGCCGCAGGCACCGCGTTGCTCCCCGACCAGGAGGCGAGGAATCCGGCGCTGACGCTCGCACCGGTGGCCAGTGAGCCGTTCCAGCTCTCGTTGGACGCGGTCACCGTCGTACCGGACTGGGACCATTTGGCGCTCCAGCCCTGGGTGACCTTCTGGCCGCCGGAGAAGTCGAAGCCGAGGCTCCAACTGCTCAGTGGTGCCATGTTGTTGGTGATTTTCACGGCGCCCTGGAAGCCGGTGGCCCACTGGCCGGTGACCGAGTACTCCACCGTGCAGGCGGGTGTGGCTCCCGAAGCCGTGACGACCGGCGCGATCGCGGTGCCCAGCAGGGCTACCGCGGCGCCGATCACTAAAAGAGACAAACGCGGGGGGTGACGCATGAAGCGACTCCTTGCAGCTCTGGTGCGCCGTGATCGACGCGCCGACTGATGGAACCGCTCCCACTGGTGCGGAAGAAGCTAGCGCCAAGTCCCGGGGTTGGACAGAGGAGTTGCACTGTCGATCAATCGAATCATTTCGACTCTTCAAGCACCTTGACCCCTCACACCCCTCTCTCCAATATGGGAGCGCTCCCACTGGTTCAAGGCTTGTTGCTCCTCCCCCCATTCTCCGAGCCGCAAGGAGGAACCAGCACCATGCATCCCAGCCCACGATGGAGACGTCTTCGCAGCTCGCGGCGTATATGGACCGCCGTTGTCGCGGCCCTCGCCCTCCCGCTCACGACTCTGGCGACCGGTACGACTCCCGCACACGCGGCCACGGTTCAGTGCAGCGTCGACTACAAGACCAACGACTGGGGCTCCGGCTTCACCGCGGATCTGACGATCACCAACCGGGGCACGGACGCCATCAACGGCTGGACCCTGACCTACGGCTACACCGGCAACCAGACCCTCACCAACGGCTGGAACGGGACCTGGTCCCAGTCCGGCAGGACGGTCACCGCGAAGAACGCCGCGTGGAACGGCACGATCGCCGCCGGAGCCGCCGTGACCGCCGGCGCGCAGTTCACCTACAGCGGCAGCAACACCGCCCCCGCCTCCTACGCGGTCAACGGCACCACCTGCGCGGGCGCCCACCAGCCGCCGATCACCGTGCTGACCAGCCCCGCCGCGGGCGCCGTCTACACCCAGGGCGACGCGGTCCCGCTGGCCGCGACCGCGGCGGCGGCCGACGGGGCGACCATCGGCAAGGTCGAGTTCTACGACGACACGACCCTGCTCGGCACCGACACCAGCTCGCCGTACACCCTGTCGGCCTCCGGACTGGCCGTGGGCAGCCACTCACTCGTGGCCAAGGCGTACGACAGCCTGGGCGCGTCGGCGGATTCGACACCGGTCGGCATCACCGTCGCCTCAGGCCCCGCCGTGGTCGCGTCACCCACCCAACTCGGCGTCCAGCAAAGCAAGTCGGGGACCTTCGGCGTGAAGCTCTCCACCCAGCCGAGCGCGAACGTGACGGTGGGCGTGACCCGCACCGACGGCAACACAGGCCTGTCCGTCACCGGCGGTTCCAGCCTGACGTTCACCCCGTCCAACTGGAACACCGCCCAGACGGTGACCATCGGCGCCGACGCCTCGGGCACGGGATCCGCGACCTTCACGGCCTCGGCGACCGGGCATGCCAAGGCCACCGTCACCGTGACGGAACTGGCCGCCTCGAAGGCGTACGACGCGCGTTTCCTGGACCTCTACGGCAAGATCACCAACCCGGCGAACGGCTACTTCTCCCCCGAGGGCATCCCGTACCACTCGGTGGAGACGCTGATCGTCGAGGCGCCGGACCAGGGACACGAGACGACGTCGGAGGCGTACAGCTATCTGATCTGGCTCCAGGCGATGTACGGGAAGGTCACCGGCGACTGGTCGAAGTTCAACGCCGCGTGGACGACCATGGAGACGTACATGATCCCCACGCACGCCGACCAGCCGACGAACTCCTTCTACAACGCCTCCAAGCCGGCCACCTACGCGCCCGAACTGGACACTCCGAACGAGTACCCGGCCAAGCTCGACACCGGCGCCTCGGTCGGCCCGGACCCGATCGCCTCCGAGCTGAAGAGCGCGTACGGCACGGACGACGTGTACGGCATGCACTGGCTCCAGGACGTGGACAACACCTACGGCTACGGCAACGAGCCGGGCAAGTGCGAGGCGGGTCCGACCGCCACCGGCCCGTCGTACATCAACACCTTCCAGCGCGGTGTGCAGGAGTCGGTGTGGGAGACCGTGCCGCAACCGACCTGCGACGCCTTCAAGTACGGCGGCAAGAACGGGTACTTGGACCTCTTCACCGGGGACTCCTCGTACGCGAAGCAGTGGAAGTACACGGACGCCCCGGACGCCGACGCACGTGCCGTGCAGGCGGCCTACTGGGCCGACGTGTGGGCCAAGGCCCAGGGCAGGAGCGGTGACGTCTCGGCCACGGTCGGCAAGGCCGCGAAGATGGGCGACTATCTGCGCTACGCGATGTACGACAAGTACTTCAAGAAAATAGGCAGTTGCGTCGGCCCCTCGACCTGCCCGGCGGGTACCGGCAAGGACGCCTCGCACTATCTGCTCTCCTGGTACTACGCCTGGGGCGGCGCGACCGACACGTCGGCGGGCTGGGCCTGGCGCATCGGCTCCAGCCACACCCACGGCGGCTACCAGAACCCGCTGGCCGCCTACGCGCTCAGCTCCAACGCCGATCTGAAGCCCAAGTCGGCGACGGGTGCCTCGGACTGGGCCACCTCACTGACCCGGCAGCTGGAGTTCTACCGCTGGCTCCAGTCGAACGAGGGCGCCATCGCGGGCGGCGCGACCAACAGCTGGGCGGGCCGCTACGCGACGCCTCCGACCGGGACGCCGACCTTCTACGGCATGTACTACGACCAGCAGCCGGTGTACCACGACCCGCCGTCCAACCAGTGGTTCGGCTTCCAGGCGTGGTCCATGGAGCGGGTCGCCGAGTACTACCAGCAGACGGGGAACGCGAGCGCCAAGGCGGTCCTCGACAAGTGGGTGTCATGGGCACTGTCCAAGACCACGATCAACCCCGACGGCACCTACCAGATCCCCTCCACGCTCCAGTGGTCCGGCGCCCCGGACACCTGGAACGCGTCAAGTCCCGGCGCCAACAGCGGACTTCACGTCACCGTCGCCGACTACACGAACGATGTAGGGGTGGCCGCCGCGTACGCCAAGACCCTGTCGTACTACGCCGCCAAGTCCGGCAACACCCAGGCGAGGACGACGGCCAAGGCGCTCCTCGACGGCATGTGGAGCAACTACCAGGACGGATTGGGCATAGCCGTCCCGGAGACCCGCGCCGACTACAACCGCTTCGACGACAGCGTGTATGTGCCGAGCGGCTGGACGGGCACCATGCCGAACGGCGACGCGGTCAACTCCTCCTCTACCTTCGCCTCGTTGCGGTCCTTCTACAAGAACGACCCGGCCTGGTCGAAGATCGAGAGCTATCTGGCGGGCGGCGCCGCGCCCTCCTTCACGTACCACCGGTTCTGGGCGCAGGCGGACATCGCCCTCGCCATGGGCTCGTACGCGGAACTTCTCGAATAGTCCCCGCTGTGGTTCCGCGTACGCGGCCCTGTCCCTGACGGCAGGGCCACCGGCCGGGCGGTCCCTCACCCGCACTGACGAGGGCCGCCCGGCCATCACGCTTTCCAGCAGCCCGCGTTCTCCCCTCGCTCCCCCACTCCGCCGCTCCCCCGCTCGCCCCAGCACTCTCCTCCGTCCCCCCATCCTTCCCGCAGAGGACCCCACCGTGCGAAGAACCCGCATCCTCACGGCCGTGCTCGCCCTCGCCGCCGGATTACTCACCGGCACCCCGCCCGCACTGGCCGCGGACACCCCCGTGGCGGCCGCCACGGCCGTCGCGGCCGACACGTACACCTGGAAGAACGCCCGCGTCGACGGCGGCGGCTTCGTCCCCGGCATCGTCTTCAACCGCTCCGAGAAGAACCTCGCCTACGCCCGCACGGACATCGGCGGCGCCTACCGCTGGGTCCAGTCGACGAAGAGCTGG
Source organism: Streptomyces sp. NPDC005141 (assembly GCF_053599975.1). Taxonomy (NCBI): domain Bacteria; kingdom Bacillati; phylum Actinomycetota; class Actinomycetes; order Kitasatosporales; family Streptomycetaceae; genus Streptomyces; species Streptomyces sp. NPDC005141. The sequence continues at coordinate 193,804 of NZ_JBSFYW010000003.1, read as the reverse complement.
ACCCCGCTGCTCGACTCTGTCGGCTGGAACGAGTGGGGCCACACCGGCGTCGTCAGCCTCGCCTCGGACTCCCTCGACCCGGACAAGGTGTACGCGGCGGTCGGCACCTACACCAACGACTGGGACCCGACGAACGGGGCCGTCCTGCGCTCCGCCGACCGGGGCGCGAGCTGGCGGAAGGCCGACCTGCCCTTCAAGCTGGGCGGCAACATGCCCGGCCGTGGCATGGGCGAGCGGCTGGCCGTCGACCCCAACAGGAACAGCGTGCTGTACCTCGGGGCGCCCAGCGGCAAGGGCCTGTGGCGGTCCACGGACTCCGGCGCGAGCTGGTCGCGGGTCACCGCCTTCCCCAACGTCGGCAACTACGTGCAGGACGCGACCGACACCAGCGGCTACGCCTCCGACAACCAGGGCGTCGTCTGGGTCACCTTCGACGAGTCGACCGGCTCCGCGGGAAGCACGACACAGACGATCTACGTGGGGGTCGCCGACAAGGACAACGCGGTCTACCGCTCGACGGACGGCGGCGCGACCTGGTCCCGGCTCGCGGGTCAGCCCACCGGCTACCTCGCCCACAAGGGCGTCCTCGACGCGACGAACGGCTACCTCTATCTCGCCTGCAGCGACAAGGGCGGCCCGTACGACGGCGGCAAGGGCCAGTTGTGGCGGTACGCGACCCGGACCGGTGCATGGACGAACATCAGCCCTGTCGCGGAGGCCGACACCTACTACGGCTTCAGCGGGCTGACCGTCGACCGGCAGCACCCCGGCACCGTGATGGCGACGGCGTACAGCTCCTGGTGGCCGGACACCCAGATCTTCCGGTCCACGGACAGCGGCGGCTCCTGGACGAAGGCCTGGGACTACACGTCGTACCCGAACCGCTCGAACCGCTACACGATGGACGTCTCGTCCGTGCCGTGGCTGACCTTCGGCGCGAACCCGTCACCGCCCGAGCAGACCCCCAAACTGGGCTGGATGACCGAGGGGTTGGAGATCGACCCCTTCGACTCCGCGCGCATGATGTACGGGACGGGTGCGACGGTCTACGGGACCGAGAACCTCACCGACTGGGACAGCGGAGGCCAGTTCACCGTCAAGCCCATGGTCCAGGGCCTGGAGGAGACGGCCGTCAACGACCTCGCCTCTCCCCCGTCGGGTGCGCCGCTGCTCAGCGCGCTCGGTGACATCGGCGGCTTCCGGCACACGGATCTCACCAAGGTCCCCTCGATGATGTACACCTCGCCCAACCTCACCTCCACGACCAGCCTCGACTACGCCGAGACCGGCCCGAACACCGTGGTCCGGGTCGGCGATCTCGACTCCGGTCCGCACATCGGCTTCTCGACGGACAACGGCGCCAACTGGTTCGCGGGCAGCGACCCTTCGGGGGTCACCGGCGGCGGGACGGTCGCCGCGGCCTCGGACGGCGGCCGCTTCGTGTGGAGCCCGGCCGGCACCGGGGTGCAGTACACCACCGGGTTCGGTACGTCGTGGTCCGCGTCGAGCGGGATCCCCTCCGGCGCGGTCGTCGAGTCGGACCGGGTCGATCCGAAGACCTTCTACGGCTTCAAGTCGGGCAGGTTCTACGTCAGTTCGGACGGCGGCGCGACCTTCACGGCGTCCTCGGCCGGCAGTCTGCCCAGCGGGGACAGCGTGCGCTTCAAGGCGCTGCCCGGCACCAAGGGCGATGTGTGGCTCGCGGGCGGCGCGAGCGACGGCGCGTACGGGCTGTGGCACTCGACGGACGGCGGCGCGAGCTTCACCAAGCTGTCGAACGTGGAGCAGGCCGACACCATCGGCTTCGGCAAGGCGGCGACCGGCGCCTCGTACCAGACGCTCTACACCAGCGCGAAGATCGGGGGCGTACGCGGGATCTTCCGCTCGACGGACAGGGGGGCGAGCTGGACGCGTATCAACGACGACGCCCACCAGTGGGGTTGGACCGGAGCGGCCATCACCGGGGACCCGCGGATCTACGGGCGGGTGTACGTCGCGACGAACGGACGCGGGATCGTCTACGGAGACAGCTCGGACACCGGGGGTGGCGGCACGGACCCGACGCCCGCACCGACGGGGGCCTGCACCGTGACGTACAGGATCACGAACCAGTGGTCGGGCGGCTTCCAGGCCGACGTGGCACTCGCCAACACCGGCTCCGCCGCCTGGACCGGCTGGACACTGGGCTGGACCTTCCCGGACGGCCAGAAGATCACACAGCTCTGGAACGCCGACCACACACAGTCGGGCGCGGCGGTCACAGCGAGGAACGTCACCTGGAACGCCAACGTGGCACCGGGTTCATCGGTGAGCTTCGGCTTCACAGGGAACTGGACGGGGGCGAACACGAAGCCGACGTCGTTCAGGTTGGGCGATCAGGCCTGCGCGGTGAGTTGACCTCTCCGCCCCGCCCTCGGGGGCGCCTGCCTGACGGGCATGTGCCCCTGAAGCGGAGGGTCGCTTTTCACCCATGTGCGGCCGTCGCCCGTTCGCGGACCTGCGGGTCCGGGTCCGTTCGCAGTCGTTCGAGCACGACCGCCGTGGCGTCGCCGCCGGATTCCGCGGCGGGGAAACGGCCCAGGGCTATGGCGACCCGAACCCGGATGCGAGTTCGTCGAGGAGCGGGCTGAGATCGTCTGCCGACGGCTGCTCTTCCATCCCGCACCCTTCATGGCTTCAGGCACCGAGCCTTCGCTCGCGGTGGTCGTACTGCGTCCTTGTAGCCCGTACGGAACTGGACGGCGTGCACCGAGTCGCCCTGCTCCACCCCGTTCACGACCGCGCGGACCGTGTAGTCGGCCTGCGCGGGCCCACCCGGGTGAAAGTAGTTCGTCGAACCGCTGACCGGGGTGGAGTTGACCAAGGTACCGGCGCGGTAGACGTTGAAGGAGATGTCGATTCGGGTCGGTACCCAGCCAGCGCCAGCTGACCAGGTTGCCGCTGTCGGTGTGGACGCTGACGACGCCCCGGTCGAGGGCCTCGACCTGCCTCGCCGTGGCGGCCTGGGCCGATCCGGCGCCGAGGGCGGTGAGTCCGGCGGCGACGAGGGCGGCGGCCGCCATGACCGAGCCGATCACGCGTCCGCGGTGCTGCCGTTGCGGGTGCTGCACGATGGATACCTCCTGAGAGGACGGACTGCTCCTGCCCCCTCAGTCGCCGCCGTCCGCACGGGAGTTGCCGCCCTTCAGCAAGCGCTCTCTACGCGTATCTGCGAGCCAGCTCGGCGACCGTGGCGGCGATACGGGCGCGCAGTTCGGGCGGCTCCAGGACCTCGATCGCCGTCCCGAGCCGCAGGAAGTCGTCGTGGGCCTGGTCCACGGATTCGACGGGAACGGTGGTCCGTGTCCAACCGTCCTCTTCCATAAGTCCGTTGGCTGCCGCCGCCTCACCCGCGGGACCGCCCAGACGGGTTCCGGGCGCGATCCGCACGACCGCCTCCGCACGGTGCAGCCTCTCGTGGAAGTCCCGCTGGTAGGCGGTCCAGTACGCCGCCAGGTCGAAGTCCTGGGGCCGGGTGAACTCCTCTCCAGGGAGGGCGAGTTCGAGGATCTGGTCCACCCTGAACGTGCGCGGCCCCGGGCCGGCGACGACATACCAGCGGCCCGCCTTCAGCACGAGACCGTACGGCTCCAGGCGGCGCTCCACGTCGGTGGGTTCGCGCCAGCGGCGGTAGCGGACGTTCAGGACACGGCCGTTCCATACGGCGTCGGCGACGGCGGGGAGATACGGGGTCTCGTCGGCGTCCGCGTACCAGCCCGGTGCGTCCAGGTGGAAGCGGCCGCTGACCCGGTCGGCGTGCTCGCGCAGTTCGCGCGGGAGGGCGGCGCGCACCTTCAACTGAGCCGCGGCGAGCACCGAGCCGAGGCCGAGTTCGGCGGCGGGTCCGGGAACTCCGGCGAGGAAGAGGGCCTCGGCCTCCTCGGTGGTGAGGCCGGTGAGACGGGTGCGGTAGCCGTCGAGCAGCCGGTATCCGCCCGCGTGACCCGCGTCGCCGTACAGCGGGACACCTGCCGCGCTCAGCGCCTCGACGTCCCGGTACACCGTCCGCACCGACACCTCCAGCTCCTCGGCGAGCTGGGCGGCGGTCAGTCTGCCGCGGGTCTGCAGCAGCAGAAGGATCGAGACGAGACGGCTGGACTTCACTGACACATAGTGTCAGTGAAGTGGACCTAGCGTCCTGCCATGGCTTCGACGACCTCCATCACCGCTACGACGTCCACCACCGATACGGCCTCGACCACCACTACGGCCTCGACCGGCTCCGTGGCCTCCCTGGCCTTCAAGGAGAAGTTCCTGACCGTGCCGCCGCCCATCGAGGTGGCCGGGCGGCGGATCAAGCGCTACCACGTCACCGGGGACCCGGCCGGCATCGAGCCCGAGGTCGAGCGGGCGGCGTACGCGATGCTGCCGCGGCTGCTCCCCGAGCCGGACGGCACCCCGCCCGCCACCTTCGTCGTCCTGCACCGGGGCGGTGACGACGGCGCCTACCTCAACGCCTACAGCTGGGTCTGGGACAACGTCCTGCACTTCCGGGGCGCCGCCGCGGGCCAGCCGGTGCTGGGCTGCCCCGACCGGAACCCGGCGCACTTCATCACCCCGGACCTTCCCTGGATCGGCTGCGTCTGGGAGCTGCCGCCGATCCTGCACGAGCGGGACGCCTGGGTACGACACCTGCTCGCCTCCGAAGTGCCCGACCTGGAGGCCTACTTGACCGACTCGCTGCCCGAAGGAACCACGGGGGACCGCACATGAGCAACGCCCGGGACAACGCCGCCGTCCGCCGCGACTTCGACTTCCTCCGCGGGGACTGGGACGTCGTCAACCGCCGCCGTACCGACTTCCTCGACCCGGAGAGCGACTGGGAGGAGTTCCCGGCCGTCAGCCGCTGCTGGAACCTGTTCGACGGGGCGGCGAACATCGACGAGATCGACGTACCGAGCCAGGGGTGGAAGGGACTGACCCTGCGCCTCTTCGACGTGGAGACCGAGCAGTGGTCGCTGAACTGGTCCTCCAGCCGCAGCGGGAAGCTGTTCCCGCCGGTCCTCGGGCGGTTCGGTCCGGACGGGCGGGGCGAGTTCCACGGCGACGACACCCATGACGGGAAGGACGTGCGGGTGCGGTTCGTGTGGTCGGGGATCTCCGGGACCACGGCCCGCTGGGAGCAGGCGTTCTCCCTGGACGGGGGCAGCACGTGGCTGACCAACTGGACCATGGAGTTCACGCGGACGAATGCCGTCTGACGACCGTCCGGCCCGGCGCCGGGCCGGTGTCCAGGCCTTGCGGAACGCCCGCATGGGCGGAGACGACGTCGAACGAGTCGCCCGGGAAGGGGAGTTGACGGCAGTCGGCGAGGACGACGGCTCCCGGGAGACGTACGGCGGCCCGGCGCGTCATGCCTACGCCGCGTCCGTGCCCGTCACCCGGAGCCCCGGCCGCCCGCCGGCGAGCCGACGCGTCACGATCTCGGTGCCGCAGGCCAGGTCGAGCAGGCTGCGGGCCTCGCCGGGGACCAGCGCGAGCACGGCGTCGGCGCGGCAGCGGCGGCCCGTGGCTCGTCGCCCCGCGTCGCGTCGTACCCGTCCGCTTCCTTGTCGTAGTCCGGCACAGAGGTCAGTGTGCCCCGTGCCCCGGCGCGAGTTCCTCCACCCTGCGGGCGAGATCGAAGTCGAGCGCGGTGACGGCGCCGCCGACGCTGTGCGTGTTCACGGTGAGGGAGATCGTGTTGTAACCGAGGGTGAGGTCGGAGTGGTGGTCGAGTTCCTCCTGGACCTGGGCGATGTGCACGACCATCGCGGTCGCTGCGAAGTGCGAGCCGAGCCGGTAGGTACGGGCGAGCCGGTCCCCTTCGAGCGACCAGCCGGGCAGCTCCGCCAGCCGCTCCTCGATCTCCTTCTGCGCCAGCGGTTCGACGGCCATGGACGTGATCCCTTCGTACGGCGGGTGGGACGGGTCGGTGTGTGCGGGGCTGGGCCGGGTGTGCGGAGTGAGATGTGCGGGGCCGGGTGTGCGGAGTCAGGTGTACGGGGTGAGCCCGTCTCTCAGCGTGCCACAGCCGTCCCCGGTCGGCAGGGCACGCAGGGCGCGCCTCACGGCGGCCGGCCCGAGCGGGGCTCGGACGGTCCGCGGCCCGGCGCCGCGGGAGAGAGGCCGGGCCTCCGCGTCCGGCGGCCCTCCCCCGCGATCACCGCCGTACGCACTCCGTCGCGAAGTCGTCCGCCAGGATCGTGATCGTGGAACGGCCCTCGATCCGTTCCAGCCACTCCTGCGGGAGCCCGTGGTCGCCGTGCCGGGCGCCGAGGAGGTTGCCGCAGATCGCGCCGGTGGAGTCGCTGTCGCCGGAGTGGTTCACGGAGAGAAGCAGGGCGTCGGTCACCCGGAGACCGGCGAGGGCGCAGTAGACGGCGATGGCCAGGGCTTCCTCGGCGATCCAGCCGGCGCCGAGGGACTCGACCTTCTCGGCGGTCGGATCGCCTTCGGAGGCGAGGTCGAGGGCACGGTTCAGAGCGGCCGTGGTCTCCTCGTGCCCCGGATGGCGGGCGAGCAGCCGCAGCGTGCGCAGGACGGCGCCCTCCAGGGAGTCCCCCGAGACGAGGTGGGCGACGATCGCGGCGAGGGCGCCGGACGCGTAGTACCCCGTGGGGTGGCCATGGGTCATCTGCGAGCAGCGGGCCGCCATGCCGAACACGGTCTCGGCCGGGGTGCGGGTGAGCCCGAAGGGCGCCGAGCGCATGACCGCGCCGCACCCCTTGGAGTCCGGGTTGACGGGTCCGGGCGGTCCGAGCTCGCTCATCGGGTCGGGAAAGTGGTCCTGCTGGAGCCCGGAGAGACAGGCGTTGCCGGGTGCCCGGCGGGCGTACAGCCAGCTCTGCGCGGCGAGTCCGCCGTGGACGTCCGGGCCGGGTCCGGGCTCGGTCTGGGTGTCCAGCCACCGTCCGTACGCCCATCGCACGAGCCGTGACCAGCCGCCCCCGATGCCCTTGAGCCGCTCGCGTGCGTGCGCCTGCTGGACCCCTTCGACCGTGAACAGGGTCATCTGGGTGTCGTCGCTGATCCGGCCCACCACCCCGTCGGCGTCCGGGACCGGTCCGGTCACCCCGCGCGGCCCGTGCGCGGCGCGGATCCGTTCCAGGGAGTCGAACTCCACGGGGTAGCCGAGGGCGTCCCCGAGCGCGCCGCCCAGCAGGCAGCCGCGCACGCGTGCCCGGTAGAGGGCCTCCGCCTCCCAGGACAGGTTCCGCAGGTCGTTCACGTGCCACTCCTACTCCTCCTCGACTACGGTCTTCGTTTGGCATCCACTCCCGCCTAAGGACGAGGAGTTCCAGCGGTCGCCCGCTGGGGTTCCTGCTTCACCGACGACCGCCCCGTCCGGGAGGACTCCCGTTGAGGCCTTACACCGTCTCCACAGGCAGACACGGCCAGCCCGGCCGCCAGAATGTTCTTCGCCGCGTTCGCGTCGCGGTCATGCACCATGCCGCAGTCGCACGTCCACTCACGGACGTTCAGGGGCAGCTTCGCGCGGATCATGCCACAGTTCCCGCACAGCTTGCTGGAGGGGAACCAGCGGTCGATCACGACGAGTTCACGCCCGTACCAGGCGCACTTGTACTCCAGCATCATCCGCAGATCACGCCAGGCCGCGTCCGAGACGGCTCGGGCCAGGGTGTGGTTCTTGACCAGGTTGCGGACGGTGAGGTCCTCGATCACGACCGTTTGGTTCTCACGGACGAGACGAGTGGTCAGCTTGTGCAGGAAGTCGCGGCGCCGGTCGGCGATCCGGGCGTGGATTCTGGCGACCTTGCGGCGCGCCTTGGCCCGGTTCGCGCCGTCCCCCTCGGCCTTGCGGGACAGCTCCCGCTGGGTCCTCGCGAGTCGGGCGCGGTCACGCCGTTCGTGCCGGGGGTTGGTGATCTTCTCCCCGGTGGACAGGGTCACCAGCGAGGAGATCCCCGCGTCGATCCCGACAGCGGCCGTGGTGGCCGGTGCGGGGGTGATGGTGTCGTCGCAGAGCAGCGACACGAACCAGCGCCCGGCCGCGTCTTGGGACACGGTCACCGTGGACGGCTGCGCACTTTCTGGGAGTGGCCTGGACCACACGATGTCCAGCGGCTCGCGCATCTTGGCGAGCGTGAGCCTGCCGTCGCGGTAGCGGAACGCCGAGCTGGTGTACTCGGCAGAACGGCGGGACTTCTTCCTCGACTTGAACCGGGGGTACTTCGCCCGCCCCTCGAAGAAGCCGGTGAACGCCGCCTGGAGGTGCCGCAGGCACTGCTGCAAGGGCACCGAGGACACCTCACAGAGGTACGCAAGCTCTTCGGTCTTCTTCCAGGCCGTGAGCATCGCCGAGGTCGCGTTGTAGTTGACCCTCTCCCGCCGCCGGTACCACGCGACGGTACGGGCCTCGAGAGCCAGGTTGTAGACCTTGCGCACACATCCGAAGGTGCGCGACAGCTCCGCCGCCTGCGCATCCGTCGGATGGAAGCGGTACTTGAACGCCCGCCTCACATGAGCATGAGTGGTCACGACTCACAAACTATCATGACAGTCTGTGAGCGTCCGCGAACTTTCGGTGGTGAACGGCGATCCGCCCCGGCGGCGAAGCCTCTTCCCCGCCCTGCCCCGCAGGAACCCGTTCCTCCCCCGCAAGCGGGAGGTACCCCCACTCCGGCCCGAAGGCCGGGGCATCCACGGAGGAATCCCGATGAGCATGGTCCCCTCCCGTCCCTCCGCCGCCTCAAGTGCCCCTGCCGGGAAGGGCCTCGGGCCGTTGCTGCGGTGCTGGCGGGAGCAGCGGCGGGTGAGTCAGCTGGAGCTGGCCCTGCGGGCGGGCTCCTCGGCCCGTCACATCAGCTTCATCGAGACGGGCCGCTCCCGCCCCAGTGAGGAGATGGTGCTGCGGCTGGCCGAGCACCTCGACGTGCCGGTGCGGGAGCGCAACGCCTTCCTCCTCGCGGCCGGTTACGCCCCGCACTATCCGGAGACCCCGCTGGATGCCCCCTCGATGGAGGCGCTGCGCGAGGGCATGGAGCGGCTGATCCGGGGCTACGAGCCCTATCCGGCGCTGGTGGTCGACGCGACGTACGACGTCCTCGCCGCGAACCGTGGTGTCGCCATGCTGCTGGACGGCGTCCCGGAACGGCTTCTCGCGCCGCCGCTGAACGCGATGCGGCTGACCCTCCACCCGGAGGGCCTGGCGCCGCGCATCCGCAATCTGCGCGCGTGGCGGGACCATCTGCTCGCCCAGATGGACCGGCAGATCGCGCTGCGCCGTTCGGAGCCGCTGCGAGCGCTGTACGAGGAGGTGGCGGTGTATCCGGTCCCGGACAGGGACGCGGCCGAGGACGACGAGTCCGCCGGCGCCGTCCCCTGCTTCGCGCTCCCGATGCGGATCGAGCACGAGGGCCGCGTGCTGTCGTTCATCTCGTCCATCTCGACGTTCAACACACCGATGGACGTGACGGTCGCCGAGCTGGCCATCGAGACGTTCCTCCCTGCGGATCCGGCGACGGCCAAATACCTTCATTCATGGCACTCGTGAGCTTTCGTCACAGGCGTGCGGGCCGGTGATCCGCCGGCGGACACCTGGACATCATTGGGTGTGCCGATTCCCAAATAGCCCTGCCCGTAAATGTGTTGAGGCCAACCTCTGAGGGTTCTCCACGAACATGGCACACTGCACGCATACTTCGGCGCGTGGGGAGGCGGCGTGGCGTGAGTGATCGGCGACCCGCGCCCACGGTGGGGCAGGTGGTTCTGGGGCGGCGACTGCAGGAGCTGCGCGAGGCCGCGGGCCTGAAGCGGGAAGAGGCGGCCCGTGTGCTGCGCGTCGCCCCGGCGACCGTGCGGCGGATGGAAATGGCCGAGGTCGCCCTCAAGATCCCTTACGTGCAGGTGCTGTTGACGACCTACGGTGTGGCCGACGACGAGGCCACCGTCTTCGTGGCGCTCGCCGAGGAGGCGAATCAGCCGGGCTGGTGGCAGCGGTACCACGACGTGCTGCCGGACTGGTTCAGCATGCACGTCAGCCTCGAGGGCGCCGCCGAGATGATCCGCTCGTACGAGCCGCACTTCGTGCCCGGGCTGCTGCAGACCGAGGAGTACGCGCGGTGCGTGCTGGAGGCCGGGACTGTCGGACAGACGGGCCCCGACGCCATCGAGCGGCATGTCGCGCTGCGCATGAAGCGGCAGGGTCTGCTCACGCGGGCGAACCCTCCCCACCTCTGGGTGATCATGGACGAGACGGCGTTGCTGCGTCCGGTGAGCATCCGGGGTGAGGTCATGCGCGACCAGATGGACCGGCTTCTCGAATGGGTCGAGCTCGATCACGTCACGCTCCAGGTAGCGGAGTTCGCGAACGGCCCGCACCCGGGGACGTACACCTCCTTCGCCCTGTTCCGCTTCGCCGAGCCGGAGCTGCCGGACATCGTCTACAGCGAGTACGTGACGGGCGCCCTCTACCTCGACGCGCGCGAGGAGGTGGCCCTGCACCTGGAAGTCCTGGACCATATGTCGGCCCACGCCGCCTCCGCCCAGCGCACCAAGGAGATCCTCCGGGAGTTCCGCGAGCGCTATTGAGCACGCCGCCCGTCCCGGAGATCCCCACGAGGACGATCGCCGCACCGGACACCCCGATGACGACCGAGGAGCAGCCGCATGACCGGACCCGACGCCGCGCCCACCAGGATCGACACCAGCCGGCCCCATCCGGCCCGTGTCTACGACTGGTGGCTGGGCGGCAAGGACAACTACCCGGTGGACGAGGAGCTGGCCCGCAGGATCCTCGCCGCGGACCCGACCGCCGTGCGCGGGGCGCGCGCCAACCGCCGCTTCATGCACCGCGCGACGCGGGCCGCGGCGGAGGCCGGGATCCGCCAGTTCCTGGACATCGGCACGGGCATCCCCACCCAGCCCAACCTGCACCAGGTGGCCCAGCAGGTCGCACCGGACGCCAGGATCGTGTACGCGGACAACGATCCGATCGTGCTGCGTCACGCGGAGGCACTGCTGCACGGCTCCGCCGAGGGCAGCACCGACTACGTGCACGCCGACGTCCGCGACCACGAGACCATCCTGCGGCTGGCCGGCGAGTGCCTGGACCTCAAGCAGCCCGTGGCACTGTCGCTGGTCGCGCTCACCCACTATCTGGACACCGACGGCGACGACGTCCACGGCCTGCTGGAGCGGTACGTCGACGCGCTCGTCCCCGGCAGCCGCCTCGTGCTGTCGCAGGTCACCGCCGACATCAGCCCCGAGGGTGTCAAGAAGGCCGCCGAGCTGTTCCGGCGCAGCGGCACCCCGTTCTTCCCGCGCGGGCGGGAGGAGTTCTCCCGGTTCTTCGACGGTCTGGAGCTTCTCGACCCCGGGGTCGTCCCGGTCTTCGACTGGCGCCCCGAGGCGGAGGACCTCGCCGCCGCGAAGGAAGGCGTCGCGCCCTTGTACGCCGGGGTCGCCCGGAAGGAGTGAGCCGCCCGGCGGGGTGCCGTGACGGTCGTCGTGCACCCGCCGGGGACTGCGGGACAGCACTCAGGGGCTGTCCTTCGGGTTCCGGTCGCGGTCCTCGTCCACGATCTCCGCGTCCACCACGCCCTCGTCCTCGCCCGGGGTGTGCTCGGTGGGTGGCTGGTCCTCCGGGGAGGTCTGCTGCTGGGCCCGGGCGTACATGGCCTGGCCCATCTGCTGGCTGACGGTGGCCAGTTTCTCGATGGCGCCGCGCAGGGCGGCGGTGTCGGTGGAGGAGTCCGCCAGGAGCTGTTTCAGTTCGTCGGCCGCCGAAGCGACCTCCGTCTTCGTCTCGGCGGGGATGCGCTCGTCGTTCTCGCGGACGAACTTCTCCGTCTGATAGACGAGTTGCTCGCCTTGGTTGCGGGTCTCCGCGGCCTCGCGGCGGCGCCGGTCCTCCTCGGCGTACTGCTCGGCCTCGCGCATCATGCGGTCGATGTCGTTCTTGGGCAGCGCCGAGCCGCCGGTCACGGTCATCTTCTGCTCGCGCCCGGTGGCCAGGTCCTTCGCCGAGACGTGCATGATCCCGTTGGCGTCGATGTCGAAGGCGACCTCGATCTGCGGGACCCCGCGCGGCGCGGGCGGCAGCCCGGTGAGGTCGAAGACGCCGAGCTTCTTGTTGTACGCGGCGATCTCGCGCTCGCCCTGGTAGACCTGGATGCCGACCGAGGGCTGGTTGTCGGCGGCCGTCGTGAAGATCTCCGAACGCCGTGTCGGGATCGTGGTGTTGCGGTCGATGAGCGTGGTCATGATGCCGCCCTTGGTCTCGATGCCGAGGGACAGCGGGGTGACGTCGAGGAGCAGTACGTCCTTCACGTCGCCCCGGATCACACCGGCCTGGAGCCCGGCGCCGACGGCCACGACCTCGTCCGGATTGACGCCCTTGTGCGGGTCCTTGCCGGTAAGTTCCTTCACCAGCTCGGTGACCGCGGGCATCCGGGTGGACCCGCCGACCAGGATGACGTGGTCGACGGCGGACAGCTTCACCCCGGCGTCCTTGACCGCCTGGTGGAAGGGGGACTTGCAGCGGTCGAGCAAGTCGGCCGTCAGTTCCTGGAACTGAGCGCGCGTCAGCTTCTCGTCGAGGTGCAGCGGGCCTTCGGCGGTGGCGGTGATGTACGGCAGGTTGACGTTGGTCTCGGTGGACGAGGACAGCTCGACCTTGGCCTTCTCGGCACCTTCGCGCAGTCGTTGCAACGCCATCTTGTCGTGGCCGAGATCGATGCCGTGCGAGGCCTTGAAGCGCTGCGCGAGGTACTCGACGATCCGCTGGTCCCAGTCGTCGCCGCCGAGTCGGGTGTCACCGTTGGTCGCCTTGACCTCGATGACGCCGTCGCCGATCTCCAGGAGCGAGACGTCGAAGGTGCCGCCGCCCAGGTCGAAGACGAGGACGGTCTGCTCCTCTCCGCGGTCGAGCCCGTACGCCAGGGCGGCGGCCGTCGGCTCGTTGATGATCCGCAGGACTTTCAGGCCCGCGACCTCGCCCGCCTCCTTGGTGGCCTGGCGCTGCGCGTCGTCGAAGTAGGCGGGCACGGTGATCACGGCGTCCGTGACGTCCTCGCCGAGATAGGCCTCGGCGTCCCGCTTCAGTTTCTGCAGCACCCGGGCGGAAAGCTCCTGCGCCCGGTACCGGGTGCCGTCGATGCTGCCCGTCTCCGGAAAGCGCCAGGTCACATCCCCCATGTAGCGCTTCACGGACCGCGCGGTGCGCTCCACGTTCGTCACGGCCTGCCGCTTGGCCACCTCGCCGACCAGCACCTCGCCGTTCTTGGCGAAGGCCACCACCGAGGGCGTGGTGCGCGCCCCTTCGGCATTGGCGACGACCGTCGCCTCACCGCCCTCGAGGACGGCCACCACCGAGTTCGTCGTACCGAGATCGATTCCGACCGCACGTGCCATGTCCGTCCCCTTCCGCCAGGGCTCTGCCCGCCTCCAGCACAAGACCCTCGTTCCCGCTTGTCAATGGCGCGGGTGGCGGGGCGGGGGCGGGCGCGCCGATGCCGCGCCCCCTCGGGGAGGACGCGGCATCGGCGGACGAACGTCAGGCGAGCTTCGCCGACAGGGTGATCGTCGTGCCGGTCAGGGCCTGGCTGACCGGGCAGTTCTTCTTGGCGTCCTCGGCCGCGGCGACGAAGCCGTCGTTGTCGAGGCCCGGCACCGTGCCCTCGACCGTGAGGTGGATGCCGGTGATGCCCTCGCCGGGCTGGAAGGTGACGTCGGCGTTGGTGAGGAGCTTGGTGGGCGGGGTACCGGCACCCGCGAGGGCGTGCGACAGCGCCATGGAGAAGCAGCTGGAGTGGGCGGCCGCGATCAGCTCCTCGGGGCTGGTCTTGCCGTTCGCGTCCTGGGCCCGCGACGCCCACGTCACCGGCTGCCGGCCGATACCGGAGGAGTCGAAGGTGACGACGCCGTTGCCCTCGATCAGGTTGCCTTCCCACACAGTGTGTGCGGTGCGCGTGGTTGCCACGATGATTCCTTTCGGGTGTGGTCCCGTTGCCGGGGTCCGTGCCTCCCATCCGATCACACCTGGGCCCGGTGCACCCGACGGTCCGGTGGCGACCTGCCGACCGTGTCCGGGATTTGCCCGACGAGGGCCGGGCAAGGGCCTGCTGACGCACCGTCGCCGGGGTTCACCGCACCCGGAAGACCGGGCCCCGCGCGGTAAACGGGAGCCGTGCGTCCTGCGGGATCAGATAGGCGTGCTCGCGCCGCACCCGCAGGACGTCGCAGTATCCGTCCGTGATCACCAGGACGGGCGCGCCCGGCGGGAAGTCGTCGGCGCGGTGCAGCAGGTCGATGCCCGGTTGCAGGACGGTGCCGCCGCGCCCGTGCACCCGTACGCGTCCGGCGATCTCCGTGACCTGCAGATAGCCCGCGTCGTGCGGCGCCGCGTCGCAGAAGACGACCCGGGCCGCGGGTACGTCCCGGGCCTCGGCGTACGAGGCGATGGCGCCCAGGGCCTTGCCGAGCAGGGTGCGGTCCATGGAACCGGAGGTGTCGAGCACGACGCCGAAGGTGCAGCGGGCGATCTCCTCGGGCGGGAACCAGCGGCCGGCGCGCGGGATGTCGGGGGTGGCCGCCTGCCGGCGCGACGGGCGCGCGTACGACCGCAGGGGCTCGGGGCGGGGAACGAACTCGTCGAACCAGCGGGCCAATCGGGCGTCCCAGGGCAGCGGCGGCTGGCTGAGCGCCCGGATCTCCTCGACGAGACCGCCGGGCAGGAAGCCGCGTTCCTGCTGCTGGTGCAGGTCCAGTCCCCGGGCCAGGCCGCGGCGGTAGAACTCGTCGAGGTCGACGTAGTCGCGCGGCGAGCCGAGCGGGCCGCCCAGGATGTCGCCCGCTCCCTTGCCGCGCAGCGTCGCGAGGCGGCGCATCCGGCGCAGATCGCCGGCGATCCGGTCGTACACCTCCTCGGCCGACAGGTCCCTCAGCTCCGGGTCGTACAGCAGTCCGTCGGGCATGGTGCCGATCTGCATCTCGCACAGCCAGCCGTTGATCACGTAGTCGGCGGCGATGTTGAAGAGGTACGGGTCCCGGGCGCCGCAGCGGTCGCCGTGGCGCAGGGCGGCGTGCAGCATCTCGTGGGCGAGGACGAACCGCCATTCCTCGTCGCCGAAGTCGCGCACCGGGTTGATGTAGATCTCGGCCGCCCCGGTGTCGACGGCGGCGACGGAGATGCCGTGGGCGCGGGCCAGTTCGGCGTCGGCGACGAGGGTGATGCCGGCGGCGACGCCACCGAGCAGCGGGTAGGAGGAGATGAACCAGCTCAGCGCCCGCTCCCAGGGCTGGAGCGGGGTGGGCCCGCCGCGCATGGACGCGCGCCGGCCTCCCGCCATGTCCATCGCGGTGGCCATGGTGCGGGTCAGGGCGTGCGCGAAGGCCACCTGCCAGTCCGGCGGGGTGCCGCCGATCCAGGTGTTCCAGGGCACCAGCAGCTGGTCCGGGGCGCCGCCCGCCGTACCGCAGTGCTCGTACCGGGGCGGGATGCCGTCGCGGCGCCAGCTCGCGGCGAGCCGTTCCTCGTCGCCGTCGGGGTAGCAGTCCGGGAGGTTGTCGGGGGTCAGGCCCACCGGGAAGCCGAGCAGGAAGCGGTTCACCACCACGCAGCGGGCGGCGCGGTCGAAGGGGTCCGGCTGCTCGCGCCGGCCGACCGCCGCCGGAACATGACCGAAGCCCAGGTGGATGACGGCATGCGCCACGGCCCAGGCCCAGGCCGCCGGTTCGGCGCGGCGGGCGGGGTCGACGTGCAGGACCCCGTCGGAGTCGACCGCCACCAGCCCGTTGCGGGGAGCGCTGGTGCACTTCTCCTGCCGGCAGACGCTGAAGCCGATCGCGGCCAGCGCCCGGTTGGCCCGCACCAGGCGCATCCCCTCGGCGAACGCCTCGGCGGCGGGGTCGGGTCCGGCCTTGGCGTCGGCCTTGCGGGCGCGGCTCATCGCGCGGCCCCGTCGGCCGGGCGGACCGGCGCCTCCGGGAGCCTGCCCCTGTGCACGGTCACTGGCGCGCCTCCACCAGGCGCGGCATGTCCCGGGCCGCCTCCACCAGGAACCACGCGGGCAGGACGGGATTGCCGTCGGCGTCGGACGCGATGACGCTCTGGGCGACCTCGACGGAGATCTCGGCGAGCTGCACGAGGAGGGACTTGGCGCGGTACGCGGTCTGGCGGGCGTTCGCCGAGAGGTGCTCCTTGCTCGCGGGCAGCTCCTTGACGAGCCGGCCGCGGAAGGACTCCGCGAGGTAGTAGAGCAGGTCGCGGTCCTCCATGCGGGAGGGCCAGCGGGCGTCGCCCTTGATGATGGCCTCGATGCCGAACCGGCTGCGCACGATCTTGACGTATCCGCAGAAGGCGACCGCGTGCGCGGGCGTCAGCGTGCCGTGGGCGATCACCTTGAGGGTCTCCTCGTCGACCGCCGGCCCGAAGGAGCCCAGCGCGTCGGAGAGCATGTGCCAGGAGCGCGGCGTGGAGAACGGCTCCTCCGTCTTCGGCGGCTTGGACCACAGGTGGTCGGGCCGGTCGGTGAGGTGGTCCAGCACCCAGGGGTGGATGCCGTTCGCGGCCGCCCAGACGAGCCAGTCCTTCGGGGAGGCCTCCAGATGGACGTGCGTGAGGCGGTTGACCAGTGCGGAGGCGATCGGGCGTGCCAGCGCGTTGTCCGTGGCGCGGTTGCCCGCGCCGATCACGATGGAGCCCTTGGGCAGCTCGTAGTTGCCGATCCGGCGGTCCAGGATCAGCGAGTAGAAGGCCTTCTGCACATCGGGGGTCGCCGCGTTCAGCTCGTCCAGGAACAGGCAGTACGGCTCGTCCCTGGCGATCGCCTCCGGCGGGCAGAAGACGGACCGGCCGTCGCGGATCTGCGGCACACCGATCAGGTCCTCCGGCGCCAGCTGCGTACCCAGCAGGCTCACGCACTCCAGCCCGAGCGATTCGGCGAACTCCCGGACCAGGGAGGACTTTCCGATGCCGGGGGCGCCCCAGAGGAAGACCGGCCGCACGGTGGCGAGACCGAGCAGCAGCTCCGGGATGCGAGCAGGGGTGACGGTGGCGGCTGCCTGCACAGGCGAGCTCCTTGGGTGTGTTCGAGAGGGGGCACGCAGGGGCGCGGCGTCCGATGCGCACAGTGTGGGCTCGCCGGTCCGTTCACCGCAGCCCATTTTCCGGCGCGCCCGGTTCGCGCCGTACCGCCCCCGGCCGTTCGGCACGAACGGCCCGTGGGGCTCGCCCGGTCGGCACGCCGCGCTTCCTGACGCTCCCCTTGGGCACACCGAATTGCCCCCATATCCCCGCTGGGCACGGCGAGTTGCTGCGCGGCCGTCCCGGAGCGGCACTCGGATCAGGCCGGTCCGGCTCAGGCGGCGCGCTGGTCCGGAACGGTCCCCAGAGGTACTTGGGGGCCGTCGCACTCGCGCAGCCAGCGCCGCAGTACGTCGTGCACCCGCTCCGCGCCGACGAGTTCGGTGTCCTCGCCGACGGGTGCGGACAGGGCCGCCGGGGAGAGCAGGAAAGGCCGCCCCTGGGCGCCGCCGAGCCCGCCGTGCGAGCCGATCTGCTCCTCGAAGGCGAGGACTTCGCCCTCGGCCGGGTCGTACCAGGAGTTGACCATGATGTCGGCCGCGTGCGGAAAGGTGTGCGTCCGCCGCACGGCGTCGGCGGCACCGGGGCCGAAGTCGGCCAGTGGGCCCGGGTGTTCGTCGTCGAGGCGGTCCACCGGCACCTCGGCGCCGTGCGCCCCGAGCACGAGGCCGCCGTGCTCCTCGCTGCGGACCAGCAGGAAGCCGACGCCGGGGTGATTGGCGAGCGTGGACAGCAGCGCGGGGTGGCGGCGGTCGATCTCCTCCCGGCTCATCCTGTGCGGCACGTCGGGGAAGGAGACGAGACCGAGGTTGCCGGAGGCAAGCACGATGGGCTCGGAGCGGCGCCCCGACGGCCGGCGCCGCTCCTCGCGCTCCTCGACCGGCCTGCGCAGCGCGGCTCGTACGGCGGTCCGCGCCTCGGCACCGCTGTGGGTGCGCTGTGCCTTGCGGGGCACGGGCAGGCCGCAGCCGGCCCGGACCAGATTGCCGAGGCTGAGGCCGTAGCGGGTCAGGAAGGTCTCGCCCGGGCTCTGGCCGTGGTCGGAGAGCACGACGATCCGGTAGGGCCGCGGGGCGTGCTCGGCGACCTTCTCGATCAGCGCGAGCGACCGGTCGAGCCGCTCCAGGATCTTCTCGGCGTCCCGGCTCCGCGGCCCGGAATGGTGGGCCACTTCGTCGTACGCGACCAGGTCCGCGTAGACCGCGTTGCGCCCGGCGAGCATGTCGCCGATCACCGCGGCGACGACGACGTCCCGCTCGACGACGGTCGCGAAGGCGCGGACGAACGGGTAGAGCCCGCCGCGCTTGACGCGGGGCCGTCGCTGCTTGAGGCGGGCCGAGGTGGACTGGCCCATCTCCCTGAAGACCTCGGCGGTGAACGACATCGCCGTGCGGACGGCATTGGCGGGGTCGGAGAAGTATGCGAAGTAGCCGGCCCTCGAGCGGTTGTCCCGCCCTCTCCTCGCGGCCACGGACAGCACGAGGGCGAGCTCGTCGGCGCCGCCGCTGAAGAGGTTGCCGCGGCTCGCGCCGTCGGCGCTGAGCAGGCCCCCGTCACCGGTGTGCCCGACGGCGCGGCGCTGGAGTTCGGCGGCGCTGGTCGGCCGGTTGCAGACCATGACCTCCTGGGTGTCCTTCTCGTACCACCGGAAGGCCGGGACGTCGTGGTTGCTGCCGTGCAGGATGCCCAGCTGGCTGGCGCCGGTCTGGCTGGACCAGTCCGTGCGCCACGCGATGAGCCGGTGGGTGGGTCGGGTTCCGTCCAGCCATCGGGCCGCGGTCGGCATCAGGCCCTTGCCCATCGCCTCCCGCAGCACGTCGTGCCCGACGCCGTCGAGCTGGAGGAAGACGGCACCGGGTGTCGAGGGTCCGGGCCGCCCGTCGGCGCGCCTGCGGCGCCGGTCGGCGAGCCGGTAGAGCCGGCGCCGGTACGCGTCGTCGTCCCGTACCGCGAGAGCACCGCCGGTGGCCGAGGCGACGGCGGACATCACGGCGGCCACGACCACGGCGGTCTCGGGGGCGGCCTCACCGTGTCCGGAGGGGTTGAGCCGCAGGGCGAGCAGCAGCAGCGAACCGTTGAGGAAGAAGACGAGCAGGGCGAGCACGTAGGCGGGGACCAGCAGCAGCGCCCGGACGAGCAGGGGCCACACCAGCGACGACAGAAGGCCGAAGACGCCCGCGCCGACGGCCGCGGTGACCGCGATCCGCGTCGCGCTGTCCCCGCTGTCCGACTGCAGCTGGAAATCGGGCAGCGCACCGGCGAGGACGAGCATCGTGACCGTGGACACGGCCCACACCGTGATGCTCCGACCCACCGCGCTGGCGACGCGCCGCCAACGTCCTCCGTCCACGCCCAGTCCACCTCACGTCCCGGCCCGCCCGGTCCGCGCGGCCTGCTCCCACCCTGTCACAACGGCCGGACGGGCCAGGATGTCCCCGGAAGCCCCCGGGAGTCCGCAGGGAACCCCGCAGGGAGTCCCCGGGGCGGGAGATCAGCGGCCGTCGTATCCGGCCGTCGGCATCGACAGACGGCGGTGGACCCGGGCCTTCATCTGAGCGTCGTACGAGGGTTCGGCGCTGCCCACCGTCTCGACGCGTACACCACGGCGCACGCATTCGGCGGTGAACTCCTCGACCGAGGCGAGAGCGCGCTCCAGCACCCGGCGGCTGGGCGCGACGAACAGATCCACGAGGCCGGCCTCGACGTCCGCCCACAGGCTGCGGTGGTCCGGGCGCAGACCGCGTACGAGGAGTTCCCGGGTGACGACATAGCCGCGCTCGGCGGCCCAGCGGGCACACATCGCGTGCTGGCTGCGGGAGTCGACGAGGAAGGGCTCCTCGTCGAGTTCCTCCAAGGGGGTCAGGCTCGCGATCGCCGTGACGCGGAGCGACGGGGGGCGCGACGCCTGGCCGCTCGGTTCGTCCGAGCGCTTGAGGGCGTGCGTGCCGGAGGCAGCGCGTGCGTCTCCCATGGCGTCCCCCTCACCTCCGGGTTTCGCCGCCGACCCTACTCCTGCCCGTAGGCTCGGGGGGAGTCGCGCGAAGGAGGCAAAGAGGTGCCGGTGGAGATCACCTGGTGGGGGCACGCCACCTGCACGCTGGAGGACTCCGGGACACGCGTGCTCACCGATCCGCTCTTCGCGCGCCGGCTCGCGCATCTGCGGCGCAGGCGCGGGGCGCCGCCCCCTCCCCCGGCGGCGGTCGCCGACGTGGCGCTCGTCTCCCATCTGCACGCCGACCATCTGCATCTGCCGTCGCTGGCGCGGCTGGCTCCGGGCACCCGGCTGCTCGTGCCGCGGGGCGCCGCGCTCTCGGTTCCCGGCCTGCGCAAGCTGGACCATCTACGGCTCACCGAGGTCGTGCCCGGCGATCGCACCCAGGTCGGTGACCTGGTCGTACGCACGGTGTCGGCGCGGCACGACGGACGGCGGCTGCCGGTCGGACCGCACCGCTCCCTCGCCGTGGGGTACGTGGTCGAGGGCGAGGCGCGGACGTACTTCGCCGGGGACACGGGGCTGTTCGCGTCGATGGCCGAGGAGGTCGGCGCGGTCGACGTGGCCCTGCTGCCGGTGGGCGGCTGGGGGCCGTATCTCGGGGAGGGGCATCTCGACGCGGGACGTGCCGCCGAGGCGCTGGCCGCGTTGCTGCCGCGCAGCGCTGTGCCGGTGCACTACGGCACGTTCTGGCCCATCGGGATGGATGCCGTGCGCCCCCATGAATTCCATGCGCCGGGTGCGGAGTTCGTGCGCCTGGCGGCCGAGCGTGCGCCCCGGGTGGCGGTGCACCTGCTGGAGCACGGCGAGAGTGTGCGTCCGGAGGCCGCTCGGTGATTGTCTGGCCCGCCGCAGGAGCGGTGGCTCCCTCTTTCCTGTCGGTCAAGGCCACCGCCCCGGCGCTGTTCCTGTCCGCCACGGCCACGACCGTGCCGCCGGAGTCCACCCAGCAGGCGATCGGGTATCCGTCCCTGTTCCTGCTGGTACTGATCGGCGCGCTGGTACCGGTGGTGCCGACGGGCGCTCTGGTGAGTTCGGCCGCGGTGGTGGCCTTCCACCAGACGGCGCCCCTCGCGCTCCTGATGGTGTTCCTGGTGTCCTCGGTGGCGGCCTTCATCGGTGACATGTCGCTCTACTGGCTCGGCCGGCGGGGCATGGGCTCGAAGAACGGATCACGCTGGCTGGAGGCGATCCGATTACGTGCCCCCGAGGACCGGCTCGCCCGGGCTCAGGAGAAGCTCGGCGACCACGGCATCGCCGTCCTCGTCCTGTCCCGTCTCGTGCCGGCCGGCCGCATCCCGGTGATGCTGGCCTGTCTGATGGCGAAGATGCCGCTGCGCACCTTCGCCCGCGGGGATGTTCCGGCGTGTCTCGCGTGGGCGGCCACCTACCAGGTCATCGGCATCCTCGGTGGCTCCCTCTTCAGTGAGCCGTGGGAGGGCGTGGTGGCGGCGGTGGGCCTGACCCTCGCGATCAGCGCGGCGCCGAGTGTGTGGCGCAGGATCCGCAGGACGGCACCCTCGTAGGGACGCGGTCGCCCCGCCCCGACTCAAGGGTGCGTCGCGTCCCCTCAGGGGGACGCGACGACTGCTCCGGGACGCGACGACTTCTCCGCGCGGGGACGGCAGGCCCACTCGGCTCGGGGACGGCAAGCCCGCTCCGCTCGGAGAAGGCAAGCCCGCTCCGCTCGGAGACGCGGTCACTCCAATACCCGGGAACCCCCCACCGCCAGATCCCACAGGTCCTCCCGTGCCAGACCCGCCCGGTCCCAGGCGGCCCGCACCCGTCGCAGGGGCTCGAGGACCGGTTCCGCCGAGAGCACGAACGTGCCCCAGTGCATCGGCGCCATCCGCCGCGCGTTCAGGTCGACGGCCGCCTGCACCGCTTCTTCCGGGTCGCAGTGCACATCGCCCAGCCACCAGCGGGGGTCGTACGCGCCGATCGGCAGGAGGGCCAGGTCGATCCCCGGGTGGCGCTGCCCGATACCGGAGAACCAGTGGCCGTATCCGGTGTCGCCCGCGAAGTACACGCGCCGCCCCTCGGGCGCCGTGAGGACCCAGCCGCCCCACAGGGTGCGGCAGGTGTCGGTGAGGCTGCGCCTGGACCAGTGGTGGGCGGGGACGAAGTCGAAGCGGACGCCGTCCAGTTCGGCCGCCTCCCACCAGTCCAGCTCGGTGACCCGGGTGAACCGGCGCCGCCTGAACCAGCGTCCGAGTCCCGCGGGTACGAAAACCGGTGTGTCGCGCGGGAGTCGGCGCAGGGTCGGCGCGTCCAGGTGGTCGTAGTGGTTGTGGCTGATGACGACCGCGTCGACGCGCGGCAGCGCGCTCCAGGCCACACCGACCGGGGTGATCCGGGCCGGGGTGCCGATGATCCTGCGCGACCAGACCGGGTCGGTGAGAACGGTGAGCCCACCGATCCGGATCACCCAACTCGCGTGCCCCGCCCAGGAGACGGCGACGGTGCGGACGTCCACGCGGGGCAGCGGTGCCGGATCGAAGGGCAGCACCGGGATGTCGGCGAGCCCCTCGGTGCCGGGCCGCAGGGCACCCTCACGGGCGAACCGCGCGAAGGCCCGCAGCCCCGGCAGAGGCGCGGTCAGCCGGTCCACGAAGGACCGGGGCCAGCTGCGCCGCTCACCGAGCGGGCGGGGCTCGGCGAGGGGAGGAAGGACGGCGGGGTGCCCCGGCGCCGGTCCGGGCGGGGGCGCGGGATCGTCGGAGTCCTGTGCCGTCCTGCTCGTGGTCGACTCGGACTGCTGCGTCATCGAGGAGACTCCCATCGCTGAGCGTCGTCGCGGAGATCGTCGAAGGCCGACCCCAACCGGGTCAACGCGCTGTGTACATGCGGCAGTTCCAGCGGCGTCGGGGAAGCGAGGGATTCCTCCCGCTCCCCGTCCGTGGTGCCGAGCAGCGGCCCGGTGCCGAGGCGGACACGGAGGGCGGCGAGGTCGTCGCCGAAGCGGTGTCCGCCCGGCGCGGGCATGCCGAGCCGGGCGGAGAGGAAGTCCTCCAGGTCCTGGGCGTCGCCGACGCCGTGCGCGCCGAGGGCGGAGCGGAGCGGGCCGAGGTCGACGTAGAGGTGCCTGCCGGCCTGCGGGGGCCGCGCGACGGCACCGGATCCGGTCACCGCGCGGTGGGCGGCTCCGGCCACGCTCGCGTGCAGGAGTACGGCGGCGGTGAGCCGCCCGGTGATCGCGGCGGGCTCGCCGAGCGCGTACGCGGCCGCCGCGGCGACCGGTTCGGCGACGCGGGCGCCGAGCACGGTGAGCACATCGAGGACGCGGGAGCGCAGCAGAGCACCCGACTCGTTGTCGGGGAAGCGCGCGACGGCGGCCGGCCAGCCCTGCGGCAGGAAGGGGCCCGCGAGGTCCGTGATCACGGTGACGTCGTCGGGGAGCATCTCGGCGGGGCTGAGCAGCACGGTGTCGTACGGCCGGTGCAGGGTGTCGCGCCAGGTCTCGTCGCTGACGATGTGCAGCCCCTCGCCGGCCGCGGCCTCCACGGTCTCGTGCACCACCTCGGGCGGTGCGACGGTGGCGGTGGGGTCGTCGGCCACGGACAGCAGGAGCAGACGCGGGTCGCCGCCCTCCGCGCGGACTCTGCGGACGGTCTCCAGAAGGGCGTAGGGATCGGGGACGCCGCCGCACTCCGCGGGCGTCGCCACATGGAAGACGGATCTGCCCAGCAGGCGTGCCTGCGGCGCCCACCACGCGGCGCACGGGCGGGGCACGAGGACGTCGCCGCCGAGCGCTCCGGTCAGGGCCAGCAGCAGGGCGGGGGCTCCGGGGGCGGCCACCACCCGGTCGGCCGGGGCGGGCAGTCCGCGCCGGGTCCAGTAGCCGCGGGCGGCGTCGAGGAGCGCGGGGCCGCCGCCGAAGAGCGCGGCGTCGGACCGGTCCGCCGCGGCGGCCAGTACGGAGCGGAGTTCCGGAAGGACGGGCAGGCCCTGGTCGGGCAGCGGCGGCCCGTACCGGACCGGTCCATGGCCTTCCGGGGCCGTCCGCCGCATACCTGCCTCCGCACCGTGCGTACCGCCGTGCCCTGTTCCGGAGCCTGCCTGTCCATACGGTTCCGGGTGCTTCCGACTCCGCGTACGGCTCACCTCGCGCGGCTGGTCCTCCGCGCTGTCGGCCTCTCACCGTCCAGAGACACGCCGTCCCAGAGTGCACTCATGAGTGCTCCGGGAGTGCTCCGGGAGTGCTCCGGAGATCGTGCCCGTCACGTCGTCATCTGTCGCGCCGTCGATCGTCACGGTGTCGCCCACCCCACTACCGGTGCCGTTGGCGGAGCCGGTGGACGGCCGCGCCCACGGCCCCGGCGATCAGCACACCGCCGGCGACCAGAGCCGGCACGGAGTCGGTGAAGACGCCGCCCTCACCGGCTTCCACACCGCGCTGGACGGCGGGGGGATGCTCGCCGGTTCCGGAACCGGAACCGGAACCGGAACCGGCGTCGGTGCCGGTGCCGGTGCCGCTGTCGGTACCGTGCGACGCCACGGCGCCCCGGGCCACGGAGTACGACGCGGTCCACTGTTTCCCGTGACCTCCCGGCGGCGCGGGGCAGACGCCTTCCACGTTCCATCGCGAACCGCCGCCGGCATCCGGGGCTGCCTTGTCCGGACCCACCGTGCCGGGATCGACCGTCTGGGGGCCCACCGTGTCGGGGCCCACGGCGTCGGGGCCGACCTCGTCCGGGCCCACAGTGTCCGGACCCACGGTGTCCGGACCCACGTCGTCCGGGCCCACCGTCTCCGGACCCATGACGTCGGGGGCCGCCGGATCGGGGACTCCGGGGTCGGGGACCACCGGATCGGGAACCACCGGGTCCCCGGCCACCGGAGCCAGTGCCGGTGCCGGTGCCAGAGCGTCGGGCGCGCGTGTGTCCGAGCTCCCGGGAGCCGGGCTCGCCGCTCCCCCGCTGACGATGCCGGGATTCTTGGCGTCGGTGGAAGCCGTCGTGCCGGGGCCCGCCCCGTCGGAGCCGCGCCCCGCGTCGGAACCCGTCCTGCCGGCCGTGTCGGGAGCTTCGCCGGGCTCGCCAGCCGGGATGCGGGCCGTGCCGCTGTAGGCGGCGGCGCCCGCGGCGTTCGCGGTGGCGCCCTCGACGCGATGCAGTTGGACCTTGCCGTTCTCGAAGCCCTGGGAACTGGCGTCGATGAAGTCGGGCAGGGTTCCCCCGATCGCGTCACAGGTGACCGTGATGGTGAGGGTGCCGCCGGGTTCGACGGAGCCCGGGCTGACCTCCGCGGCCGGATCCGCCGACACGGCCGACGCGGCGGCGCCCAGGGCGGCGCCGGCCAGGGCGGTGGCGTACAGGACACGGGCGGTACGGCGCATGAGCGGGGCTCCTTCGGCGGGCTGCGGTCCGAGAGCCACGGCCGTCGTGTCCCTCGGGCCCATCAGAGCCCGCCGGGTCGCCGGGCGCGAACGGCCGGGCACCATTCGCGGGAAAACAGGGGCCCGAGCGGGTGACATCGCAGCAGGGCGGCGGCCGATCCCCCGGTACGGCATCCGTCGCCTCCGCAGGTACGACGCCCACCGCCCGGCACGCACGACACCCACCGCTCACCACTTACGACAGCCTGCCGTCGCCGGGCACGTGCGACAGCTGCCGCCGCCGGTGGGTACGACAGGCGCCGTGGTCCCCACGTACGACAGGGGCCGCCGTCGGCGCGTACGACAGCCGTCGTGTTCCCCACGTACCAAAGGGGCCACCGCCACACCATGGGAACAGCGGCGCCATCCACACCCAGGACGGCGGCGGCACCTCCGCGCAGGAGAGAGCCGCACCCATGGGCGCGAGCGCCACCGGTCCCCCGGACGCGACGGCTCCTCTCGCTCGCTCTCTCCTCCTCCCGCGCTCCCTCCTCCTCCCCCTCATTCGGTCGGCGGGACCAACTCCCGTTCCAGTCCGTGTCCCCGCTTGTCCACGACGGCCGCGGCGACGTCGGACAGCCTGCGGTTGGTGCCCTGGGAGATCCGGCGCAGGACCGCGAAGGCCCGGTCCGCGTCGCAGCCCAGGACATGCATCACCATGCCGCACGCCTGGTCGATGACGGGCCGGGAGCGCAGCGCGGCGCCCAACTGGTCGAGTTCGGTGAGCGCCGCGCGGTAGGAACGGTCGCGGACCAGGCAGGTCGCCGCGTGGTCGCCGAGCGCGCGGGCTGCTCCGTGCGGGGCGTCTCCGAGGGCGCCGGGCCGGAAGCTGCACAGGCTGAGGGTGACGGTCAGCCCGGCGCGGCGAAAGGGAACGGTCACGCTGGAGCGCACCCCCGCGTCGAGGGCCATCGCCCGGTACCCGGGCCAGCGCTCCTCGGCCAGCAGGTCCGCCGAGTCGACGCGTTCGACGCGTTCCAGAGGGGCCGGGATCGGCCCGTCGCCGGAGCGCAGTTGCACCGAGACAAGTCCGGCGAGGTCGGGGTGGGCAGCGGTGCTGGACCGGGCGGCCGGGATGCTGCACGGGCGGTTCGCGGACTGGGTGGTGGCCGATGCCGGGGCCGGATCCGGGCGGCTGTCCCGTACGGCCGTGCTCGGCCCGCCCGGGTGCGGCGAGGAGGTGGCGGCCGTGGCCGCGCAGGATCCCGCCGCGTGCCCCCTCGTCGCCGAGGCGGTACGCGGCGGGTCCACGGCCCTGCAGGTGCGTCCGGACGACATGGACCCCTTCGGGCACGACGCCTCGGGCGCCCCGGTCCTCGTCCGGGCCGACGTGACGTCCTTGCTGTGTGTGCCACTGCCCGGCGTGTCCGGTTCCGTACGCGGGGTGGTGACGCTGTTCAGGAGCGGCGGCCGGCTCGCCTTCTCGATGGCCGAGGCACAGGCGATGGACCTGATCTCACGTCATATCGCCCTGAGGCTCTCGTGGTCGGACTGATCCGGCGGCCCTCCGGACGACCACCCGGCCGGGCCGATCGGCCGGGCCGATCGGCCGTCCCTCAGGCCGCGTCGCGCATGATCTGGTCGCGCAGCCGGGTGCAGCATCGGGTGATGAGGCGGGAGACGTGCATCTGGG
Organism: Streptomyces sp. NPDC005141; assembly: GCF_053599975.1. NCBI lineage: Bacteria > Bacillati > Actinomycetota > Actinomycetes > Kitasatosporales > Streptomycetaceae > Streptomyces > Streptomyces sp. NPDC005141. The sequence goes on along the minus strand of NZ_JBSFYW010000003.1, from coordinate 166,734 downwards.
AGATGCCCAGCTCGTCGGCGATCCGGCTCTGGGTCATGTCGCTGAAGAACCGCATGTAGAGAATGGCGCGTTCCCGCTCGGGCAGTGCCTGGAGCCGGGGCTTGACGGCCTCGCGGTCGATGACGATGTCGAGGGCCGGATCGGGCGAACCGAGGGCGTCGCTGAGGGAGTAGCCGTCCTCGCTGCCCGGCAGTTCGGCGTCCAGGGAGAGCGCGGTGAAGCTCTCCAGGGCCTCGAGGCCCGTGCGGACGTCCTCCTCGCTCATCCGGGCGTGCTCGGCGATCTCGGCGACGGTGGGCCGGCGGCCCGGGATGGTCTGCGACAGGTCCTGGCCGGCGAACCGGACCCGGTTGCGCAGGTCCTGGACCCGGCGCGGCACGTGCAGGGTCCACATGTGGTCACGGAAGTGGCGCTTGATCTCGCCGGTGATCGTCGGCACCGCGTAGCTCTCGAAGGCGTTGCCGAGCTCGGGGTCGTAGCGGTCGACGGCCTTGACCAGACCGAGCGCCGCGACCTGACGGAGATCGTCAGGGCTCTCGCCACGGTTGCGGAACCGTCCCGCGAGCCGGTCGGCCATCGGCAGCCACGACTCGACGATCTCCTCGCGGAGCGTGTCGCGCTGCTGACCCGGGGGGAGCGTGGCGAGCATGCGGAACGCCTCCGCGGTGTCGGGGGCGTCGTCGTGCGAATGGTGCGTCGCGCTCGCTTGAGTTCGCATGGTGGGTCGCAACTCCCTTGATGGTGCCTTGGGTTGGACAGTCACCGTGGGAGCGCACCCGTGCATCGGAGGGGTACGCCCGTGGCGGCGGAGCCGCTCCCACGAACGTGCCTCCTGTCCGAAGCACTGCAACTGCGTCTGCCCCGCGCCATGCGGGACAAACACCCGGCTCCACCCGGCCGGCGGGCGGACGTGTCGGGCCGGGGTCGTCGGGTACGCGATCACCACCTCGAACCTCTGGAGGGATTTCATGCAGCGAGGCAGTGACCGGTTGAGTGTTCACCGGGACGAGGAGATGAAGCACGAACTGCGCGACTTCCTCAGGTCAGGGCACCCCACCCGGACCGAGGAGTGGCACGACCCGGAGCCGGCCGCCGACGACGATCCGGTGATCGCGGGAGGCCCGGTGGTGCCGAACGGAGCGCAGGGCTCCCTGGCGGCGCTGCGCCTGGAACTGGCGCGGTTCCTGGGCCGTACCTCGTTCCCCGCGGGACCCCGTGAGCTGATCCGTGTCCTGCGCGGGAAGAACGCCCCCGACGGCCTCACCGCGTCGCTGGAGCTGCTGCCGGTCACGGCGCGCTACGGCACGGCGCGCGAACTGGCGGAAGCGGTCATGGGAACGGGGAGCCCCTAGGGCCACCGGGGGCTTACGCACGCGGTGAGGACGGCCCGCGCCGGTGACGTCGCCGGCGCGGGCCGTCACCGAGGCGGGCCGTCACCGAGGCGAGCCGTCACCGAAGACGACGGCCCGCTCACGGAAGGTGCACGGGCGGTCGCGTACGCCCCGCGTCCGCGGACGGCCCGCACGAGTGGGCTCTGCGCGTGCCGAGCCGGGCGGCGCGTGCCCTCAGGGGCGCCGTCCGACCAGGCAGAGCAGTTTCGTCTGGACATCGGCGCCGGGCGGCGGTTCCTCCGGGGCGGAGAAGAGCCCGCTCTTCTCCAGCTCCGCCGCGTGCGGGGTGACCTCACGGACCGCGAAGGTCAGCAGATCGGCGGGGAGTTGTTCGTCGGCGCCGATGGCGCGGGACAGGTCCCAGGTGTGGACGGTGAGGTCGGTGACCAGCTGCGCGCAGTAGTCATCCGCCTGCATGTCGCCGAACGAGAGATGGACCGTGCGGTCGAGCGCGCCCGGCTCGGCGAACACGGCCCGGGAGGCATCGGCCACGGCGTCCCAGGCGGCGGCCGGGTCGGGGCCGAGCAGGTCGCCCGCCAGGGCCCCGCCGACCGAGTCGACGGTGTCGCCGTCCCGTACCAGTGCGGGCACCCACGCCTGCTCGGAGACGAGATGGCCGACCAGGTCCCGCACGCTCCAGGCGGAGCACGGCGTGGGGGCGTCCCACTGGTCGTCGCGGACGGCGTGGACGCGGCGGCCGAAGAGGTCCAGGGCCTCCGTCTGCCGGGTCAGGATCGGATGCGGGTCGGTCGGATGCGGGTCGGTCATGCCGGCGGCACCCCCGCGGGTCCGCGGTCCCGGGCGCCGTCACGGGTACGGCCCGCCGAGACGGGCCGACGCGGGTGACGGCGCAGATACTCGCCCTCCAGCTGGGCCATGCGCACGTTGTGGGTGTGCAGCGCGTCGTTCGAACCGTGCAGCAGCGTGTCGTGGCGGGTGCGGTGGATGGCCTCCAGCTCTTTCATCAGCTGCTGGTCGTCCAGCCGGTCCGGGTCGACTCCGGTCATGGTGCTACCCCGCTCGTCGTGGCCGTCGGTGCGGTCCGGGCACCCGTCCGGGCAAGCCTTGCCCCGAGCGGCGTCCGGGTGGGAGCCATGGATCGAGACCTTCTCCCACCACTCTACGAACATCCGGGGTGCCGGGCCTCCCCGAGACCGGCGGGCCCAGCCTCGCCGGGACAGGCAGGCCCAGCCTCGACGGGCCGGCCTTCCGGCACCACCGCACAGCGGCTCCCCGGCGAAGGCCGGCGTTCCCGGCTCCGCGCCAGGTCCCCCGGGCCTGGCCACCGTTCCCCGCGGTCTACCGGGCGCGCTCCACGCGGCGCTCGTCCCACACCGGCTCCTGCGTCTCCCGGACGCGGCCGTCCGAGCCGAAGACCAGGTAGCGGTCGAAGGACCGCGCGAACCAGCGGTCGTGGGTGACCGACAGGACCGTCCCCTCGTACGCCTCGAGGCCTTCCTGAAGCGCCTCGGCGGACTCCAGGTCGAGGTTGTCGGTCGGTTCGTCCAGCAACAGGGCGGTCGAGCCCTCCAGCTCCAGGAGCAGGATCTGGAAACGCGCCTGCTGGCCGCCCGACAGCTTCTCGAAGCGCTGCTCGGCCTGGGCGGTCAGCTCGTAGCGGCGCAGCCTGGAGCTGGCGGCTCCGCGGTCCTGCGCGTGCTCGGTCCACAGGATGTCGAGGAGCGTGCGGCCCTCCAGTTCCGGGTGGGCGTGCGTCTGCGCGAAGTGACCGGCCACCACCCGGGCGCCGAGCTTCCACTCGCCGGTGTGCGCGACATCGCCGCCCGCGAGCAGCCGCAGGAAGTGCGACTTTCCCGAGCCGTTGGAGCCGAGGACGGCGACGCGCTCGCCGTAGTAGATCTCCAGGTCGAAGGGCTTCATCAGGCCGGTGAGCTCGAGCCCCTTGCAGGTCACCGCCCTCACCCCGGTCCGCCCGCCGTGCAGCCGCATCCTGATGTCCTGCTCGCGCGGCGGCTCCGGGGGCGGTCCGGCCTCCTCGAACTTCCGCAGCCGGGTCTGCGCCGCCGCGTAGCGGGACGCCAACTCATGGCTGATGGAGGCCGCCTGACGAAGGTTCAGCACCAGCTTCTTGAGCTGGGCGTGCTTCTCGTCCCAGCGCCTGCGCAGCTCCTCGAAGCGCGCGAACCGCTCCTGCCTGGCCTCGTGATACGTCGCGAAACCGCCGCCGTGCACCCAGGCGTCCGCGCCGGTCGGGCTGGGCTCGACACTGATGATCTTCGCGGCGGCGCGGGCGAGGAGCTCACGGTCGTGGGAGACGAACAGCACGGTCTTGCGGGTCTCCTTGAGCCGCTCCTCCAGCCAGCGCTTGCCGGGCACGTCGAGATAGTTGTCCGGCTCGTCGAGCAGCAGCACCTCGTCGGTGCCGCGCAGCAGCGCCTCCAGCACCAGGCGCTTCTGCTCGCCCCCGGACAGGGTCCGGACCAGCCGCCACTGCGCCTTCTCGTAGGGGACACCGAGGGCGGCCGTCGTGCAGATGTCCCAGAGGGTCTCGGACTCGTATCCGCGGACCTCGGCCCAGTCGGACAGCGCCTGCGCGTAGCGGAGCTGCGCCGCCTCGTCGTCCACGGTCATCATCGCGTGCTCGGCGGCGTCCACGGCCTTCGCCGCCTCGCGGATCCGGGGCGGGGCCACGGAGACGAGCAGGTCCCGCACGGTCGTCTCGTCGCGCACGGACCCCACGAACTGCCGCATCACGCCGAGGCCGCCACTCACGTTGACGGTCCCCCCGTGAGGCTTGAGCTCCCCCGAGATCAGCCGCAGCAGCGTCGTCTTACCGGCGCCGTTGGGCCCCACCAGGGCGACGACGGCCCCTTCCCCCACCCGAAACGACACATCGCCGAGCAGCGCCCTCCCGTCGGGAAGGTAGTACTCAAGGTGTGCGGCTTCGAGATGTCCCATGGGCAGGCATTCTCCGGGGAGCGGGGGTGAGGGGCAAACGCGTATCCGAACCGGGGCCCGGCGCGGGGGCGAGGAACCGGCCGATCCGGGGTAGACGCACCCGCATGACCCCGACCCCAGACGTCGACCTCACCGCCCTCGTTCCGGGCCGCCATGCCCTTCGGGACCGCCTCCTGGCAGTGGACTGCCGGGTCTTCGAGGCGGTCGCGGCGCGGCACTGGCCGGGCGGCGACCCGGTGCTGCCGCGGCTGAGCCGCAGCGCGAACCACGGTGTCCTGTGGTTCGCCACCGCCGCCGCCGTGGCGGCGAGCCGCACTCCGCGGGCCCGCCGGGCCGCCGCCCGGGGCGTCGCCTCGCTCGCCCTCGCCTCCGCCACCATCAACACGATCGGCAAGCGCTCGGTGCGCCGCACCCGCCCCGGACTGGACCCGGTGCCCGCCGTCCGGCAGCTGAAGCGACAGCCGATCACCACGTCGTTCCCGTCCGGGCACGCCGCCTCCGCCGCCGCCTTCGCGACGGGTGTGGTGCTGGAGTCCCGCGGCTGGGGCGCGGCCGTCGCACCGCTGGCGGCGGCGGTCGCAGTGTCCCGCGTCTACACCGGCGTCCACTTTCCGAGCGACGTCCTGGCCGGTGCGGCCCTGGGCGTCGGCGCCGCGTACGCCGTACGGGGACTGGTGCCCACCCGGGACCAGGTGACCCCGGCCGGCCGGCCGCGCGTGGACGCGCCCGCGCTGCCCGACGGCGAGGGCCTGGTCATCGTGGCCAACACGGGCTCGGGCAGCGCGGAGCGGGTCGGCGCGCTGGCCGCCGCGCTGCCGCACGCGGAGGTGGTGGAGTGCGAACCCTCCGGCATACGGGAGGAGTTGGAGAAGGCGGCGAGCCGCGCCCGGGTGCTGGGCGTGTGCGGCGGCGACGGCACGGTGAACACCGCGGCCGAGGTCGCGCTGCGCCACCGCGTCCCCCTCGCCGTCCTGCCGGGCGGCACGCTCAACCACTTCGCCCATGACCTCGGGGTCGAGGGTGAACGCGATCTGGTCCGCGCGCTCCAGGAGGGCGAGGCCGTCCAGGTGGACGTGGGCCGGTTCGCGTCCGGCGACAAGGAGGGCATCTTCCTCAACACCTGCAGCCTGGGCATCTACCCGGAGCTGGTGCGCGAGCGGGAGAACTGGTCCAAGGTGATCGGCAGCTGGCCCGCCGGTGTGCTCGGCGCCCTGCGCGTGCTGCGCGCCGACCATCACCCGCTGCGGGCCGAACTCGGCGGACGCACGCACCCGTTGTGGCTGCTGTTCGCCGGCAACGGCACCTACCACCGGATGGGCCTGGCGCCCGCCCGCCGCTTCGACCTCGCGGACGGGCGGCTGGACGTACGGGTCGTGCACGGCGGCCGCCATCCCGCGATGCGTCTGCTGGCCGCCGCCTTCGCGGGCCCGCTGACACGCTCCCCCGCCCACGCGGCCGTGCGGGTGGGACATCTGCACATCGACGGTGTCGCTCCGGGCACGCTTCTCGCCTACGACGGTGAAGTCACCGAGGTCAGCGGCGAGGTGACGCTGCGCAAGAGCCCCGAGGCACTGACCGTCTACCGCCCGCTCCCCGCGCACTGACGCCGCTCCCTCGCACTGACACCGTTCCCGCGGGCGCTCAGGTGCTCGGGTGCTCGGGTGCTCGGGTGCTCGGGTGCTCGGGTGACTATCCGACTCCGTGACCCCAGCGGCACGCCCCGCTCGCGCAACACCCCATCCAGGCTGTCCACATGGCAAGATGCAGGTCTCATTATTCGACATGGACGCGTACGGTGATGGCATCGCCTCGCGGAGTCGGCAGACACCCGAGCGAGGCCCGCAGGACGAGAAGGGGAACGGTCATGTCGAAGTCGCAGGAGACCGCCGTCTACACCCACGGCCACCACGAGTCGGTGCTGCGCTCGCACACCTGGCGCACCGCCGCCAACTCGGCGGCCTACCTGCTCGGTTCGCTGAAGCCGCACATGAAGATCCTCGACATCGGCTGCGGCCCGGGCACCATCACCGCCGACCTGGCGGAACGGGTGCCGGACGGGCATGTCACCGGCGTCGACCACGCGCCCGGCATCCTGGACCAGGCCCGCCGGGTGGCGGCCGAACGCGACCTGCACAACGTCGAGTTCGCGGTCGCCGACGTCCACGCGCTGGAGTATCCGGACAACACGTTCTGCGTGGTGCACGCCCACCAGGTGCTCCAGCACGTGGGCGATCCGGTGCAGGCGCTGCGCGAGATGCACCGGGTCACCAAGCCGGGCGGCCTCATCGCGGTCCGCGAGTCGGACTACTCGGCCATGACCTGGTATCCGGCGGTACCGGGCATGGACGACTGGCAGGACCTCTACCTGCGGGTCGCTCGCGCCAACGGGGGCGAGCCCGACGCGGGCCGGCGTCTCAAATCGTGGGCGCTGGCCGCCGGTATCCGGGACATCACGGCCACGTCGAGCACCTGGACCTTCGCCACCGAGAGCGAGCGGGAGTGGTGGAGCGGCCTGTGGGCGGACCGCACGGTGGCCTCGGCGTACGCGGAGCGCGCCACTGAAGGGGGGCACGCGACCACGGAGCAGCTGCGGGCGGTGTCGGACGCCTGGCGGCAGTGGGGGCGGCAGGAGGACGCCTGGTTCTCCGTGCTGCACGGAGAAATTCTCTGCCGGAAAGAAGCCTGATTCCGCGGTGCGGTAGGGCTTTCTTCGGCGATGACAGGCTTTCCTCGGGAAAACCCCCGGGGGAGCAGATTCCCTGACGGCCCGAGATCCAGGAACGGTTCTGGATCTCGGGCCGCAGTGCGTAACGGCTCGGGCCGCCGTCCGTAGGGCCCGGGCTACGTTTCGTGGGGCTCGGGCTACGGTTCGTAGGGCCCGGGCTGCGGTTCGTGGGGCTCGGGCGGTCAGGGCGCGTTCCTCGCGAGGCCCGTGACATCCGTGAGGCCCATGAAACCCGTGAGGCCCGTAGAACCCGTGAAGGAGTACGCCGCCCACGGTCCCGTGAGCACCACGCGTACCCCCGGCTCCTCGCGCACGCTTCCGTTCACCCGCTCCACGAATTTCTCCGATTCCGCGCGCGGCACCAGATAGGCGGCATCGAAAACATTGGTGTCCGCTGTCTGAGGAGAGGGCGGATTCCGTGGGGTGCGCAACAAGGATTCCTCGGCGCACCGGGAAAGGGTGCCGTGCAATCGGTGCGTGAATTCATCCACGCGTTCCCGTGTTCCACCGGAAGGCCCGGCGGTTTCGGCGTACACCTTCACGCCCCATTCCACCCGCCCGTCGAGCCGGTCGAGGGTCCGCAGGAACTCCTCCTCGCGTTCTTCCATCATCACGCGGACGCCGCTGTCGTCCCGGAGCACGGTGGCCAGCCGGAGCGGCAGTGGGCTGGTGACGGCGGTGAGCGCGTCGATGACGCTCTGATGGGCGCGTGCCGTCGTCTCCAGCCACCGCACGTCCTCCAGCCGGCGGCGCAGTGGCTCCGCGCCGAATTCCCGCTCCGGGACCGAGCCGACCACGGCGATCAGGCCGCCATGGCGCAGCAGCTTGGGCGGGACCCCCGCAACCCCGGTCAGTTCGGCCGACAGCGCCGCCGGGAAGGGGCGGCAGATCGCATAGACATAGCGCAGAGTGGTCATGAGGTCTCCTCCCGCGGGTCCACGCAGCTCCGGCCCCACGAGCCGGTCACGCAACTCCCGTTCCTGCTGGGCGAGTCGGGCAGGTCGAGCACCCCGTGTAAGCGGCGCGGCCGCCGCCCGCCCGGGGTGCGACGACCGGCCGACACCACCGCCGGCCAGGTACGACAACCGGCCCGCACCACCGCCGGCGGCTGGATGCGACGACCGGCCCGCACCACCGTCGGCGGGGTGCGGGAGTCGGCCCGCACCGTCCGCTCCCTGACCATGGTGCCCTCCGGTCTCCGGTCAGCGCACCACGGCCGTCTCCACCAGCAGCCGCGCCGCCGTCGCGATCGACTCGGCGTCGATGCCCGCGGCGTGCAGCTGCTCGGCCGGGCTCGCGGAGCCCGGCATCGTACGGACGGCGAGGCGCACCAGGCGGGGCACGGGGCGGCCGTCCGTGAAGGCGTCGAGCACCGCGTCCCCGATACCGCCCTGCTCCCGGTGGTCCTCGACGGTGATCAGACAGCCGGTCTCCTCGGCGGCCTCGCGCAGAGTCTCGCGGTCGACGGGCTTCACGGAGTAGAGGTCGATCACGCGGGCCTGGATGCCCTCGCGGTCGAGTGCCTCGGCGGCGGCCAGCGCCTCATGGACGGTGACACCCGCGGCGACGAGCGTCAGCCGGTCCTCGGCGGAGGCGCGCAGCACCTTGCTGCCGCCGACCGGGAACTCCTCGGTGGCGCTGTAGATCACGGGGCTGTCACCGCGCGAGGTGCGCAGGTAGCGGACGCCCTCCAGATCCGCCATCGTCGCGACGAGCTTCGCGGTCTGGTGGGCGTCGCACGGGTACAGCACGGTCGAGCCGTACACGGCCCGGAACATCGCCAGATCCTCCAGGCCCATCTGCGAGGGCCCGTCCTGGCCGATGGAGACACCCGCATGCGAGCCGACGAGGTTGATGCCGGAGCCGCTGATGGAGGCCATCCGGACGAAGTCGTGGGCACGGGTGAGGAAGGCCGCGAACGTCGAGGCGTACGGTACCCAGCCCCGCGCGGCCATGCCGACGGCGGCGGCGACCAGTTGCTGCTCGGCGATGTAGCACTCGAAGAAGCGGTCGGGGTGTGCCTTGGCGAAGAACTCGGCGCGCGTCGAGTCGCTGACCTCGCCGTCCAGGGCGACGATGTCGCCGCGCGCGTCGCCGAGCGCGGCGAGGGCCTGCCCGTAGGCGTCCCGGGTGGCGATCGCGTCGCCGGGCTCGTACCGCGGCAGGTCGAGGTGCCCGGACCGCACGGCGTGCAGCATCCTCGCGGCGGGGGGCTGGTGGACCTCCACGTGGTGGTCGCGCACACCGCCGAGCTCGGTGATCGCCTGGGCGGCGTCCGGCAGCGGTTTGCCGTGCAGGCCCTCGCGGTCCTGGACCGATGCCACGCCCTTGCCCTTGAGGGTGCGGGCGAGGATCGCGGTGGGCTGTCCGCCGGTGGACTCCGCCTCGGCGAAGGCGCGGTCGATCGCGTCCACGTCGTGGCCGTCGACCTCGACGGTGTGCCAGCCGAACGCCCGGAACCGGCGCGCGTACGCGTCCAGGTCGTGCCCGTGCCGGGTCGGCCCGCGCTGTCCCAGGCGATTGACGTCGACGATCACGGCGAGGTTGTCGAGGTGCTCGTACCCGGCGTGCTCGGCGGCCTCCCACACGGAGCCCTCGGCGAGTTCGCTGTCCCCGCACAGCACCCAGATCCGGTATCCGGTGCGGTCGAGCCGCTTGCCCGCCAGCGCGATGCCGACCCCGACGGGCAGTCCCTGGCCGAGCGATCCGGTGGCGGTCTCGACCCAGGGCAGCCGCCGGGGTGTCGGATGCCCTTCGAGCCGGCTGCCCGCCTTGCGGAAGCTGAGCAGTTCGGCCTCGCTCACGGCGCCGGCCGCCTTGTACGCGGAGTACAGCAGGGGCGAGGCGTGCCCCTTGGAGAGGATGAGGCGGTCGTTGCCGGGGTGCTGGGGGCGTTCGAAGTCGTAGCGCAGATGCTTGGCCAGCAGGACCGCCATCAGGTCGGCGGCGGACATCGACGACGTCGGATGTCCGGAGCCCGCGGCGTCGGCCGCCCGCACGCTGTCGACGCGCAATTGCTGGGCCAGATCGATGAGTTGGCGGGTGTTCATGATGCTCCTTCCGAACGGCTCACGGCTCCTGGACGACTCGGGCGTCCACGGTCCACACCCGACGCGTCCCCTGCGTCCGACGCGTCCCCTGCGTCCGACGCGCCCCCTGCGTCCGACGCGCCCCCTGCGCCCCCTGCGCCCGATGCGTCTGATGCGTCCAATGCGCCGGGAACCGCGGATGCCTCAGGTGCTTCAGGCGCTTCAGGTGCTTCAGGCGCCGCGGGCGCTCCGGCCACCCTCGCCAACTCGGGCGAGGCGGTGTCGAGCGGCACCGACCACGAGCGGACCAGGCCCAACTGCACGGCCTGGCGAGGCAGTACGGCGTCCAGAAGCCAGTCGGCCGCGACACGGGCACGGTTGGCGGGCATGGCGGCGAGGTGGTAGCCGCGGGTGACGGCTGCGGCCGGCGGCCCCGCCAGCGGGATGCCCAGCGGATTGGCCGCGGCCTTGACGCCCCCGAGATCGACCGTGAAGCCCAGGTCGCGGTGGCGGTAGGCGCGCCGCTCGCCGATGCCGAGCGAGGCGGCGACGTTGCGGCCGGCGATCCTCCCCTGGCGCCAGGCATGCTGCGCCGTCATCGGCGTGTAGTGGCCGGGCCTCTCCAGATCGGGCACCGCCGCCGCGTCCCCGCACGCGAACACCTCCGCGTGGCTCGGCAACTGGAGATGCGGATCCACGAGGAGCCGCCCCCTCTCGAGGGGCCGCCCGAGTCCCTCGACCAGCGGATCGGGCCGTACTCCCACACACCACACCAGCGTCCGGGTCTCGACGAACTCCCCGTCGCTGAGCCGCACTCCATCGGAGGTGGCCTCTTCGACCGAGGTCCCGGTGCGTACGTCGACACCGCGCTGCCGCAGCACGCGGTCGGCGGTGCGCGAGAGCCGTTCGTCCAGCTCGGGCAGCACACGCGGGGCGACGTCGAGCAGCATCCAGCGCGGTGGCGCACCTTCGCGCAGCGACTGCTTGCGCACCAGTGCGTCGGTGAACAGCTTTCCCTGGGCGGCGACTTCGGTCCCGGTGTACCCGGCTCCGACGACCACGAAGGTGCGGCGCGCGGCGCGGCTCTTCGGGTCGTCCGAAGCGGCGCCGAGCTCGATCTGCCGGGTCACGTGGTCCCGCAGATACAGCGCTTCGGGCAGCCCCCGGAAACCGTGCGCGTGCTCGGCGACACCGGGTACGGGCAGCAGTTTGTTCACGCTGCCGACGGCGAGGACGAGACGGTCGTACGTCAGTGTGCCGCTGTCGCCCTCCGGGCCGGTGTAGCGCACGGTGCGCGCGTCGAGGTCGATGCCCCCGGGCCGCGCCTCGCCGAGCACGAGGCGTACGTGGGGCAGCGTGCCGGAGAGCGAGACGGTGACGCGGCGTGGCTCCAGGACACCGACGGCGACCTGGGGCAGCAGCGGCACGTACAGGAAGTAGTCGGTCGGGTTCAGCAGAGTGATGTCGGCCTTGTGCCGGACCAGCCGCGACAGGACGCGGGCCGTCCGGTACCCGGCGAAGCCGGCGCCGACGATCAGAATGCGGGGTCGCCTCACGGTGCTCCTCTGACGGTGTCACTCGTACGGACTTTCCGCGTCCCCCTGACCGAGGGGCCCAAACACGGGCACGCCCGGCGTTTCGCGACCTCGCCGGACCCCGGCACCCGACACGGCTCGGCGCCGGTGTCCTGGCCATGGGGCTGCCGGCCTCATGGCCCGACGCGACACCGGCGCCGTTCACCGCGGGAGTGAGGTCATCGCGCCCGGCGGAGCCACACCTCCGGGTCGTCGGACAGACCCGGGCCCGCGCCCGTGCCGGGGACCTCGGGCGTCCCGGACGGGATCGGGGGGTACAGCACGCCCATGCCACCGGGCGGAGAGGCGGGCGGGCTGCCGCCGATGACCCGGCCGGGCGGGGTGAGCTCGTTTGCCTGTCCGGTCGTCGGCCGGGGCGCGGCCGGCCGGGCCATGCCGCGCAACGCGTACGCGGCGGCCCCGAGCACCGCCGCGGCGATCAGGGCGGCCGCCCAGCCGGGCAGGGCGGACGCGAGCGCCAGACCGAGGGCGAGGACAAGGGCGCCGCCCGCGTACAGCGCGGCGGCGCCCGAAGCGGCGTACAGGGTGGCCGTCCGGCGCTGTTTGCGTGTCTGCTCGCGCAGTTCGTCCCGGATGGTCTCGCGGGCCACCATGGTGAGCTCGTCGACGAGTTCCTTGTCCAGATGCTCCAGATGTTCCAGGTGCTCGATGCGCTTCATGGTCTGCGGGTACCCGGCTGATCGGCCCCGTAACGGGAAGATCCCGCTCACAGAACGCGTTGCGCACCGCGGCGGCCGCGATCGTCCGAACCGATCTCCTCCTCCGCCCACCCCCAACTAGGCTCACCCGTATGGAGATTCTGGGAGCCACGCTGCGCGTCTGCGTCGACGACCTGGAGACTGCGGTCCCCTTCTACGAACGGCTCGCGGGCGGCAGAGCCCTCCGCTTCGAGCGCGGCGGTGTGTCGGTCGCCGCGATCGGCTGCTTCCTGCTGATGAGCGGGCCGGAGTCCGAGCTCGACGTGCTGCGCAAGATCGCGGCGACCATCGCCGTCAAGGACGTCGAGGAGACCGGCCGGGTCCTCACCGACCTCGGTGCCCGCGTGGTCGCGGGCCCGGTGGAGACACCCGGCGGCCGCAATCTGATCGCCGTGCACCCGGACGGCTCGGTGTACGAGTACGCGGACCGCCTCGTCTGAACCGCGCCGGTCTCGGGTGCTCCACCGTGTGACGGAGCACCCGAGACCGTGGCCCCGGCGGACTCAGGGGGCGGACGGCGCCGGACTCAAGGGACGGACGGCGCCGGACTCAGGGGGTGGACGGCGGCCGCATCCGGAAGTCGTGGCGCGCGGGCAGCGGCTCGTCGCTGAGCCGGGACCACAGACGCCCGATGGTCTCCGCACCCTCCCGCAGGTCAGCGACCTCGAAGCCCGCGTCGAAGATCGCCCGCGCGTCCTCGCGGCGGCCCTCGGCGAGCAGCAGACCGGCCTCGACGAGGCGGAACCGGCCGCGGTCCCGGGTTGCCGGGCGCAGCCGTTCCCACACGGCCCGCGCGTCCGCCGGCCGGCCGGCCGTCAGCAGCGCCTCGATGGCCTCGCGGCCGAGCGCGGCGGTCGCCGCGGTCCACCGTTCCCCGTCGTCGCGCCGCTCCCGGCACAGGTCGTCGAAGGCCTCGGCATAACGGTCGGCGGCGCGCTCGTGGTTGCCGGCCTCCTGGTCGGCGACGGCGAGGCAGCGCAGCAACGGCCAGAGCGACGGGGCGAGTTCGAGCGCACGCTCCCAACTGCGCACCGCCTGGGCGAGATCACCGGCATGCCACTGGGCCACTCCGAGGTGGTACTCGGCGATCGGTACGGCGGGTGCCGTCTCCAGCATGTCGCGCCAGTGCGACGCCACCAGTGTCTCGCCGGGCGGTCCGACCCGCCGGGGCTCCGGGAACGCGCCGGACCGCAGCAGTTCCCGCCACGGCGCCTGGTCGTCGCCGAGCGTGCTCTCGCCGAACGGCGTACCGGGCAACTTGTGGGCGGCGCGCAGCACTTCGAGCGCTCCCCAGCCGGATCCGACGGCGAGCACCTCGCCGGGGTCCGTGTCGGCGTGCGGCAGCCAGGCGGCGTACGCGGCGTCGACCGCGTCCCGGGAGAGCGCGCTCTCCAGCCTGCCCTCGACGTCCGCCCGCGCCGCCTCCCAGTCCGCCCCGTGCGCCGTCTCGGCGCTCACGGACAACGGCCCGTACGCCTCCAGCCAGGAGACGTCGCTCTCCGCTTCGAGCCGCACGTGTTCGAGCTGGGTGCGGGCGAGACCGGCCTGTATCTCGCAGTACCCGCCGGTCCCCGGCTCGGTGAGCCACTCCTGCCAGCGCCGCCCTCCGGGCCCCGAGCCCCAGACGAACAGCTTGCGCCCGCGCAGGACATCGGTGGACGTCTGGACCAGTCCCTCGCCCGTGTCGTCGACCGCGGCGATCCAGCGGCGCCGCCCGTCGGGCACCTCGTAGAAGTAGTCAGCGGGGAAGGTACTGCCGAGCGGGTACGTCCGGTCGATCCCGTCGTACGCCGGCACGGGCACCCGGCGCAGCCGTCGCTCGTAGCCGAAGTGCCAGGCCTCCTCGGCCGGGGCGATCACCCGGCGCTCCTCGGGGACGGCGATGTTGGACCACCAGTAGAGCGGGGCGGGCTTCTCGTGCGGATTGCGGACGCGCACACCGACGTAGAGGAAGTCGGAGCCGTCCGGCAGCCACAGGTCGACCTGGAAGGGGAGGTCGCGCAGCCGTTCCCACTCCCACAGGCGCAGCATCTCACCGCCGTCGGGCGCGGGAACGCGGGCGGCGTGGACGGGTGAGCACGACAGGGTGGTGTGCCCGGTGGCGCCGATGTTCCACTCGATGCCGCCGGAGAACCAGGCTCCGTTGAGGGCGAAGCAGGCGGGCTGGAGCACCGGGTTGCGGTAGAGGAGCTCCGTGTCGGTGGGCTTGTGGTGGAGCGAGACGACCCGGCCGCCGAAGCCGGGCAGCACGGTGGCGCGCAGCCGGTCGTTCTCGATCACGATCGTGTCGAGTTCACGGAGCGCGCGTTCTCGCCCGTACCCGTCCCGGATGCGCTCCGGCAGCACGCTGCGCAGCGGCTCGTACCCGATCTGCCGGGCCATGTCGCGCGGCAGGCCGACGCGGTCGCGGTCGTCGATACGGTGCATCTCGTCGAGGGGCCGCAGGGGCGGCAGCGGGTTGTTCGGGCCCAACTCCGCCACCGGGAGGTTCAGTACGTCACGTCGGATCGTCGTCACGATGACCATGGAACATGGTCATCGGCCTGCTGACCAGGGTCTCCGCTCGTCAGAATCGGATCAGGATTCCGCGAAGGCGGCGACGGCCGGGTCCGCGGACGCACAGCGGGGCTCGGATGCACAGCGGGGCGCGGACGCTCAGCGGGGCGCGACCATCTCCGCGGTGATCGCCCAGCGCTCGTGGTCCCGCCAGGCACCGTCCATGTGGATGAAGTCCGGCGAGAAGCCCTCGAGCCGGAAGCCGCAGCGCCGGGCGAGCGCGATCGACCCCGTGTTGCCGGGCTGCGCGTTGATCTCCAGCCGGTGCAGCCCCATCTGCCCGAAGGCGTACCGCACGACGAGGTCGAGCGCCTCGGTCATCAGCCCGCGTCCGGCGGCATGCGCGAAGGCGCCGTAGCCGAGGGCTCCGCACAGGAAGCCGCCCTCGACGATGTTGTTGATGTTGATGAAACCGGCGATTCCCCCGCCGTCCCGTTCGCAGACGAGGAAACCGGCCTTGGTCGGGTCCTCGATGAGCCGCCCCGCGTAGACGGCGTAGGCGTCGGCGCTGCCCGGCGGGAAGAGCCACGGCTGGTGCAGGCTCTTGCTCTCCCTGGCCCGCGCGGTGAACTCCGCACCGTCCTCCTGGGTGAAGTGCCGTATGCCCACGCGAGGGCCTTCGGCGAGATAACCGGCGTTCTCAGGCATCCCGTCACCTTACGCGAGCGCCTTCAGCGCCTGCGCCTCATGGCGTACGCACCGCACAGTGCCCCGATCAGTCCGGTGGCGAGCAGCGCCATCCACAGCGGCATGGTCACCTCGGGGACGAGCAGCCGGATCTTGGTGCTGCGGGTGTTCTCGAAGACAAAGATCAGAGCAAGGACGGCCAGCAGGGCGACGGTGACCCTGGCCGGCGTCAGCAGCCCTTCGCGGGTGCCCTTGCCGCCGCTCGCGCCGACGCTCTCGGAGGTCTTCGGACTCATGCGCCCAGCATGATCCGGAAGGCGCCGGTACGCGCGGCGGGGGCATCCTCCGGGTGACTCCGGCCGCCGGGGACATCCGGCCACGCGGAGCTCGGTCGGCGGGCGAGCCGACGGGCGGATGCGCGGACGAGCGGACGGGCACCGTGCTCGGCCGCGAGGACGATCTCGCCGCCGCTGCCCGGCCGCGCCGGCAGGCCAGGGCATCGGCGGAGGCGACGGCGGCGTCAGGCCAGGGCGGGCTCGTCCAGCGTCAGGGTCCCCGCGTCCGCGTCGAGTTCGGCCCGGAGCCCGAACGGCATCGTCAGCGCCCCCTCGGCGTGCCCGAACCCGAAGTGCTCGACGACCGGCACGCCGAGCCCGCCGAGCCGGTCGGCGAACACGGCGCGCAGTCCCTCGTACGGTCCGCAGTCCACCCATGAGCCGAGCGCGATCCCGGCCACCCCGTCGAGCCAGCCGGCGCGCAGCAGTTGGGTCAGGATCCGGTCCAGCCGGTAGGCCTCCTCGCCGATGTCCTCGATCAGGAGCAGTCCGCCCCGGGCGGAGGTACGGGCGTGCGGTGTGCCGAGGTCCGCGGCCAGCAGACTCGCGCAGCCGCCGAGGGTGACACCGCGGGCCTTCCCGGGCACCAGCGCGGCGGCTTCGCCGGAGGCTATGGTCCGTACCGACTCGGGTTCGAGGAGAGTCGCCCGCAGATGGTCCTGTGCCCGGGTGTTCTTCAGGAAGTCGACGGCTGCGACCATCGGCCCGTGCAGGGTCGCGAGCCCCACCCGGGTCGCGAACGCCTCGTGCAGTGCGGTGATGTCGCTGAACCCGAGGAAGACCTTGGGGCCGGCCGCCCGGATGGCGTCCCAGTCGAGCAGGTCGACCATGCGCTGAGCGCCGTATCCACCGCGGGCGCACAGCACGGCGGCCACGTCCGGGTCGCACCACGCCGCCTGGAAGTCCGCGGCCCGGTCGGCGTCCGTCCCCGCCAGGTAGCCGAACTCGCTGTGCCGGTCCAGGACATGGGGGGCCACGACCGCGTCGAGGTCCCAGCCGCGCAGGATGTCGAGGCCGGCCACCAGCCGTTCCTCGGGGATGGGCCCGCTGGGCGCGACGACGGCGACCCGGGCCCCCGGGGTGAGCCGCGCGGGCCTGGTCAGGGGGGTGATCGGTGCGGTCGCTCGGGTCACGCGTACTGCTCCAGTTCCTGGTGGTTCTCCCGGTCGCTCTCGTGTGGCGCCCCGGCTCGTGAAGGACTCCGCCCGGTCCGTTCGCCGGCGGGTGGCGGCTTCATTTGGACAGCTCCAGCTTCGGAATCCCCGGCGGGTTCAGTCCGAAGACCTGCGCGTACAGGGAGAGTTCGGACTCCAGGGCCCGCACCATCGTCTCGGCGCGCCGGAAGCCGTGTCCCTCCCCCTCGAAGGCGATGTAGGCGTGCGGGACCTGGCGGTCCTGCTCCGCCAGCACGGCCAGGAAGCGTTCGCACTGCACGGGCGGGCAGACGGCGTCGTCGAGTCCCTGGAGCAGCAGGAAGGGCGCGGTGATTCCGTCGGCGTGCGCGGAGGGCGACCGCTCCAGATACCGGCCCGGCACCTCGGCGATCGGGCCGACCAGCGACTCCAGGTACTGCGACTCGAAGTCGTGGGTCTCGCCCGAGGCCCATTCGCTGAGGTCGAGGACGGGATAGAGGATCGTGCCGCAGGCGTAGACGTCGGTGACGGCCAGCGAGGCGGCGGTGGTCCAGCCGCCCGCGCTGCCGCCCCGGATCGCGAGCCGGCGCCGGTCGGCGGTGCCCTCGTCGGCGAGCGCGAGGGCCACGGCCGCGCAGTCCTCGACGTCGACGACACCCCACTGTTCGCGCAGCCGGTTGCGGTACTCCCGTCCGTGGCCGCTCGATCCGCCGTAGTTGACCTCGGCCACGCCGATGCCGCGCGAGGTGAAGTAGGCGATCTCCAGGTCGAGAACGAGGGGCGATCGGCCGGTGGGGCCGCCGTGCACCCATACGACGTACGGCGGGAGTTCGTCGCCGCGCGCGACGTGGTCGGGGTGGTGCGGCGGGTAGACGTGCGCGTGGATCTCGCGTCCGTCGGGGCCGGTGAAGGCGCGGATCTGGGGCTCCGGGTAGTACGCCGGGTCGACCGGGTCGTCGTGCGCCGCGCCGATCACCCGGGCCCGCCCGGTGCTGGCGTCCAGCTCGACGACCTCGTGGGCGCTGCGGGGGCTGGCTCCGACACCCACGACCCTGCTGCCGTGCACCGCGAGCGTCGGCGCGAACTCGGTCCAGGGGCCGGCCGTGTCGACGAGCTCGCCGGTCTCCGGGTCGAGTATCCCGAGCGCGGTGGCGCCCCGTCCGTGCACGACGGCGACCAGGCCGGTCTCCAGGGGCGCGAACCAGCGGTATCCGACCTTCCAGGGGGGGCCGCCGAACTCCTCCTCACGCGGACAGACGGCGATCGCCTCGCCGTCCGCGCCGAGACGGTGGAGATTCCACCAGCCGGTGCGGTCGCTGACGTAGAGCAGGGTTCCGTCGGCCGCCCAGTCGGCCTGGACGACGGACTCCTCCGGGCCTCCCGCGACGGGCCGCGGGTCGGAGAGGGCGCCGTCCTCGGTGACGTCCGCGAGGATCACCTCGGTGCCGTCCCACGGCATCCGCGGGTGGTCCCAGGCGAGCCAGGCCGCCTGCCGGCCGTCGGGCGAGAGCCGGGGTCCGGTGACGAACCGGTGCCGCCCGTCGGACAGTTCCCGCACGGCGTCCCGGTCGTATGCCGCCGATCCGTCCAACGGCACCGCGACGACGGCCCGGCGTACGTCGGTGGGTCCGCTTCCGGTGAACTCCTCCATGACGCACCACACTTCGCCCCGCTCCACCCGCATCTGCGGGTCCACCCAGCGCAGTCCGTCTCCCACCGGCGACAGGGGAGTCAACGGAAGCGGTTCACCGCCGGGTTCACAGCGGTAGAGGCGCTGGTCGGCGAAGTTCACGAACACGAACAGCGGGCCTTCGGGGCGCATGACTCCCGCCCAGGGGTGACCGCCGTACTCGATCACGCGACTGCGCACGTTCCAAGGGGCCGGGAGCACCGGTTGCTCGGTGCCGTCCCCCTTCCGCCGGACCAGGGTGCGCCGTCCTCCTTCGGTCGGCCGCGGTTCGGTCCACCAGGCCTCGTCGCCGACGAAACCGACGAACTCGGGATGCCCGTCGTGCGCCGCGGCCAGCGCCGCGTCGATCGGCGAGGGCCATGAACCGTATGACAGGGTCTGCATCTCGTCCCCCCTAGGCCGTGCGCAGAAAGCGGTCGAGAACGCGGACGCCGAAGTGGAGCGCCTCGACCGGTACGCGCTCGTCGACTCCGTGGAACAGTGCCTGGTAGTCGAAGCCCTCCGGGAGCTTCAGCGGTGCGAAGCCGTATCCGGTGATGCCGAGGCGGGAGAACTGCTTGGCGTCCGTGCCGCCCGACATGCAGTACGGGACCACATGGCCCTCGGGTGCGAACTCCTCCACGGCCGCCCGCATCCGCGCGTACGTCGGCGAGTCCAGGGGCGCCTCGAGGGCCACCTCGTGGTGGTGGAACTCCCACTCCACGTCGGGCCCGGTGAGCCGGTCCATCGTCGTGCGGAACTCGTCCTCGCCGCCGGGCAGATAGCGGCCGTCCACGTACGCGACGGCCTCTCCCGGAATCACGTTGACCTTGTAACCGGCGCTCAGCATGGTCGGGTTGGCGCTGTTGCGGACCGTCGGCTCGACGAGCGCGGCGGCCGGGCCGAGCTTTCGCAGGAGGGCGTCCACGTCGTCCAGGCCGCTGTCCACGCCGTACAGGGCGGCGAGTTCGGTCAGGGCGGCCCGCACGGTCGGGGTGATGCGCAGCGGCCACTCGTGGGCGCCGATGCGGGTGATCGCG
Organism: Streptomyces sp. NPDC005141; assembly: GCF_053599975.1. Lineage (NCBI taxonomy): Bacteria > Bacillati > Actinomycetota > Actinomycetes > Kitasatosporales > Streptomycetaceae > Streptomyces > Streptomyces sp. NPDC005141. The sequence goes on along the minus strand of NZ_JBSFYW010000003.1, from coordinate 147,017 downwards.
GCGGCGAGACGGGTCACCGCGTTGCTCCGGTTCACCTTGGAGCCGTGGCCCGCCCTGCCCCGGGCGGTGAGCTTGAGCCAGCCGGTGCCGCGCTCGCCCGCGGCGATCGGATACAGCTGCCGGCCACTGCCGTCGTGGAAGGTGAACGCCCCCGACTCGCTGATGCCCTCGGTGCAGCCCTCGAAGAGTCCGGGGTGCTCGTCGGCGAGGAAGCCCGAGCCGTCCTCGGCACTGGCCTCCTCGTCGGCGGTGAAGGCGATCACCAGGTCACGCCGGGGCCGCACGCCCTCGCGAGCCCAGGCTCGGACGACGGCGAGGATCATCGCGTCCATGTTCTTCATGTCGACCGCGCCCCGTCCCCAGACGACGCCGTCGCGGATCTCCCCGGAGAACGGGTGGACGCTCCAGTCCTCCGCCTGCGCGGGCACCACGTCCAGATGACCGTGGACGAGCAGCGCGTCGGCGGACGGGTCGGTGCCCTCGATGCGGGCGACGACGTTCGTACGTCCCCTGGTGCGCTCCAGGAGTGTGGGTTCGAGGCCCGCCTCGGCCAGCCGCGCGGCGGCGTACTCGGCGGCCGGGCGCTCCTGGCAGTCTCCGCCGCCCCGGTTGGTGGTGTCGATCCGGATGAGGTCGGAGGTGAACCGAACGACCTCGTCGAGTGCCCGTGCGTCAGCCATACTGCTCCTCCACCGCGGCCGAGACGATCGTGGTGACCGCCTTGAAGGTCCGAATCCCCTCGTACATGGTGTCGCTGGTGTACGCGATCTTCCGCTCGCCGACACGGCCGACACCCGGCACCACCGTGGCGGCCATCGCCAGATGCTCGGCATCGAACTCCAGAGCGACGGTGAACGGGCCGGCGACGACCGGCTCGTGCCGCACCGCGAGCGCCGCCGCCTCCCTGGCCGCGGCCCGGATGTCCGCGGCGGTCCTGGCCGGTGTACGGCAGACGGCCGCGTACCGCGAGACGTGGTCCTTCACGGCGACCTTCAGCGCCTCGGGCGCGTACCCGAGGGCGTCCTCGCACGCCACGTCGTCGCCGGTGACCAGCACGACCGGCACGCCGTACTCGGCGACGACGTGGGCGTTGAGCAGGCCCTCGCTGGCCCGCGCGTCGTTGATCCACACCCCGGTGATGGAGTTCGCGAGATAGGTGTGCGCGAGGACGCCCTCCATACCCGCACCCGCGTGATAGCCGACGAACGCGATGCCGTCCACGTCGTCGTGCTGCACGCCCTCGACCATGGAGAGCGACTTGTGCCGTCCTGTGAGCATCTCCGCTCTCTCGTCGAGCCTCTCCAGCAGCAGGTTCCGCATGGTCCAGTGGGCTTCGTTGATCAGCACCTCGTCGGCGCCGCCGTCGAAGAAGCCGAGCACCGCGGCGTTCACGTCCGAGGTGAACATCGCGCGGCACCGCTCCCACTGCGGAGTCCCCGGCAGCACGTCGGCCGGCCAGGTCACACCCGTGGCGCCTTCCATGTCGGCGCTGATGAGGATCTTCATGCCGGAAACCGTACGCGCTTCGGCCCGGACCCGGCAGAGCCTGTGGACAACTCTCACCGGTCCAGACCACTGGTGTCACCCGGCGCGGCCCGCCACCAGCCATTTCGACGGAAGTTCGATGCGTGTGCCGTCGGGCAGGTGCTCGGTCGTGACGAGCGGGAGATCGCCGCTCGCGAGGACCGTGAGGCCCGCCGTGCGCAGGTACTCGGGGACCGCCGCGTCCGCGACCTCGCCCGGGGCGATGCCGTGCCGGAACACCGGGGCCAGCTTGGCCGGAGGGCCGTCCGGGCTCTGGGCCAGTCCCCGCAGGAGTGCGCCTGCGGCCTCGGCGAGCTCGACCAGGAAGACCCGGCCGCGCTCCCCCGCCAGAGTGGCCAGACCGTCCGCCAGCGGCTGCCGGTCGTCCGGCTCGGCCTGGTGGAGCACACCCCGCATATAGACGTTGGCGTCGCCGAGCTCCGCGTGCAGTGCCTCGGCCTCGGTCTTGTCCGCCGCGTCGAGCAGCCGGTACCGGGCCCGGCCCGCCGGGTCGGCGTCGCGGGCGTGGTCGAGCGCGGCGGGCGCGAGGTCGGTGCCGACGACCTGCGGGAAGCGGTCGGCGAGGAAGCGGGTCTGGGTGCCGTTGCCGCAGCCGAGGTCCACGAAGGGCAGGTCGCGGGCCGCCAAGTGCGGTTCGAAGAGGCCGAGATGGACCCCGACCGTGAGCGCGGGCTCCGCGTCCCAGAAGACCGCGCCCTGCTCCCCGGGTGCCTCGCGCCAGAAGCCCTCCCAGGCTCTCCTGTACCGACTGCTCACGCTCATGCCCGCTCCCGGGGTCGCGACCGCGCCCGCCGGGACCTGGCGGGCCTGATCGGTCTATCGCGCCCGGCGCGCGGCGACAAGCCGACAGCGCATTCCTTCACCGCTCATTCGAACCCCGTACCCCCTCGCACGCCGAGCCGCCTCATGCCGCGCGGACGTCACGCGAACGGATCAGCTGCGCGGGAGTGTCAGTTCGAACCACACGGTCTTGCCCGCACCGGTCCGGCTGGCGCCCCACTCACGGGACAGCGCGCTGACGAGTCGCAGACCGCGTCCGAACTCGTCACCGGGACCCGCGCTGAGCAGTATCGGGAGCGTCTGGTCGTCGTCGTCCACCTCGCACAGCAGGGTCTCGCCGCGAACGAGCCGCAGCTCGATCCGGCGGCTGTGCGCGTGTCGTACGGCATTGGTGACGAGCTCGCCGACCATCAGTTCGGCGTTGTCGGCGAGACCCGTCAGACCCCACACGTGCAGCTGCTCGCGGACCACGGCACGCGCCCGGCCGGCCTCGATCGGGTCGAGCGCGAGGCGCCATACGGCGACGTCCTCGGGTTCGATTCCGTTGAGCCGGGCCATCAGCAGCGCGACATCGTCCTTGCGCCCGCCGCGGGTGTTGAGCGCGCGGATGATGGTGTCGCAGGCCTGGTCCATGGAGGCCGCCGGATGGGCGGCGGACTCGCAGAGCGTGGCGAGGCCGACACCGATGTCCTCGCCCCGCACCTCGACGAGCCCGTCGGTGCACATCACCAGCCGGTCGCCGGACGCCACCGGCACACGGACCGCCTCGAAGGGGACTCCGCCGACCCCGATCGGCGCGCCGGTCGGCAGTTCGAGCAACTCGCTGCGGCCGTCCTCGGCGCGGACCAGGACCGGCGGGATGTGGCCCGCGTTGGCGATGTGCAGCTCGCAGGCGATCGGGTCGTAGACGGCGTACAGGCAGGTCGCGAGATAGTTGTCGCCGAGACGCTGGGCGAGGTCGTCGAGGTTGCGCAGGAGCTGGGCGGGCGGCAGGTCGAGCGCGGCCATCGTCTGTACGGCGGTGCGCAACTGGCCCATCATCGCCGCCGAGTTGAGACCGTGACCCATGACGTCGCCGACGACCAGGGCGGTGCGCGAGCCGGGCAGCTTCACCGAGTCGAACCAGTCGCCGCCGACCCGTCCGAGCAGCGTGCCCGGCAGATAGCGGGTGGCGATGTCGCAGCCGGCCATGCGGGGCGCGATGGTCGGCAGCATGCTGTCCTGGAGGGTCTCGGCGACGCTCTCCTGGTAGGTGTACATACGCGCGTTGTCCAGCACCAGCCCGGCACGGGCGGCCAGTTCGGCGCCGGTGACGCGGTCCATGTCGTTGAACTCGACGCGCTCCGGGTGACGCAGCAGGATCATGAACCCGAGCACCACGTTGCGGGCCTTCAGCGGCACGACCAGCATGGAGCGGTGGGTGATGAGCGGCCGGATGTCGCGCTTCTCGAACTGCGCGGCGATCATGTGGCCCATCTGCTCGCTGATACGCGGCACGAGGACGGGTTCACCGGTGGTCATGCACTGGAAGAACGGCGTGTGCGCAGGGAAGGGCATGGCCTCGCCGACCGGCACGACGTCGTCCCAGCGCCCCGGCTCGTCCGTGTGCTCCAGGGCGACCCGGTGCCACATGGTGGTGGTGTCCGGCACGCCGTCGGGGAAGCCCTCACCGGCGACGACCTGCTCGCGCAGGTAGGTGCCCGCCACATCCGTGAAGCGCGGCACGACGGCCCGGCTGACCTCCAGGATGGTCTGCGACAGGTCGAGGGAGGTTCCGATGCCCCCGCTGACCTCGTTCAGGAACTCCAGGCGTTCGCGCACAGCGACGTACTCGAGGTCCTCGACCTCGTCCGGGACGTCCCGCGTCACGGGCACGCCGGCGGCCGCCGCCCGGGCCGCCCGCTCACGGCGTGCCTTGCGTTCGGCACGCCGCGGCACACCCCAGTCGGGAGTGACGGGCACCCGGTCGTTCTGGCTGAACTCCAGGACGGGATAGCCCAGTTCCAGAACCTGCGAGACGATGCGGGCGCTCTCACCGACACTCATGCTGGGCAGGATCTCGGGGAGCCGGCGGGCCAGCTCCTCGGCGCCGGGGAAGTCGGTGTGCAGCGCGAAGCCGGGGGCGATGCGCTCGAAGGAGACGTCGTCGTCCTCGTGGCGCATGGCGGCGGCGTCGGCGGCGAGCACGAGCAGCCGCTCCCGGCCGGGGCCCACCAGCGGGTAGGCCCACCACAGGACGTCGATCCGCTCGGGACCCGCGGCGGTGAGCCGGGCGCGGCCGGTGGCCGGGTAGGAGAGCCGCCCGTCCAGGGAAGACTCCAGGCCGGGTCCGAGACCGTCGTAGGCCGCGTAACTCCCGAAGGGGGCCGCGTCCGCGTCCTCGGGAAGCGTGCCGGAGACGGGGAGCAGGTCGGCGACGGGGCGTCCCAGCGCTTCCTCCTTGGGCGCGCCGAACAGGCGCCTCGCGCCGCTGCTCCAGTGAGAGACGAGCCCGTCTCGGTCCACGACCACCACGGCCAGCGGGATACGACCGGCGGCGGCGTGCTCCGCCGCGCCGTTGCCGGTTCCGCGGCCGGGAGCTGCGCCGGCTTCGGTGCCACGGTCCATGGCCCAGGCCCTCTCTCCCCACGGCTCCGCAAGATCTGTGCCGCCACCACTACCGTACGGCGCCGGCCTGTCGCGATGTGCGGCAATAGGGGAATTGACCTCCGCGGGGGCGGCTCCGGCGCGCGGCGCGCCCCTCGGCGCCCGGTGGCTCCGGGCCTCGCGGCCCGCACACCCGGCTGGTGCCTGACCTTGTGTCAGTCCTCGTGCCCCAGCTCCAGGTCCCGTTCCGTCCGGCCGCCGCCCGCGACCTGGAGCACGGTGGCCACCGGCGGATAGCCCGCCGCGATGACGGTGTACTCGCCGGACGCCAGATCGACGAACCGGAACGTTCCGTCAGCGCCGGTGGTGAGGGTGTCCACCACATTGCCGGCGGCGTCCAGGAGCGTCACGCGCGCGTCCTCGACGGGTGGTCCGCCGCCCGCCCGGACGGTGCCGCGCAGCACGGCGCCACCGGCGAGGCCCCAGGACGACCCGTGAGCCCCACGCGTACTCGGTGCCTCCCCAACTGGTCAGCAGGATCAGGCACGTCGACGCGGTGGCGAGGAGCAGCACTCCGAGGATGTCGACCCGCCCCCTGACGACGGGCTTCGGCAGTTTCAGTGCGACGGTGACGACGGCCAGCGTGAGCAGGCCGAAGGGCACATTGATGTAGACCCACGTAACGCCCCCCTCGTCGCGCCCACCGCACAATTCCCGCTAATCGCGACAACTGCGAGCAAGCACGACGAGTTACGGCGTCCTGTCGCGCGACAGGGAGATCCACTCGAAACGGTGAGAGCGCAACACGCCTTCAGGGAAGGCCTCTTGGCGGACGCCTTCCGGGCCCGCCACCCGGCCCGCGACGGTCACCTCTCGGCCTGCGGAGCTACTTCTCGGTCTCCATCGCGAGGTTGGCGAGCAGCGCGTCGTAGATGCGGCCGAGCCCCTTGGGCGCGAAGGTCCGCTCGAAGAAGCCGCCGACGCCGCCCGCGCCGTTCCAGACGCTGGTGACGACGACGCGCGACTTCCCCTCGCCGGCCGGGGTCACTCGCCACGTGGTGACCATGGAGGAGTTGCGGTCCTTCTCGACGAGCTCGCCGTCGGTGGGCTCGCTCACCTCGAGCAGGCAGTCGCGGATGCGCTTGCTGGTGGCCTGGAGCTTCCAGTGGACGAGGGTGCCCTCGCCGTCGCCGCCCTCGCGCACCTCGTACTCGCTGAAGTGCTCGGGCAGCACCTTCGCGCGCGTGCCGTTGTAGTCGGCCAGGGCGTCGAACACCGCCTCCGCGTCCGCCGCGATGACCCGTTCCGTCGTGGCCTCGACCTGCGCCATGGCACTTCCTCCAGCACTTGGTTCCTCGGGGGTGTGCGGTCAGCCAACCACCCGGCGCCCCGGCCGCCCAAATCGGGGTGCCCGCCGGTGAGGGCGGCACCGGCGGGACGCCACGGGAAACCGGGTCGCACGATCAAGGGAACATGTGTTCTATTCTCTGTCCAGTGCTACCTAGGAGGCGCCATGCGCTGGGAGAACCTGACAGCGGTCCCCGCCGGGGACCCCGCCCGGGACGCCGCGCTGTTCGGAGCGGACGCGGTGACCACACGGACGTTCGACACTCCGGAGTTCCGCGGGATCACGTTCCACGAGATCCGGGCGCGGTCGATCGTGAACCGGGTGCCGGGGGCCTCCCGCATGCCGTTCGAGTGGACGGTCAACCCCTATCGCGGCTGCACACACGCGTGCGTCTACTGTTTCGCCCGCAAGACGCACAGCTATCTGGACCTCGACACCGGACTCGACTTCGACTCGCAGATCGTGGTGAAGGTCAACGCGCCGGAGCTGCTGCGCCGCCAGCTCGCCTCGCGCCGCTGGCACGGGGAGCACATCGCGATGGGCACCAACGTCGACTGCTATCAGCGCGCGGAGGGCCGGTACGCGCTCATGCCGGGCATCATCGCGGCCCTGCGCGACCACGCGAACCCCTTCTCGATCCTGACGAAGGGCACGCTCATCCTGCGCGACCTCGACCTCCTGAAACAGGCGTCCGAGGTCACCGACGTCGGGATCTCGGTCTCCGTGGGCTTCACGGACACAGAGCTCTGGCGCACCGTCGAGCCGGGCACACCGGCCCCCGAGCGCCGCCTGGACGCCGTGCGCACACTGACGGACCACGGCATCGGCTGCGGCGTCCTGATGGCCCCCGTGATCCCCTTCCTGGGCGACCACCCCGCCCAACTGCGCGCCACCGTACGGGCCGTCGCGGCCTCCGGAGCCACCTCGGTGACCCCGCTGGTCCTGCATCTGCGGCCCGGCGCCCGCGAGTGGTTCATGGCCTGGCTGGAGCACCACCACCCCCACCTCGTACCGCGCTACCGGCGGCTGTACGCGGAGGGCGCCTACGCCCCGAAGTGGTACCAGCGCCGGATCACCCGCCAGGTCCACGAGCTGGCACAGGAGTACGGCATCGGTCCCACGCGCGCGGGAACGGCGCGCCGGATCACCGCCCCCGAGCCGGCCGTGCCCACGGCTCCGCCGGCGCCCGGGCCGACTCAGCTGACGCTGCTCTGACGGGCAGTCACGGCGGCTTGCCGCCGACCCTTGCGATGCCGTCCGTCCCCTGACGCCTCCCGAGAGCGCTTCGAGCGGCATCCGAGCGCATCCCGCGATCCAATCGGGTCGAGTCTTGCCAGAACGCGTTCCTCCGGGGCCCCCTTCCGGGACGATACGGCGAAGGCCGTGGCGTGCACGGCTCAAAATCCTCCGTCCTGGGAGGCCTTGTGAAGAAACGCGCAGCTGCTCTGTGCGGAGCGGCCGCCGTGCTGGCCGGGATGATCACGTCGATCCCCGCCGACGCGAGCGCCGGCTCCGCGACCTCACCGCGCACCACCCGGACCGCGAAGCTCAGCTGGAAGAAGTGCGGTACCAGCAACTATCCGACGCTCCAATGCGCGTCCCTGAAGGTGCCGCTGGACCACGCGAACCCCTACAGCCAGCGGATCAGCATCGCCCTGTCCCGCGTCCCGCACACCGCGAAGAAGTACCAGGGACCGCTACTGGTGAACCCGGGCGGCCCCGGCGGCAGCGGGCTCACGCTGGCCGGATTCGTCGCCTCCTCGCTGCCCAAGGCCGTGGCGGCGCAGTACGACGTCATCGGCTTCGACCCGCGAGGCGTCGGCAAGAGCAAGCCCTCACTGGACTGCGAACCGGGGCATTTCAAGCCCGTCCGTCCGGACTCCGTGCCGAGCACCCGGGCCATCGAGAGGGCCAACCTCGTCCGCGCCAAGGCCTTCGCCAAGGCGTGCGGCACGAAGTACGCGGACCTGCTGCCGTACCTCGACACGGGCAGCGCGGTCCGGGACATGGACGCGATCCGCGCCGCTCTCGGCACCAAGAAGATCAACTACTTCGGCTACTCGTACGGCACCTACCTGGGGGCCGTGTACGCCAAGTTCTACCCGAACCGGGTCCGCCGGCTCGTCCTCGACTCCATCGTCGACCCCACCGGGGTGTGGTACGACGACAACCTCAGCCAGGACTACGCCTTCAATGACCGTCACCTGGCGTTCCTGGCCTGGGTCGCCAAGAACAACGCCGCCTACAAGCTCGGCACCGATCCGGCCAAGGTCGAGGCCAAGTGGTACGCGATGCGCGCGGCGCTCGCCAAGAACCCCGCGCAGAAGAAGGTGGGCGCCTCCGAGCTGGAGGACACCTTCATCCCCGGCGGCTACTACAACGGCTACTGGCCCTACCTCGCCCAGGCGTTCGCGTCCTATGTGAACAGCAAGGACTCGGACCCGCTGGTCGAGGCGTACGACAACTTCGCCGCCGTCGACGCCGCGGGCGACAACGGCTACAGCATCTACACGTCGGTGCAGTGCCGTGACGCGTCCTGGCCGCGCGACTGGCACCAGTGGCGCGAGGACAACTGGGCGGTGTACGACAAGGCGCCGTTCATGGCCTGGAACAACGCCTGGTACAACGCTCCGTGCGCGTTCTGGCCCACGGAGTCGCTCCGGCCGGTGGACATCTCCAACCGCCACCTGCCGCCGACGCTCCTCTTCCAGGCGACCAACGACGCCGCCACCCCGTACGAGGGCGGCGTCACCGTCCATCACCAGCTGCGCGGCTCCAGCCTGGTGGTCGAGCAGGGCGGAGGGAACCACGGCATCACGCTGAGCGGCAACGCCTGCCTGGACAAGTACCTGGCGACGTATCTGACCGACGGCAAGGTGCCGCGCGGCGACGGCGAGGTCGACGCGGTGTGCGCGGCACTGCCCGACCCGAAGCCGCTGAGCACGAAGGCGGCGACCGGCTCCTCACGGGGTGCGGCGCTGCACGCACTGCTCGGCTACCGGGGCTGAGCCGCCCCTGAACCACGGCCCGTCGGGGGCGTTGTCGGACCCATGGCCCATCATGGACCCATGGATGAGCCGACGCGCAGGTCCGCCCCCGACAGGGTCGCCCCCGCCGCCCTCGCGGCGGTCGGCCCGTGAGCGGGCTCCGGGTCCGCGAGATGACCCTGGACGACTGTCCGCGCGTGGCCGAGATCCGTGTGCGCGGCTGGCAGAGCGCGTACAAGGGCCTGATACCGCAGTCGTACCTGGACCGGCTCAGCGTGACCGAGGACGCGGCCCGCCGCCGCCGGAACGTCGAGCAGGGCGACGGCACCATCGTGAACCTGGTCGCGGAGCGGAACGGCGAGGTGCTCGGCTGGGCCTGCCACGGACCGTACCGGGACGGTGAAGTCGGGGCCAGGGACGTCGAGTTGTACGCGATCTACGTGCATCCGGATCTGTTCGGCCAGGGAGTGGGGCGCGCGCTGCTGCGGGAGTCGGCGGCCCGCGGCGCGGCGGCCGGACACGAGCGCATGCTGCTGTGGGTCCTCGAGGAGAACACCCCGGCCCGCCGTTTCTACGAGCGGTCCGGCTTCGGCCCCGACGGCGCCGAGGAGCCCTTCGAGGCGGACGGTGTGGCCGTGCCCGAGGTGCGCTACGCACGCGTACTGACCGACGCCGGGCTGGACTGACCGACGCCGGACCGGGCTGACGGACCCGGGACACGCGGGCCGGCACCGGCACGCACGCCCACGCCCTGAAGGCCACGAGCGGACGTACGGGCGAGTACGCCTGGGCCTCCTCCCCGGGCAGCCGGATTCCCGGGTGGCCAGTCCTCTCCCTTAGGCAGCCGGATTCCCGGGTGGCCAGACCCCTCCCTTGGGCCGCTGGATCCCGGGTGGCCAGTCCTCTCCCTTGGGCAGCCGGATTCCCGGGTGGCTAGACCTCTCCCTTGGGCAGCCGGGCCAGAGCGCGGACGGCCGTTTCCGCGAGCGCCGGGTGTGCCAGGGCCTCGTTCAGGACCGCCCTCGCACGGACGTCGCCCAGAATGCCCAGACCTTCCGCGCAGGCGAGGGCGACCTTGCGGTAGGGGTCGTGCGGGCGGAGCCTGCGTTCCAGGGTGGTGATCAGCGCGGGTACGGCTTCCGGGGCGCGCAGTTCGACCAGGAGCCGTACGGGCTGGAGCGCGTAGGCGACCCGCAGTTCGTTCGTGGCGAGCGCCGCCGCGGCGCGGGCCGTACGCGGGTCGCCGAGCCGAGCCAGGGCCTGGGCGGCGGACGCGCAGCGCTGCGGATCGCGGTGGTTGAGGAGCAGGACGAGAGTCTCGAAGGCCCGCCGGTCCCCCGCCGTGCCGAGCCGGAAGGCGACCAACTCCAGAGCCCAGAGCGGCTGTCCGGGCGCGGTCAGCGCGACTGCCAGCGCGTCGGTGTCCTCGGTCGCCGCAAGACGTTCGTACACCACCGAGGCCTCCGCCTCGGTCCGTAAACGCTCCGTGAGTGATCGCAACGCTTCGTCCATGGGCCGAGCTTAGGCAAGCCCGCTAGGCCCTGTCGTCAAATTCCCGTCTGCCCCGCGACGCCATGCACGGCCCGCCCTTCGGGCGGACGACGGGAATTTGACGACAGGGCCTAGGTGCGGGGACGTACATCACAAAGTCAGGGGCTGGCGCGCTCGTTACCGGCGGGTTAAGCTCAGACGAGCGAGTTACCCACTCGCATCAACTCACGGCGGCCTGGTGACGCAGCCGCCGCGAGAGCAGTCGGTTCGGTACCTCAGGTACCGCAGTACGACATGGCTCCGGGACAGGGCCGGTCGGCTTCACCGCCCATGGGCGCCCGTTCGACGGCGCTCCGGGACGGCACCGGGCGTGTGCGCTCGTCAGCCCGGCAACACCCGCAACCTCCGCACTGTGTGCGCCCGTTGGCGTACCCGCGTGCGCACCTCAGTCGTCACCCTCTTCCAGGAGTCCCGCGATGGCCACTCCCCTGTCCGACACCCCTCTGTCCCCCCTGAAGACCGTCGCCGTCATCGGCCTCGGCACCATGGGCACCGGCATCGCCGAAGTGCTGGCCCGGGCCGGCCGCGACGTGATCGGCATCGACATCAGCGAAGCCGCGGCCGCCCAGGCCGTGGCCACCCTCGAAGCCTCCACCGCCCGCGCCGTGCGCCGCGAGCACCTCAGCGAGCAGGAGCGCACGGACGCGCTCGCCCGCTTCCGCACCTTCACCGACCTCGCGGCCGCCGCCGACGCCGACCTCGTCATCGAGGTGACGCCGGAGTCGTACGACATCAAGCAGCAGGTCTTCCGGGCTCTCGACACCATCGTGCGACCCGAAACGATCCTCGCGACGGGTACCAACGCCCTGTCCGTGACGCGCCTCGCCGCCGACTCGGCTCACCCCGAGCGCGTGCTCGGCCTGCACTTCTTCAACCCGGCGCCCGCGATGAAGCTCGTCGAGGTCGTCTCCTCGGTGCTGACCGCGCCGGGGGCCGTCGCCACGGTCACCGACCTCGCGATCGAACTCGGCAAGGAGCCCGTGGCGGTCGGCGACCGCCCCGGTTTCGTCGCCGACGGACTGCTCTTCGGCTACCTCAACCAGGCGGCCGCGATGTACGAGGCGAAGTACGCCTCCCGCGAGGACATCGACGCGGCGATGAAGCTCGGCTGCGGGCTGCCCATGGGCCCGCTCGCGCTGCTCGACCTGATCGGCGTCGACACCGCGCGGACCGTCCTGGAGGCGATGTACTCCGAGTCGCACGACCGGCTGCACGCCCCCGCGCCCATCCTCAAGCAGCTCAGCGAGGCGGGCCTGACGGGGCGCAAGTCCGGCCGCGGCTTCTACTCGTACGAGGCCCCGGGCAGCGACGCCGTCGTGCGGGACGCGCTGACGCCGCTGGAAGGGGCCGCCCTGACAGCGGGCCGTACCGTCCGCTCGGTCGGTGTCGCGGGCTCCGGCACGATGGCGTCCGGTATCGCGGAGGTCTTCGCGAAGGCCGGGTACGAGGTCGTCCTCGCGGCCCGTACCGAGGAGAAGGCGCAGACCGCGAAGGCCCGTATCGGCAAGTCGCTGTCGCGCTCCGTCGACAAGGGCCGGATGACGGCCGAGGCGGCGGCGCGGACCCTGGAGCTGATCACGCCGACCGGCAGCTACGACGACTTCGCCGAGGTCGATCTGGCCCTGGAGGCGGTCGCCGAGGACCTGGAGATCAAGCAGCAGCTGTTCGGCACGTTCGACAAGGTCTGCAAGCCCGGCGCGATCCTGGCCACCACCACCTCCTCGCTGCCCGTCGTCGCCTGCGCCCGCGCCACCTCGCGCCCGCAGGACGTGATCGGCATGCACTTCTTCAACCCGGCCCCGGCGATGAAGCTCGTCGAGGTCGTGCGGACCGTGCTGACCGCGGACGACGTGCACGCCACCGTGCGCGAGGTCTGCGCGAAGATCCGCAAGCACCCGGTGGACTGCGGTGACCGCGCCGGATTCATCGTGAACGCTCTGCTGTTCCCGTACCTGAACAACGCGATCAAGATGGTGCAGGAGCACTACGCCTCGCTCGACGACATCGACGCGGCGATGAAGCTGGGCGGCGGCTACCCGATGGGCCCCTTCGAGCTCCTCGACGTGGTCGGGCTCGACGTCTCGCTGGCCATCGAGAAGGTCCTGCACCGCGAGTTCCGCGACCCGGGCCTGGCCCCCGCGCCGCTCCTCGAGCACCTGGTGGCCGCGGGCTGCCTCGGCCGCAAGACGGGCCGCGGCTTCCGCGAATATGCCCGCCGCTGAGCATCCGGGCGACTGGTTCGCGGCCGACGCCGACTGGGGCGGACTGCTCGACCCCGCCGGAAACCCCCCGCCCTTCCCGGGCGGGGGGATCCCCGGACATGCGCGCTCTCCTGCGCACATGCAGTACGTTCGGGTCATGCCCCAGCCCGCCAAGTCCTCACGTACCCCTGCCACGCCCGACGCGCCGGAGAGTGCCGCCGGCAGTCGCGCGGCGGCCCAACGGCTCAAGATGCGCCGGGAGCTGGCGGCCGCGGCCATGGAGCTGTTCGCGGCCAAGGGGTACGAGGCGACCACCGTCGACGAGATCGCGGCCCAGGCCGGGGTGGCCCGCCGCACGTTCTTCCGTCACTTCCGCTCCAAGGAAGAGGCGATCTTCCCCGATCACGACGACACCCTGATCCGGGCGGAGGCGGTGCTCAACGCGGCGCCCGCGCACGAACATCCGCTCGACACCGTGTGCCGCGGCATCAAGGAAGTCATGAAGATGTACGCGGCCCAGCCGGAGATCTCCGTCTCGCGCTACAAGCTGACGCGCGAGGTGCCGACGCTGCGCGAGGCCGAGATCGCCTCGGTGGCCCGCTACGAGCGGCTCTTCACCCGTTACCTCCTCGGCCACTTCGACGAGCACGCGCACGACGACGACGCCAATGACGATCCGCTGCTCGCGGAGGTCGCGGCGTCGGCCGTGGTCACGGCCCACAACCACGTCCTGCGGCGCTGGCTGCGGGCCGGCGGACAGGGCGACGTGGAGACGCAGCTGGACCACGCCTTCGCCATCGTCCGCAAGACGTTCGGCACGGGAATCGGCGCGGGACGGGAGACCGCGCCACGACCGGCACCGGCCTCGTCCTTCACCGAGGGGGATGTGCTGGTGACCGTGGCCCGTGTCGACGCGCCCCTGGACCAGGTGATGCGCACCATCGAGCAGGCGCTCAAGGAACGGTCGTAGCCACCGTCACCCACGACGGGCGGCCCCATCAGCCACGATGGGCGACCCCCTCACCCACACCATCGACAGCACCGCTCGTCCGCACGGGCCGGACGGGTCGCTCCATCGCCGGACGGGCTCTTTTTGAGCACGTCCGGCGTTTTTGCGCCCTGATCTGATCGATCATCGCTCACGTGTTACGTAAAGATTTCACCTGAGCGCAACTTCTGGCACTGCGTGCCTTGTCAGGTGACACGGCGTGCCATACGTTGAATATGTCCGGGCGGCCGGCGTGCAGAGACCATTCGTACGCCGGCTGTCCCCGCAAGCCCCATGGCCTGCGCGCCCGGACGCCTGCGTCACAGGCAACCTTTTGCGCCAACCACAGCGCTGCCACAGCACCACCTCCGCCGAACCGACGGCACACCCCTCAGCAGCAGCACCGACGTAACCCTCAGCGTCCCCCTCGGACGCGCATCGCCGGAGGCAACACCGTGAAGGAAATCCTGGACGCGATTCAGTCGCGGACCGCCACATCCGCCGACTTCGCCGCACTTCCGCTCCCCGAGTCCTACCGCGCGATCACCGTGCACAAGGACGAGACGGAGATGTTCGCCGGGCTCAGCAGCCGCGACAAGGACCCCCGCAAGTCGATCCACCTGGACGACGTGCCGGTGCCGGAGCTCGGCCCCGGCGAGGCCCTGGTGGCCGTCATGGCGTCCTCCGTGAACTACAACTCGGTCTGGACGTCGATCTTCGAGCCGGTGTCGACCTTCGGCTTCCTGGAGCGCTACGGGCGGCTCAGCGAGCTCAGCAAGCGCCACGACCTGCCGTACCACATCATCGGCTCGGACCTCGCGGGCGTCGTCCTGCGCACCGGCCCGGGAGTGAACTCCTGGAAGCCCGGCGACGAGGTCGTCGCGCACTGTCTGTCCGTCGAGCTGGAGTCCTCCGACGGACACAACGACACGATGCTCGACCCCGAGCAGCGCATCTGGGGCTTCGAGACGAACTTCGGCGGCCTCGCCGAGATCGCGCTCGTCAAGTCCAACCAGCTGATGCCGAAGCCGGACCACCTGAGCTGGGAGGAGGCCGCCGCCCCCGGGCTCGTGAACTCCACCGCCTACCGGCAGCTGGTCTCCCGCAACGGCGCCGGCATGAAGCAGGGCGACAACGTGCTGATCTGGGGCGCGAGCGGCGGACTCGGCTCGTACGCCACGCAGTTCGCGCTCGCCGGCGGTGCCAACCCGATCTGTGTCGTCTCCAGCGAGCAGAAGGCGGACATCTGCCGGAAGATGGGCGCCGAGGCGATCATCGACCGCAACGCCGAGGGCTACCAGTTCTGGAAGGACGAGCACAACCAGGACCCCAAGGAGTGGAAGCGCTTCGGCAAGCGCATCCGCGAACTCACCGGCGGCGAGGACGTGGACATCGTCTTCGAGCACCCGGGCCGCGAGACCTTCGGCGCCTCGGTGTACGTCACCCGCAAGGGCGGCACCATCGTCACCTGTGCCTCGACCTCGGGCTACAACCACGAGTACGACAACCGCTACCTGTGGATGTCGCTGAAGCGGATCATCGGCTCGCACTTCGCGAACTACCGCGAGGCCTGGGAGGCCAACCGGCTCGTCGCCAAGGGCAAGATCCACCCCACGCTCTCCAAGGTCTACTCCCTGGAGGAGACCGGGCAGGCCGCCTACGACGTGCACCGCAACCTCCACCAGGGCAAGGTCGGCGTGCTCGCGCTGGCGCCCCAGGAGGGCCTGGGTGTGCGCGACGAGGAGAAGCGCGCCCAGCACATCGACGCCATCAACCGCTTCCGGAACATCTGAGGTCCCGATGACAGAGCGTCAGATCGCCGACGGGCAGCGGGAGCCCGCGCCCGCACGGGCGCGGCAGGAGAAGGACCGGCCGTGGCTCATGCGCACGTACGCCGGCCACTCCACGGCCGAGGCGTCCAACGAGTTGTACCGGCGCAACCTCGCCAAGGGGCAGACGGGCCTCTCCGTGGCCTTCGACCTGCCGACGCAGACCGGCTACGACCCCGACCATATCCTCGCCCGCGGCGAGGTCGGCCGGGTTGGCGTGCCGGTCTCGCACCTCGGTGACATGCGCCGGCTGTTCCAGGACATCCCCCTGGAGCAGATGAACACCTCGATGACCATCAACGCCACCGCCATGTGGATGCTGGCGCTCTATCAGGTCGTCGCCGAGGAGCAGGGTGCCGACATCACCAAGCTCCAGGGGACGACCCAGAACGACATCGTGAAGGAGTACCTCTCGCGGGGGACGCACGTCTTCCCGCCGGTGCCCTCCCTCCGTCTCACGACGGACATGATCACGTACGCGGTCAACCACATCCCCAAGTGGAACCCGATCAACATCTGCAGCTACCACCTGCAGGAGGCGGGCGCCACACCGGTCCAGGAGATCGCGTACGCGATGTCCACCGCGATCGCCGTCCTGGACGCGGTGTTCGCGTCCGGACAGATCGCCGAGGACCGCAAGGGCGATGTCGTGGCCCGTATCTCCTTCTTCGTGAACGCGGGCGTCCGCTTCATCGAGGAGATGTGCAAGATGCGGGCGTTCGGGCGGATCTGGGACAAGATCACGCGCGAGCGGTACGGCATCGAGAACCCCAAGCAGCGGCGTTTCCGGTACGGCGTCCAGGTCAACTCCCTCGGTCTGACCGAGGCGCAGCCGGAGAACAACGTCCAGCGGATCGTGCTCGAGATGCTGGCCGTGACCCTCTCCAAGGACGCACGCGCGCGTGCCGTGCAACTGCCGGCCTGGAACGAGGCGTTGGGCCTGCCCCGCCCGTGGGACCAGCAGTGGTCGCTGCGCATCCAGCAGGTGCTGGCGCACGAGAGCGACCTGCTGGAGTACGAGGACATCTTCGAGGGCTCGCACGTCGTCGAGGCCAAGGTGGCGGCCCTCGTCGAGGAGTCGCTGGCCGAGATCGACCGGATCGAGCAGATGGGCGGCGCGATGGCCGCCGTCGAGTCCGGCTATCTGAAGTCGCAGCTCGTCTCCTCGCACGCCGAACGCCGGGGCCGCATCGAGTCCGGCAAGGAGAAGATCGTCGGCGTCAACATCTACCAGTCGACCGAGCCGAACCCGCTCACGGCCGACCTGGACGCGGCGATCCAGACCGTCGACCCCGCGGTCGAGGCCCGGGTGATCTCCGCGCTCCAGAACTGGCGGGACACGCGCTACCAGCCGCCCTTCAACCACCCGCGCCCGTGCAAGGCGCTGGAGCGGCTGAAGGAGGCCGCGAAGGGCACCGCCAACCTCATGGAGGCCACCCTGGAGTGCGCCCGCGCCGGTGTCACGACCGGCGAGTGGGCCGGGGCCCTGCGCGAGGTGTTCGGCGAGTTCCGCGCCCCGACCGGTGTCTCGTCCGCGCCCGTCGCGGTGACCGCCGAGGAGGGCACCGGGCTCGCCCTGGTGCGCCGCAAGGTGGAGCTGACCGCCAAGGACCTGAACGTCGGCAAACTCCGCTTCCTGGTGGGCAAGCCGGGCCTGGACGGTCACTCCAACGGCGCCGAGCAGATCGCCGTGCGGGCCCGTGACGCCGGCTTCGAGGTGGTCTACCAGGGCATCCGGCTCACCCCGGAGCAGATCGTGGACGCGGCCGTGGCCGAGGACGTGCACGCCGTGGGACTGTCCATCCTGTCCGGGTCGCACGCCCAGCTGGTGCCGGACGTCCTGGAGAAGCTGCGCGCGGCCGGCGCGGGCGACATTCCGGTGATCGCGGGCGGGATCATCCCGAACGCCGACGCCGAACAGCTGCGGGCCGCAGGAGTGGCCGCGGTCTTCACCCCGAAGGACTTCGACATCACCGGAATCATCGGCCGTATCGTCGACGAGATCCGGAAAGCGAACAAGCTCGACCCCCTGGAGGTCCCCGCATGACCACGCCCGTCAACCGTCTGCGTCCGCGACGCTCCTGCCTCGCCGTGCCGGGCAGCAACCCCCGCTTCCTGGAGAAGGCCCAGGGGCTCCCCGCGGACCAGGTCTTCCTCGACCTGGAGGACGCGTGCGCGCCGCTGGCCAAGCCCGACGCGCGGCACACCATCGTCAAGTTCCTCAACGAGGGTGACTGGACCGGCAAGACGCGGGTCGTGCGCGTCAACGACTGGACGACCGAGTGGACGTACCGCGATGTCGTCACGGTCGTCGAGGGCGCGGGGCAGAACCTCGACTGCATCATGCTGCCGAAGGTGCAGACGGCCGAGCAGGTCGTAGCCCTTGACCTGCTGCTGACGCAGATCGAGAAGACGATGGGCTTCGAGGTCGGCAAGATCGGCATCGAGGCGCAGATCGAGAACGCCCAGGGCCTGAACAACGTCAACGAGATCGCCACCGCCTCCCAGCGCGTGGAGACGATCATCTTCGGCCCGGCCGACTTCATGGCGTCGATCAACATGAAGTCGCTGGTCGTGGGCGAGCAGCCGCCCGGCTACCCGGCGGACGCCTACCACTACATCCTGATGAAGATCCTGATGGCCGCGCGCGCCAACAACCTCCAGGCGATCGACGGTCCCTACCTCCAGATCCGCAACATCGACGGCTACCGCGCGGTCGCCCAGCGCGCCGCGGCCCTCGGCTTCGACGGCAAGTGGGTGCTGCACCCGGGTCAGGTGGAGGCCTCCAACGAGATCTTCTCCCCCTCGCAGGAGGACTTCGACCACGCCGAGCTGATCCTGGACGCGTACGACTACTACACGTCCGAGGCGGGCGGCAGGAAGGGCTCCGCGATGCTCGGCGACGAGATGATCGACGAGGCCAGCCGCAAGATGGCGCTCGTCATCTCGGGCAAGGGCCGGGCCGCCGGCATGCAGCGCACGTCCAAGTTCGAAGCCCCGGAGGCCTGAGCACCATGCAGTTCGGACGCACCTACGAAGAGTTCGAGGTCGGGGCGGTCTACAAGCACTGGCCCGGGAAAACGGTCACGGAGTACGACGACCACCTCTTCTGTCTGCTGACCATGAACCACCACCCGCTCCACATGGACAGCAACTATGCGGAGAAGACGACCGATTTCGGCAAGAACGTCGTCGTCGGGAACTACATCTACTCCCTGCTCCTCGGCATGTCCGTGCCGGACGTCTCGGGCAAGGCGATCGCCAACCTGGAGGTCGAGTCGCTGAAGCACGTGGCGCCGACCTTCCACGGCGACACGATCTACGGCGAGACCACGGTCCTCGACAAGACGCCGTCCCGGTCCAAGTCGGACCGCGGGATCGTCTACGTCGAGACCAAGGGCTACAAGCAGGACGGCACGCTGGTCTGCGTGTTCCGCCGCAAGGTGATGGTCCCCACCGAGACATACATCAAGGAGCGCGGCGGCGAGCAGCCCGGCCGGCCCGAACTCACCGCTCCCGCGGAGAAGAAGACGGAGAAGTAGTCATGGCGCGACTCGCCCAGACCGCCGGTCTGACCGACGTCCAGAGGGAGATCCTCTCCACCGTCCGCGACTTCGTGGACAAGGAGATCATCCCGGTCGCGACCGAGCTGGAGCACCGCGACGAGTACCCGCAAGAAATCGTCGACGGCCTCAAGGAGCTGGGCCTCTTCGGGCTGATGATCCCCGAGGAGTACGGCGGCCTGGGCGAGTCCCTCCTGACGTACGCGCTGTGCGTCGAGGAGATCGCCCGCGGCTGGATGTCGGTCTCCGGCATCATCAACACGCACTTCATCGTGGCGTACATGCTCAAGCAGCACGGCACGCAGGAGCAGAAGGACCACTTCCTGCCCCGCATGGCGCTCGGCGAGGTGCGCGGAGCCTTCTCGATGTCGGAGCCGGGGCTCGGCTCGGATGTGTCGGCGATCACGTCGAAGGCGGTGAAGGACGGCGACGAGTACGTCCTGAACGGCCAGAAGATGTGGCTGACGAACGGTGGAACGTCGACTCTGGTGGCCGTTCTGGTCCGAAGTGACGAAGGACACCCCGAGGGCACGGCGCCCCACAAGTCGATGACGACCTTCCTGGTGGAGAAGGAGCCCGGCTTCGGAGAGGTCCGCCCCGGCCTCACCATTCCCGGGAAGATCGACAAGATGGGTTACAAGGGTGTCGACACCACCGAACTCATCATGGACGGACTGCGCATTCCGGCCAATCGGGTACTCGGCGGCACCACGGGCCGAGGGTTTTACCAAATGATGGACGGAGTCGAGGTCGGCCGCGTCAATGTCGCGGCTCGTGGCTGCGGCGTCGCTCAGCGTGCATTTGAGCTCGGCGTCTCGTATGCCCAGCAACGTCACACTTTCGGCAAGGCGATCGCCCAGCACCAGGCGATCCAGTTCAAGCTGGCCGAGATGGCTACCAAGGTCGAGGCCGCCCATGCAATGATGGTGAACGCAGCACGCAAAAAGGACTCCGGGGAACGAAACGACCTCGAAGCAGGGATGGCGAAGTACCTCGCCTCCGAGTACTGCAAGGAGGTCGTCGAAGACGCCTTCCGGATCCACGGCGGCTACGGCTTCTCCAAGGAGTACGAGATCGAGCGCCTCTACCGTGAGGCGCCGATGCTGCTGATCGGCGAAGGTACCGCCGAAATCCAGAAAATGATCATCGGGCGCCGGCTGCTCGAAGAGTATCGACTCCAGGGCTAGATGTCCGGGTTCGGGGTGTTTTCATCGCGAAGAAGATCACACCCCGTCAACACTCTTCAGCCGTCGACTCCGCTTCCTGGCTTGCCCAGTTGCGGTCTGCGACCGGTACGATCGCGTGAAAGCCGCCGTCCCCCGTTCGAGCGCGGCATCATCCGCTACGAAGGTCATCCATGCCCCACAGCCAAACCTCTGCACCTCGCGGCCGGGTCCGCCTCGCGCGCGGAGCATCGCCGTGGCTTCTCCCGACCGTTGCCACCGCAGCACTCAGTCTGGCCCGTTCGCGCCGTTCCGGCGCGGCCAAGGCCGTGGCCGTACCCGTCACCGCGCTCGCGGCCGGGATGCTGTGGTTCTTCCGCGACCCCGAGCGTGAGATCACCCAGGGCCGTGTCATCTCGCCCGCCGACGGTGTGGTGCAGAGCATCATGCCGTGGAAGGACGGACGCACCCGCGTCGCGATCTTCATGAGCCCGCTCAACGTCCACGTCAACCGTGCGCCTCTCTCCGGCACGGTGACGTCGGTCGAGCACATCCCGGGTGGGTTCGTTCCCGCGTTCAACAAGGAGAGCGAGAACAACGAACGCGTCGTCTGGCACTTCGACACCGAGCTCGGTGACATCGAGATGATCCAGATCGCCGGCGCGGTCGCCCGCCGCATCGTCCCTTACATCCCTCAGGGCACCAAGGTCGAGCAGGGTGACCGGATCGGTCTGATCCGCTTCGGCTCGCGTGTGGACATCTACCTTCCCGAGGGTGTCGAGGTCGACGTGGAGGTCGGTCAGAAGACCGTGGCTGGGGTGACTCGAATTGACCGTGATTGATCCCGAGACACAGGCCGGCTGGGTGCCGGAGGCCGACGAGGCGGACGACGAGGAGGAGATGCCCCTCTCGCTCCGCCTCTCGATAGCGGACACGCTCACCCTCGGTAACGCCACGTGCGGCTTCATGGCGGTGTACTTCACCACCACGGGCATCCTGATCCCGCATCTCACGGGCAGCGACGAGTCGGGTATGGCCCGTCACTCCGCCGCGACGGCCGTGATCCTGATGCTCTGCGCCGCGGTCTTCGACCTGTTCGACGGCCTGGTTGCCCGCAAGCTGCGCTCCTCCCCCATGGGCGCCGAGCTGGACAACCTGTCCGACCTGATCAGCTTCGGCCTGGCACCGGCGTACTTCGTCCTGGTGTACGGCATGGTCGCGGACGACGCGTACCAGAAGGTTGCGGCGGTCGGAGCGATCGTGGTGCTGCTGGCCGTGGTGCTGAGACTCGCGAGATTCTCCTGTGTCACGGTGAAGGACGGCACGTTCCAGGGCATGCCGAGCCCCTTCGGCGCGCTGACGGTGGTCTCCATCGTGCTGCTCGAGCTGCCGTTCGCCGCCACGCTCATGGCGATCATCGGCACCGCCTGGCTGATGGTGAGCCGGGTCGAGTACCCCAAGCCGCGGGGTCGCCTCGCGGTCGCGATGCTCTCCTGGATCGTGCTCTCGATGGGTCTCCTGGCGGCGTGGGCGTTCGACGCGCCGGGCGGCCAGCTGCTCCTCCAGACGGGCTGCGCGCTGCAGCTCGTCATGGGCGCGGTGATCCCGCTGTTCGCCACGGCCCGCCGGGTGAACAACTTCCGGGGCAACCGGCGTGAGGCACGAGCCGCGCAGCTCCCGTAACACCCCGTACGCAGCGGAAGGGCCCCGAACCACACGGTTCGGGGCCCTTCCGCGTTTGCGGGGGGCGGTCAGCCGCCGGGTGTGTATCCCTCGGCGACGGACGAGGCCTCGGCCTCACGGACGACCTTCATCCCGCCCACCGCGCTCTTGGCGGGCTGCAGAATGACGCTCTCCTTCGAGGACGCGGCCTTCGGGTCGGTGAAGTCCTGGGTGATGCCGAAGCCCGGCTTGAACGCGTCGATGGTCAGCAGGGCCTTGTCGACGCCCTCGCGGGTGAGGTCCTTGGCCGCGCAGGCCTTCTTCAGCGCCTCACCGAACGCCGACGCGGCCGTCCAGCCCGCCACCACGCCGTTGTCGAGGGAGTCCTTCGGATAGGCGGCCTTGTAGTCCGCGACCAGCTTCTTCGCCTCCGGGGTGTCCGCGCCGATCGGCAGCGAGGGCGAGGCCACGTAGTAGTTCGCCTCCAGGGCCGGTGCCGCCGCGGTGGCGAGGAGCTGCGGGGCGAACGCCGAGTTGTTGCCGATGATCGGCACATTGAACTTGCCGGCCGCGGCGACTCCGACGAGCGAGGCCGCCTGCCGCGGTCCCGCACTGAGCACGATGGCCTTCACCCCGGCCTTCTTCAGCGCGACGACCTGGCCGGTCATGTCGTTGTCCGTGGGCTTGATCTTCTGCTCGACGACCTTGAGCCCCGCCTGCTTCGCGATGTACCGGGAGCCGGTCAGGGCGTTCTCGCCGTAGTCCCCCTCGAAGTACACATGGCCGATCTTGTCGCCCTTCTTGAGGCCCTTCTCCTTCATCAGGAAGTCGATCGCGTTGATCGTCTCGATGTCGTACGTGGAGCCGATGACCCGGATGTAGGGGCTGCCCAGCAGGGTGGCCGACCAGGCCTGCGGCAGGACCAGGCCCTTGTCCTGGCCGTCGATGCGCTGCTTGACGGCGGCGACGAAGGGGGAGCCGATGAACTGGGTGAAGCCCAGCACCTTCGGCGCCAGCTCCGTGTAGCCGGAGACGGCCTTCTGGGGGTCGTAGCTGTGGTCGCGGACCGTCAGCGCCAGCTTGTAGCCGCAGACGCCGCCGGCGGCGTTGGTCTGCTTCACATAGAGCTGCTGGGCCTGGGTGACGCTCTTGCCGAGCGTCGCGTAGACGCCCGTCATGTCGGTGAGCACCCCGAGCCCGATCGTCTTGCCCGAGATCCCTTCGCCGGTCTTCACCCCGCCGGCCGTCTGCTTGCCCTCATCGTCGTCCTTGGCCTTGGAGCTGCAGCCGGCCAGCACGAGCAGGGCTGCCAGCGCCCCCGCGGCCAGCCTCGCCGTGTGTGTCGTTCTCATCGTTCCTCCCCTGGAGTGGCCCCGGGACGGGGTTTGACGCGGAGCCGGGCGACCACCCTGACCAGGCCGCCCGGAAGAAAGAGCACCACCGCCACGACGGCGGCGCCGTACAGGTACCGGGCCGCCTCGCCGGGCGCGATCCCGCCCGTGCCCGGGTCGGAGACCAGGGGCAGCGCGTCGCTGTAGCGGGTCAGCAGCTGCGGCAGCAGCGAGACGAACACGGCCCCCACCACCGCCCCGGCGACCGAACCGAGCCCGCCGATGACGATCATGGCGAGGTATTCGAGCGAGAGCGTGATCCCGAAGTAGTCGGGCACCGTGCGCTGGAAGACCAGAGCGAGCAGCACCCCCGCCAGGCCCGCGTACATCGAGGACAGGACGAAGACGGCGGCGCGGTAGCGGGCGACGGGTACGCCGATCACCCCGGCCGCGATCCGGTGGTCCCGGATCGCGTTCATGGCCCGGCCGGGTCGCCCGCGCAGCACCCCGCGGGCGAAGAGCCCGCAGCCCAGGAGCAGCACCAGCCCCGCGTACCAGAGCTTCTCGGCCGAACCGAACGGCACGGCGGCCACGACGAGCTCGCGGTCGTCGAAGGTGAGGCCGAAGAGGCTCAGCGGCGGTACGTCGCGGCCGTTGAAGCCACCCGTCACATCCCGGGCGTTGAACAGGATGTGCTGACCGATGAAGATCAGGGCGAGCGTGGCGATGCCGAGGTAGGCGCCGCGCAGTCGCCCCGCGATCGGGCTGAACACACCGCCGGCGATCCCGGAGACGGCCACGGCGAGCACGGCCGCGAGCCAGGTCGGCAGCCCCAGACCGGTCAGCCCGTCGCCCCCGTCGGCCGCGAACACGCAGTAGCCGTACGCACCGACCGCGAGGAAGAAGGCGTGCCCCATGGAGAGCTGCCCGGTCGCGCCGGTGAGGAGGTTGAGGCCGATCGCGCCGATCGCCGCGGCCATCGCGAACAGACCGGCCTGGAGCCAGAAGCGGTCGAGGTAGAACGGCAGCGCCAGCAGCAGGACGGCTCCGGCGGCCCAGAGGGCGGTCCGGGTGCCGGGCAGCCGGACCGTGCGGTGGCGAGCGGTCCTGGGCGCGCTGCTCGCCTCGTCGCGGGTGAGGACCTCAGACACGGGCGAGCTCCTTCGTACCGAACAGCCCGGCGGGCCGGATGAGCAGGATCGCGACCATGACCACATAGGGCGCGAGATCGCCGAGGCCGCGCCCGAGGAAGGTGAGGTCGCTCTGGTAGCCGGTGGCCAGGGATTCGGTGACACCGACGAGGAGACCGCCGACCAGCGCGCCGGTCGTCGAGTCGAGGCCGCCGAGGATCGCCGCGGGGAACGCCTTGAGCGCGGCCAGCGAGGTGGCGCGTTCCAGCCCGGGGGTCGGGAAGACGGTCAGGAAGAGCGCGGCGACGGCCGCGAGGCCGCCCGCCACCGCCCAGGCCCCGAGGGACACCCGGCCGAGCCGGACCCCCATCAGGGCCGCGGTCTCCGGACTCTCCGCGGCGGCGCGCATGGCCACGCCCCAGGACGTGTAGCGGAAGGCCAGCAGAAAGGCCGTGATGAGCAGGGCCGCCGCGACGAACGCCGCGATCCGGGTGTGGGCGATGGACACCGGCCCGACGGTGAGGACGGCGTTGCCCCAGGGGTCGCCCAGCGCGAGGACGTCCGTGCCGATACGGCGGGTCAGCTCGGTGGTGAGCAGGATGTCGACGCCGATGGTGACGATGGCGAGGACGCTCTGGTCGGAGCCCCGGTAGCGGCGCATCACCAGGAACTCCACGGCGGCCCCCACCAGCGCGGCGCCGGCGACACCGGCGAGCAGGGCGGGCCAGAAGCCGATGTCGTCGTGGAGGGTCGCGGTGACATAGCCGCCCGCGAGCAGCAGGGAGGCATGCGCGAAGTTGACGACCTCGGTGGCCCGGAAGATGACGACGAAGCCCAGGGCGATGAGGGCGTAGACGGAGCCCATGGACAGGCCGTTGAGCAGGAGTTCGACGAAGGTGCTCATGACTCGCTCTCCTCTGGCTCGGCGCGCTCGCCCAGATAGGCACGCACCACCGCCGGATCGTTCTGTACGTCTCCGGGGGCGCCGTCGGCGATACGGCGCCCGAAGTCCAGTACGGTCACGGCGTCCGCGAGCCGCATGACCACCCCCATGTCGTGTTCGACCAGCACGATCGAGATGCCGAGGCTGTCGCGGACCCCCGCGACGACCGCGGCGGTACGGCGCCGTTCGTCGGCGGTCATGCCGGCGACGGGTTCGTCCAGGAGCAGGACCCGCGGTTCCATGCACAGGGCCCGGGCGAGCTCGGCGAGCTTCTGCTGCCCGTACGGAAGCGAACCGGCGGGCCGGTCGAGCTGTCGCTCCAGACCCACGAACGCGGCGATCTCGCGGACGCGTTCGCGGTGCCGCCGGTCCTCGCGCGCCGCCGCGGGCAGCCGCAGCCCGGCGGCGAGGAATCCGGCGCGGGTCAGCCGGTGACGGCCGAGCAGCAGACAGTCCTCGACGGTGGCGTGCGGTGGCAGGGCGAGGTTCTGGAAGATGCGGGCCACCCCGAGCCCGGCGATCCTGTGGGGCGGCAGGCCGGTGAGCTCGTGCTCCCCGAGGCGGACGCTTCCGGCGGCGGGCCGGCAGACACCGGACAGCACGTTGAAGCAGGTGGATTTCCCGGCACCGTTCGGACCGATGAGAGCGTGCACGGTGCCCGGTCGCACGGTGAAGCTCACCGCGTCGAGCGCGGTCAGTCCCGCGAACCGGACCGTCACGTCCCGGACGGCGAGCGGCGGAATGTCGGAGGGCACGGTCGTCCCGGTGGCCCCGGCGCTCTCGGCGGCGACGTGTGTCGCCACGCTGTGGTGTTCTTCCACGGTGGGTTCACCCCTTCCATCGGGACAGGGACGGGAGGCCGTCGCGCGAGGGTGCCCCGTCGGCCGCGGCGTCCTCGTCGACCACGCCGAGATAGCGGCGGCGCACCTCGTCGGAGGCGGCGAGCTCGGCCGCCGGGCCGGACAGGGTCACCTCACCGACCTCCAGGACATAGGCACTGGAGGCGAGTCGCAGGGCGAGGGCCGCGTTCTGTTCGACGAGCAGGACGGAGGTGCCCTGCTCGTTGATCTCCCGCACGGTGTCGGCGATCCGCGCGGCCATCAGCGGGGCGAGACCGAGTGACGGTTCGTCCAGCAGCAGCACCTTGGGTGCGCCCATGAGAGCCCGGCCGACCGCAAGCATCTGCTGCTCACCGCCCGACAGCAGTCCCGCGCGCTGCTGGGCGCGGTCGGCGAGGACGGGGAACAGGTCGTGCACGCGCCGCAGCGCGCGCTCCCGGTCCACCCGGCCGCCGGTGCCGCCGAGTGCTCCGGCGCGCAGATTGTCCGCGACCGTCATCCGGCTGAACACCCGCCGCCCTTCAGGGACTTGGGACACCCCGGCGGCCACCACCCGGTCCGGCGGCAGCCGGTCAAGCGGTCGTCCGCCCAGCGTGACCGTGCCGCCGGTGACCGCTCCCCCGTGGAAGGAGAGGGTCCGGCACACCGCCCGCAGCAGCGTCGACTTGCCCGCGCCATTGCTGCCCAGGACCGTCACCACGGTTCCCTCGGGCACCTCCAACGACACGTGACGCAGCGCGCGTACGGGGCCGTATCCGACCGACAGTTCCCGCACGAGCAGAGCGGAACCACCCATGGCACCTCCCTTGTCCTCGCTCGGTGTGGCGCTCACCTCAGCACCGGCGGACACCCCCGTCCACGGGGTACGGCCGAAACGCGGCGGGAGCCCAGCGGTGGCGCCCGCCCGTTGTGCACGCGCACAACACCGCGTGTCAGGGGCCTGTGCGACCCCGTGTCCCGGTGGCATCCTCCGGCCATGGGAGGGCGCAGACCGCGGACCGGTCATGACTGGAAGCTGCTCGCGGAGTCGTGTGTGGCTCTGCTGGACCGGCTGCCCGAGCTCGTCGACGAGCACGTCCGGCAGCTCACCGAGTACTCCGCCGTCTACGGACAGGTGCTGCCGTACGACCAGCAGTGGCGGGAGGCGGAGACCGCGATGCGGATCGGCATCCAGGCGATCTCCGCGCCGCGGGACTCACCACGCCGCGATCTGGAACACGCCGAGGAGGCGGGCCGGCGGCGGGCCCAGCAAGGGCTGCCGCTCGAACTCCTCGTGCACGCCTACCGGGCCGCGGGCTATCTGGTGTGGGACGCGCTGATGGAGAGCGCGGCGAGCCGGGAGCCCGAGCGCCTCGCGGTGCTCATGCGGTGCGCCACGATGGTCTGGTCGGCCGTGGACGCGCAGGCCACGACCGCGTCGGAGTCCTACCTCGCCACCGAACGGGAGTTACGGCGGCGTACCGACGAGCAGTTGCAGGCCCTGCTCGACGCTCTGCTGGAGGGCCAGGAGGCACCGGGGCTCGCGGCACGGGCGGCCGCCGGGCTCGATCTGCCCGAGCACGGACCGTACGCGGTCGTGGTGCTGCGGACGGAGCGCCACGACGGACGGGACGGCTGCGTCCGGCCGATGCTGGGGGCGGGGCTGCGGTTCATCTGGCGGATGCGGGCCGACTGCGAGATCGGGGTGGTGGCGCTGGACGCCGAGCAGAGCCTGGACGGGGTGGCCCGGCTGTTCGACGGACGGCGCTCGGGTCCGGGCGGTATCAGCCCCGTGGTCTCGGGACTCGGCGAGCTGGGCCGGGCCCGGCGGTGGGCCGAGCTGGCGCTGCGTACCTGTCCACCGGACGCGACCGGTGTCGTACGCCTCGATCAGCGGATGCCGACGGCGCTCGTCGTGAGCCAGCCGGAGCTGGCGGACCGGCTGGTGTCGGACGTGTTCGGCGCGCTGCTGGAGCTCGAACCGGCCGACCGGGCCGTGCTGATCGAGACGCTGGACATGTGGCTGGCCTGCGAGGGTTCCGCGGGACGGGCTGCCGGACGCCTGTACTGCCACCGGAACACCGTCTTCAACCGCCTGCGCCGGCTGGAGCAGCTGACGTCCCGCTCACTGGCCCGTCCCCGCGACCTGATCGAGATGACCCTGGCCCTGGACGCCTACCGACTGGCAGGCGCCGGGGCGGTCGCGGGGACGGAGCAGGGTGCGGGGACGGGACGGTGAGACGACGGCGGTCGCCGTCAGGCCACGGGCGGCAGACTGCAGGCGGCAGGCGGCAGAGCAGGGCGGCGGACCGCCCCGGGGGCCGAAGGGAGTGACGAACCCCTTGGGCCTCAGACCAGGAAGTCCCGGCCGATGTTCTCCGCCACCCGCTCCAGGATCGGCCCCGCGTCGGAGATGCACTTCGCGATGTCGGGCTCGACCTCGGTCAGGGGATACGCCCGCCGGATGCCGGCCCTGCCGAGCGCCTCCGGCGGGAGCGCCAGGCGACCGCAGACCGCGACGACCTCCTTGCCCTCGGCACGGGCCGCCGCAGCGACCCCCGCGGGCGCCTTGCCGTGCAGTGTCTGCTCGTCGAGGGACCCCTCACCGGTGATCACCAGCGTGGCGCGCTCCAGCGCCGCCGCGAAGCCGAGGACCTCGAGCATCACCTCGATGCCGGGCCGGAAGCGGGCGCCAAGGACCAGAGCCCCATAGCCGACCCCTCCCGCGGCGCCCGCGCCGGGCGCGGAGGCGTAACCGGCGGCCTTCGGCCCGATCGCCTTCTCCAGGACGGTCGCGAAGTGGGCGAGCGCGGTGTCCAGGGTCGCCACGTCGTCGGGACCCGCCCCCTTCTGGGGGCCGTACACGGCGGGCGCCCCCTTGGGTCCCGTCAACGGGTTGTCCACATCGCTGGCGAGGACGAAGTCGACCGCGGAGAGCCGGTCGTCCAGGCCGGACAGATCGGCGGTCTCCACCTCACGCAGCGCGGCGCCGCCGGGAGCCACCGGCTCACCGCCCGCGCCGAGGAAGCGCGCGCCGAGCGCGGACAGCATGCCCGCGCCGCCGTCCGTCGTCGCGCTGCCGCCCACACCGAAGACGATGGTGCGCGCACCCGCGTCCAGCGCGGCGCGCAGCAGTTCCCCGGAGCCGTACGTCGAGGACGAGAGCGGTGCGAAGACGCCCGCGGGCAGCCGCTGCAGCCCGCTCGCCTCGGCCATCTCCACGACCGCGGTGTCACCGCGCAGCGCGTACGCGGCGGTCACCTCGTCGCCCAGTGGTCCGGCGACACGCACCTCGCGGCGCTCGAATCCGGCCGCGACCGCCGCGTCGACGGTGCCGTCACCGCCGTCGGCCACGGGCAGCGACTCGACCTCGGCCCGCGGCGCGACCCGGCGCAGTCCGGCCGTCACCCTCTCCGCGACCTGCACGGCCGTCAGCGATCCCTTGAACTTGTCCGCGGCGATGAGCACACGCGGGGTCCGATCCACTGCAGCGTCCGCCACCTTGCATTCCCCTTGCTTCCGGGCCTTGCACACGTCAAGGCAGTCGCGCCGCTGCGACCTTAACCGGAGGAAGCCCCCGCCGTCATGCCCCGCCCAGCCCGCGGGACCGCCCGTCGCCGACGCCCTCGGGGCGCGGAGCATCGGCGGAATCGAGGGTTCTCGGAGCGCCCGGTTCCGTGCCACGGCGAGCGTCCCCGCCCGGAATTGGGTAGACCGGAGCCATGACCCCTGTGGGCACAGACATCGCCGACCGCGTCCTCGGGGGCTGGCTGGGCCGGATCGCGGGCAACATGCTCGGCAAACCGGTCGAGCAGGGCGACCACTGGACGCGGGACCGGATCGACCGCTATCTGCGGCAGGCCGCGGCCCTGCCCCTGACCGACTACCTCCCCGCGCCCGCCGATGACGGCGCGGGCGACGAGTTCGAACTGCGGCCGGAGTGGCGCAGCTGTGTGCGCGGCCGCATCCACGGCAGCTGCCGCGACGACGACGTGGACTACGCGATCCTCGGGCTCGACCTCCTGGAGACGCACGGCTTCTCGTTCAGCACCGAACAGGTGGGTGACCTGTGGCTGCTGCGCCTGCCGTATCTCCAGACGTTCACGGCGGAGCGGGCCGCGTACCGCAACCTCGCCCAGGGTCTGAAACCCCCGCTCACGGCGACGTACGAGAACCCGTACCAGGAGTGGATCGGTGCGCTGATCCGCGCCGACGTCTACGGCTGGACCTGCCCGGGGCTGCCGCGGCGCGCCGCCTCCCTGGCCCGCCGGGACGCCGTTCTCTCGCACACCGGCAACGGCGTGTACGGCGCGATGTGGGCGGCGGCGCTGATCTCCGCGGCCTTCACCGCCCCGTCCGTCCGGGACGCGCTGGACACGGCACTCACCGTGATCCCCGCGAGCAGCCGCCTGGCCCGCACCGTACGCCGGGTGCTCGCGCTCCACGAGACCCGGATGACCTGGGAGGACACCCTCACCACGGTGTCCGAGGAGACCGCCGGGATGGGCTGGATCCACACGGTCCCGAACGCGGCGGTCCTGACCGCCGGGCTCCTCTACGGCGACGGCGACTTCACGCGCACGATCACGCTGACCGTCCGGGGTGGCCTGGACACCGACTCGAACGGCGCGACCGCCGGCTCCGTCGCGGGCGTCCTGTGCGGGGCGGCGGCGATTCCCGCGCAGTGGAAGGACCCGCTGGAGGACACCGTCCGCAGCGCGGTGTTCGGCTTCGACGGGGTACGGATCAGCGAGCTCGCGGCGCGCACGGTCGCGCTGGCGGAAGTCGGGGCCGGGGCCGGGATCTAGGACCTGTTCGTCCTGACCGCGCCGGCCGAGGCGCCGCACGTCCGGCGGGCGGGCGGCCGAAGTACCGTACGTCCGACGGGTGTTGGAGGGAGCGTCCCGGCTCGGTCCCCGTTCCGCGCGCGGCCGGGCAGCGGGTCCGGGGTACATCCGCCTCCGATGTACGCCGGAAGGCGCTCGATACCCTTCCTGGGTGACCAATTCGGACTTCGCCGCGTACATCGCCGGTCTGCCCCGTGTCCTCGCCGGGGCCGCCGCTCTCTTCCGCGACATCGAGGGGCATGTGCTGCTCGTCGAGCCGAACTACCGCGAGGGCTGGGCGCTGCCGGGCGGAACCGTGGAGTCGGACGCCGGGGAGAGCCCACGGCAGGGCGCGCGCCGCGAGACGGCCGAGGAGATCGGCCTCGACGTGGAACTCGGACGGCTTCTGGCCGTCGACTGGGTCCAGGGGCCGGGTCGCCCGCCGCTGGTGGCGTATCTGTACGACGGCGGAGTGCTCGGCGAGCACGACCTCAAGGCGATCCGCCTGCAGGAGGAGGAGCTGCTGTCCTGGCGGCTGGTGCCGCGCGAGGAACTGGCCGCGTATCTGCCGGGCGCCCTGGGCCGCCGCGTCCTCGCCGGACTCGACGTCCTGGCGAAGAGCGCGGGGACGGCGGAACTGGAGAACGGCCACCGGGTGGGGTGACCCGGGCGCCCGTCTCGCACCCGGCTCACGGGTCTCGTCATGGCTCGGCGGCCGAGGGCTCACCCCTCGGCCGCCAGACCGGTTTTCTCGTCTCCCGTCGAGGATCGTGCCCGGGTCAGCCGAGGATCCTGCGCTTCTGTTCCTCGAATTCGGCCTCGTTGAGGACGCCCTGGGCCTTGAGGTCCCCCAGCTGCTTCAGCTGATCGATCTTGCTGGTCATGTCGTCCGCCGGAGCGGCGGGCGGGGGCGCGGCGGCGGGCGGCGGCTCCTGGTACTGCTGCTGCTGGGCTTCCTGCTGAGCCCATCGCCCCTGCTGACGACGTGACACACGGTTCGAGACGGCGGTGGCCGTACCGGCCACCACGGCGGTGCGGGCGACCCCGCGGAGGAGACCTGGCACGGTGGTTTCCTTTCAGGCACGAGGCGGAGGGAATGACCCCGAAAAGGGATTCACTCCCTCGCGGTGCGGCGAATTACCGGCACACCGGACAGGTCCATTGGAGCACCGTACGCATTCCTCCGCACATCGATCTCGGCCCCGCCCCGCGCGATTTCCGACGATCTGCCGGTCCGTCATTCCCGTGGCAAGCTGAAATGTGGGCCACCGACCGTCGCCCGGTCAGTGGCGAGGTCTAGCAGGAGGAGCTCGCAATGGCTACGACGAGTACGCACCGGCAGGAAACCGCCGGCAGTTCGGGAGCGTGGGTGTCCGGCTGGACCGCCTTCGCCGGGGTCATGATGATCTTCGGCGGTGCGATGTCGGTATTCCAGGGCATCGCCGCCATCGCCCAGGACGACGTCTTCGTCACCACCCGCAACTACGCCTACAGCTTCGACCTCACGAGCTGGGGCTGGATCCACCTCACCCTCGGTGTCCTGGTCGTGCTCGCCGGCATCGCCCTGTTCCGCGGAATGCTTTGGGCCCGCGTCGTCGGCATCACCCTGGCAGGCCTGGCCATGGTCGCCAACTTCATATGGCTCCCGCACTCCCCTGTGTGGGCCAGCGTGCTGATCGCCATCGACGCCTTCGTCATCTGGGCGCTGTGCGTCGGAACCGGCCGGGACGCCCGTACCGACTAGGACCTGGACGACGCCGACCAGGACCTGGGCGACGCCGGCCCGCTCCGCCGACGGCGGAGCGGGCCGGCTTTCGTTTCGTCTATCCGGCGTCCGTGTCGTCGAGCGCGGCCAGCACGGCCGGCACCGGGATGCGCCCGGAGGCGACCAACTGGGCACCGCCGCGTCGCAGGGCGGTGGCGAAGGGCGCTGCCCATACGTTCTCGTAAACCAGGATTCCGGCGGAGTTGCCGGGCTTCAGGGCCCTGCCCGCCTCCTCGATGTCGTCCTCGCCGAGCAGGCCGGAGGACGCGCCCTCGAAGACGGCCAGGTCGAGCGCACCGTCTCCGGTGAGGTCGGCGATCTCCACGCCGACCACGGATCCGTCCTCGTCCTTTCTCACGAACAGAAGGTCGAGGATCCGAATGAGGCCGCGGTCCACCAGATCGACCAGGATCGGAAATCCCTCGCCGGTCATTCGGTTGCCGGGAAACTCGACGACCACATAGTCGATCGGTCCCATCTCGACGAATTCCTCTTCGCTCACGGCTTCACCCCTGCATGGTCATGGTGATCCCCCTGCCCCTCAATTGCATTGCAGTCCATTGCAGCACCGGACGGATGCCGCCGCACTTCCGGCTCGGGTTCACGCGGTCAGCTGGTAGATGCTCTTGCCCACCAGCCACAGCCCCAGGAACAGCACCAACGACACCAGCGCCTGCTCCTGATGCTCCTCCAGCCACGTACGCAGCTTCGCGAGCCGTACGTGGGCCGATCGCGGGGCGAACGTCGCGTAGAGCTCCATCGTGAGCAGGCTGGAACTGGCCAGCAGGCAGTAGCCCATCAGCGCCGCGTACGACGCGGCGTGCGCCAGGTTCGCGTCCACGACCGTGGCGGCTCCGGCCGCGACCATCCCCCACGGCTGGAGCAGCAGCGCCAGCCCGGCCGCGGACCAGGGGGAGATCCGCTCGATCCGGGACATGAAGCCGGAGGACTTGTTCCGCTTGCCGATCCTGCGGCGGGTGCGCTCCGCGTAGCAGACCATTCCGACGCCGATGGCCAGTTTCACCGCCAGGGCGGCCGTGGACGGCGCGGACTTCGGCGCCGGTGGCCGGCCGCCGGTCATGATCAGTACCGCGGCGATGATGCCGACGAAGGTGGCCAGCCAGGTAAGGATGAAGGCGAGGCCCTTCCAGACTCCGTTGCGTGCCGACAGCACCAGCACGAATCCGGTGACCGGCAGCGGGTCCAGGGCGATCACCAGACCGATGAGGACCAGGTCAAGGACCATCGCCGCCCCCGCGTGGTCTCGCGCGGCTCACGACCGCGGCATCGCGCATGCCTTCATCGTCACCTGCCCCGCCGACGTCCACAAATCCGCGGTTCCGCCCGCCTCACCGTCGCCTGCCGACACCCCCGTACGGCCCAATGGCGCTCGCGCCGCGGGCCCGCCCGGCGCGCCGGACCGCACCCTGGTGGCGCGGTCCCTCCCGACAGGGTGTGCGGCCGGGGCCCGACACGGGGAGCGGAATGCGCGCAGGCGAGGGACCCGGCCCGAAGGCCGGCGGCGGCCGGAGCCGTCGGCGGGGACGGGTCGCGGCGCTGCGGGCGCGGCTGCTGGGGCTGCGCGGCAGCGCCGAGGCACGGTTCCCGGTGGTCACCCGCCTCACCTCGCATCTCATCGCGGTGAACCTGCTGGACTCCGCGACGCGGCTCGCCGCGCAGGCGTTCCTCACCGCCGTCCCCTTGCTCTTCGTGGTCGCCTCGTTCGCTCCTCAGTCGGTCCGCACCGAGATCGTCGACTCCGTGCACGACATCCTCGGCATCACCGGCTCCGCCGACAAGGAACTGAAGAAGGTGTACGGGGCCGACTCCGCGGGCCTGCGGCAGAGCACCGGGGTGGTCAGCCTGCTGATGGTGCTGCTCTCGGCCACCGCGTGCAGCCGTGCGATGCAGCGGCTCTGCCAGCGCGCCTGGCAACTGCCGGGCGCGAGCGCGCGGATCGCCGTCTGGCGCTGGTTCGTGTGGATCACGACCCTGCTGGTCGTCATCGCCCTGCAGGGACCGCTGCGGACCGGATTCGGCCTGGGGCTCTGGCTCGGCCTCCCCCTGCTCCTGGTCACCGAGATCGGTGTCTGGTGGTGGACCCAGCACCTGCTGCTGGCGGGCCGCGTCCGCTGGCTGCCCCTGCTGCCCGGCTCGCTCGTGACCGGGGTGGCCCTGACCGTTCTGTCGTTGGTCGCCAAGGTGTACGTGCCCAACGCGCTCAACCGCAGCCTGGCGCGCTACGGGTCACTGGGCGCCGTCTTCACCGTGTTGTCCTGGCTGATCGGCCTGTGCGTCGTCATCTCCGCGGGCATCACCGCCGGTGCCGTCATCGCACGGGAACCCGCCGTGGCCCGTCGCCTGGGCTCGCCCGACCGGCCCGACTCGCGCGGGAACCCGCCGTAGCCCACGGTCCGGGCCGGCCCGATTGACCCGACTCGCCGGACATATCGCCCAGAGCTACCTTGGTGATCGGGCCGGATGCCGCCTTCGACCGGCAGGCCCGGATCACGATCCAAGGACGGTGGCCGGCATGACCGACTCACGTCACTACGACGTCATCGTTGTCGGAACAGGCGCGGGTGGCGGGACGATCGCCCACCGGCTGGCACCCACCGGCAAACGGATCCTCCTCCTCGAACGCGGTGGCTACCTCCCGCGCGAACGCGACAACTGGGACTCCACCGCGGTCTTCGTCAAGGGCAAGTACCGCGCCCCGGAGTTCTGGTACGACCGGCACGGCGATCAGTTCCCGCCCGAGGTCAACTACTACGTGGGCGGCAACACCAAGTTCTACGGCGCCGCGCTCTTCCGGCTGCGCCCGGAGGACTTCGGCGAACTGCGCCACCACGACGGCGTCTCCCCCGCCTGGCCCCTCGGCTACCAGGACTTGGAGCCGTACTACACCCAGGCGGAACACCTCTACCTCGTGCACGGCCGCCACGGCGAGGACCCGACCGAGGGGCACACCAGCGCCCAGTACGCCTACCCGCCGGTCCAGCACGAGCCGCGCATCCAGCAGCTCAGCGACGACCTGGAGAAGCGGGGGCTGCACCCCTTCCACCTCCCGATCGGGGTGAACCTCACCCAGGACGACCGGGGCCGGGCCGTGCACTCCAGCGCCTGCATCCGCTGCGACCGCGTCGACGGCTTTCCCTGCCTGGTCGGCGCGAAGTCCGACGCGCAGGTGATCTGCGTCGACCCCGCTCTCGAGCACCCCAACGTCGAGATGGTCACCCACGCGAACGTCCGACGGCTCGACACCGACGCCACGGGCCGGCGTGTCACCTCCGTCGTCGCGACGGTGGGAGACGGTGACGGTACGACCGTCGAGTTCAGCGCCGACATCGTGATCGTCGCCTGCGGCGCCGTCAACTCGGCCGCCCTGCTGCTGCGTTCGGCGAACGACCGGCATCCGCAGGGCCTGGCCAACAGCTCGGACGTGGTGGGCCGTCACTACATGCGCCACAACAACCTCGCCCTGATGGCCATATCCGAGGAACCGAACGACACCAAGTTCCAGAAGACCCTCGCGCTGCACGACTGGTACCTGGGGTCCGACGACTGGGACTATCCCCTCGGCGGCATCCAGATGCTCGGCAAGTCCGACTCCGAGCAGATCCACGGCGAAGCGCCCCGCTGGGCGGGAGCCGTCTCTCCCGACATGCCCTTCGAGGTGCTCGCCCACCACGCCGTCGACTTCTGGCTGTGCGGAGAGGACCTGCCCGTCGCGGACAACCGCGTCACCCTGGACCGGGACGGCGCCATCCATCTCGCCCTCGACGAGAAGAACAACATCGCCGGCCTCCAGCGCCTGCGGCACGAACTACAAGGCATGCTCGGCCACTTGGGCATGCGCGAACACCATCTCCTGCCGCACAGCCTCTATCTGCACAAGGGCATGCCCATCGGCGCGACGGCACACCAGGCGGGAACGGTCCGCTTCGGCCACGACCCCGCCGCTTCGGCCCTCGACATCAACTGCAAGGCCCACGACCTCGACAACCTGTACGTGGTCGACACGAGTTTCTTCCCGAGCATCGGCGCGGTGAATCCCTCGCTGACCGCCATCGCCAACGCGCTCCGCGTCGGCGACCACATCGCGGAGCGTCTGCAATGACCCCCAGTCACCCTGCCGGTACTCACCCCCCGCACCACACCCCGGCGGAGCGGGCCGCTCTCGGCAAGGCCGCCCGGTCCGCCGTACCCCGTTCCAGTCACGCCGACTTCGTACCCTCGCCGAAGCGGCAGGACCCGGTGGACCTCGTGGAGGCGCAGTCGGCGACCCGGGTGCCCGAGCTCGTCCCGATCCGCTACGGCAGGATGACCGAGTCGCCCTTCCGCTTCTACCGCGGCGCCGCCGCCATCATGGCCGCGGACCTCGCCGACACTCCCCGGTCCGGGATCAGGACGCAACTGTGCGGCGACGCGCACCTGTTGAACTTCCGGCTGCTGGCCTCGCCGGAGCGCCGCATGATGTTCGACATCAACGACTTCGACGAGACGCTGCCCGGCCCGTGGGAATGGGACGTCAAGCGGCTGTCCGCCAGCTTCGTCATCGCGGGCCGGGCGAACGGATTCAGTACCAAGGAGCGGGCGGACATCGTCCGTTCGACCGTACGGTCCTACCGCGAATGGATGAGACGCTTCGCCGGGCTCGGCAATCTCCCGGTGTGGTACACGCAGTTCGACGAGGATTGGGTACGGACCCATTTCGCCGGGGAGTTGAGCGCGCGTGCCCGCGACCGCTGGTCCAAGTCGGCGGCCAAGGCGCGTACCCGGGACAGCCTCCAGGCCTTCAACAAGCTCACCCACATCGTCGACGGCAAGGCCCGCATCGCCCCGGATCCGCCGCTGGTCACGCCGCTCCAGGACATACTGCCCGATGTCGAACGCGGCGCGCTGGAGAAGCAGATCCGCCGGCTGATCGACCGCTACGGCCGGAGTCTGAACTCGGACCGGCGGTTCCTGCTGGAGCAGTACCGGATCGCCGATGTGGCCCGCAAGGTGGTCGGGGTCGGCAGTGTGGGCACCCGCTGCTGGATCGTCCTGCTGCTCGGCCGGGACGACGCGGATCCACTGCTCCTTCAGGCCAAGGAGGCCGACGAATCGGTACTGGCGCCCTTCGCCGGCGCCGGCGAGTACCGGACCCAGGGCGAGCGCGTGGTCGCCGGCCAGCGGCTCATGCAGGCCACCAGCGACATCTTCCTGGGCTGGGAGAGGGCCGACGGCATCGACGGCCGCCGACGGGACTTCTATGTGCGGCAGTTGCGGGACTGGAAGGGCATCGCCGAACCCGAGGCCATGGTGCCGTCCGGCATGCGGGCCTTCGGCGAGCTGTGCGGTGCCACGCTGGCCCGCGCCCACGCGAGGTCCGGCGACCGGATCGCCATCGCCTCCTATCTGGGCGGTGGTGACGTCTTCGACCGGGCCCTCGTCTCGTTCGCCGAGGGCTACGCCGACCAGAACGAGAAGGACCACCAGGCACTCGTCGACGCCGTCCGCTCCGGGCGCGTCAAGGCCGAATCGGCCTGACAAGGAGACCAGCATGGATCGCTATCCGCCCATCGCCGACCACGGCCTGGTCGGGGACCTGCAGACCGCGGCCCTGGTGTCGTCCCAGGGAGTCGTCAACTGGTTCCCGGCACCGCGCTTCGACTCCCCCAGTGTCTTCGCCTCGCTGCTGGACCACGACGGCGGCGGCTACTTCCGTCTCGCGCCCGATCACCCCGAAGGAACCTGGAAGCAGCTCTACTACCCGGACACGGCCGTCGTCGTGACCCGCTTCATGTCCCCGGACGGCGTGGGCGAGATCATCGACCACATGCCGGTCCTCCCCGGCCTGACCCCGAGCGACCGGCACAGCCTGGTGCGCATCGTGCGCTCGGTGCGCGGGACCGTGCATTTCGCTCTGGAATGCCGGCCGCGGTTCGACTACGCGCGGGCCGCCCACGAACTCGAACTGACGCCCGACACCGCGACGTTCCGGTCCCCGGGGGCGATCGCCTACCTCCAGGGCACCGTCCCGTTCGAACGCGACGGGCAGGACGTCCGGGGTGGCATCACCCTCCAGAACGGCGAGCAGGCGGCCGTGGTGTTCACGGTGTGCGGGCCGGACGGAGAGGCGCCGCCGCCTCCCACCTTCGATTCGATCAGCGAGGGCCTGTGGAGCAACGTCGACTTCTGGCAGAAGTGGGTGCGCACCTCGAACTACCGCGGCCGCTGGACGGAGATGGTGCACCGCTCCGCGATCACCCTCAAGCTCCTCACCTACGCCCCGAGCGGCGCGCCGGTCGCCGCCGCGACCATGGGACTGCCCGAGCAGGTCGGCGGTGAGCGCAACTGGGACTACCGGTACACATGGGTGCGGGACGGCTCCCTGTCGGTGCGGGCGCTGCTCGACCTGGGCTTCGTGGAAGAGGCGACCCACTTCACGCGCTGGCTCGGCGACCGTCTTGCGGCACGCGAAGGGCCCGACGACGAACCCCTCCAGATCATGTACCGGGTCGACGGCGACCCACATCTGACGGAGGAGATCCTGGAGCATTTCGAGGGTTACCGCGGCTCGTACCCGGTGCGCGCCGGCAACGCCGCCTCCGACCAGCTACAGCTCGACATCTACGGCGAGGCCCTCTACGCCCTGGCCGAGGGCCGCGCGGTGGGGGAACAGGCCGGCTATCACGGCTGGAAGGGCCTGACCGGCATCCTCGACTGGCTCGCGGACTCCTGGGACCGGCCCGACGAGGGCATCTGGGAGACCCGCGGCGGGCGCAAGGACTTCACCTACAGTCGGATCATGTGCTGGGCCGCCTTCGACCGGGGTCTGAAGCTGGCCGCCGAGTTCAGCAGGCCGGCCGACACCGTCCGCTGGACCGCGGCCCGGGACGCGATCCTCGAACAGGTCATGGAGCGTGGCTGGAACGACAAGCAACAGGCGATCGTCCAGCACTACGACGGTGACGTGCTCGACGCGTCCCTGCTGCTGGCCGCCCGCGTCGGCTTCGTCTCTCCGCGCAGCCCCGGCTGGCTGAGCACCCTGGACGCCATGGAGCGCGTCCTCGTCTCCGACAGTCTCGTCTACCGCTACGACCCGCAGGCCTCGCCGGACGGACTGCGCGGCTCCGAAGGGACGTTCAGCCTCTGCACGTTCCTGTACGTCGACGCGCTCGCCCGGGCAGGACGGCTCCCCCAGGCCCGCTACACCTTCGAGAAGATGCAGACGTACGCCAACCATGTCGGCCTGTTCGCCGAGGAGATCGGCCCCAGCGGGGAGCAACTGGGCAACTTCCCACAGGCCTTCACCCATCTCTCCCTGATCATGGCCGCGACGACACTGGACGAGGCGCTCGACGCGCTCCGTCCCTGAACGGCGGGATGTCCGGCCCCTGCGGCAGCAGTTCCACGGTCACGAAGGACACCACGGCGGCGACCACGATCACCGGCACGGTTCCCGAGTTGCCCACCAGCAGGACGACCAGCACCACGCAGCTCACCGGCAGCCGGAGCGCGGCGGCGGACGCGGCGGCCATGCCCGCCGCCATGGCCGGCACGACGCCGAACCCGGGAAGCGGTGCCAGCAGGACTCCCATCGCGCCGCCGAGGAACAGCGCGGGGAACACCGGACCACCGCGCAGGCTTCCCAGGCACAGCGCGTACGCGACGGACTTGAGCACCACCACGGCCACCAGGCTGCCGACCGACCAGGCGTGCGGGTGGGCGGCGAGCTGCGCCAGGGTGGTCTGGCCGGACAGGGCCACCTCGGACGGTGAACGCCCGGTGATGCCCGCGTAGAGCGCGGCGCAGCCGCCCGCGCCGAGTGCGCAGAGCACCGTGTTCCGCAGCGGACGGGCGGCGACGGAGCGGGCCGCGAACCGGCCGCCCACGATCACCCAGTGGATACCCACCCCGATGGCGAGGGCCATCAGCACCGACCAGAGCACGTCTCCGGCGTCCAGGGTCGAGGGGGCGGGCAGCCCGATCCTGAGGCTCCCGGTCTGGAGCCCGGTCCAGTGGCCGAAGCCGGTGAACACGATGGCGCCGACTCCGCTGGAGAGCAGGGCGGGGAGCATCACGGCGACCAGTTGTGCCCCGCCCACTCCGGCCACTTCCATCAGCAGTACGGCCGCGACCAGGGGGCTGCCGAAGATCGCCGCAATGGCCGCCGCGGCGCCGGCGGCACCGAGCAGTGCCGTGCTCGCCCTGGTCGCGGGAGCGCGTACGAGGTCCCGGAAGAGCAGTGCCAGACCGCCGCCCAGCGCGATCAGGGGTGCCTCGGGCCCGAGCACGGCTCCCAGCGGAAGGCTGGCCAGGGCGGCGAGGACGACACCCGGCAGAGCGGAGGCCGCCACCCCTCCGGCGTGCAGGCCCGAGGCCGGGATGTGTCCTCCTCGGCCCGGAAGCCGCAGGACGATCAGGGCGACGATCAAGCCCGACACGAGCGCCGGTGGAAACGGCCACCACCACGGCGGATTCGTCCACCCGAGATGGTGCGGCCATTCCACCCACATCAGATGTTCCAGCTCGTGGAGGAGCACCAGGAACCAGAACGCGGCCAGGGACACCGGGATGCCGATCAGACCGCAGAACACCAGCGCCCGCCGGTACGCGGGCTGCCGCAGCATGTCCCTCAGCTGGTCGGCCTCGGTGGGCTGGTTCCCCGGAGCGGACTCGGCCCGCGTGGACCGCCTCCCCGGCTGCCCCGGAGCGGGCTCGGCCCCCTCGGGCTTCGGCTCGGTGATGGGTCTTCTCCTACGTCCGCTCGGAGGGATGCTGCCACCAGAGCGCGAGCGTACCCACGAGCCTCACCAAGCCCACGCCGCCCGCGCCCCACCCCCCGAACAACCACCGGGTGGACGCGCCCGGACCCGGCACGGCCTCCGAGGCCGCTCGGTATGACGCGCCGGCCTCCCACCCGGTCAGACGTCGCCGCGCTGCGTCCAGGTGCCGCGTCTGCCCGCCTTCATCAGCGTGTTGACGATGTGCGACCGCTTGCGGCTGCCTCGGAGCAGTTTCTCCGCCGCCAGTCCGAACGCCAGCGCGGGTGCGACGAGTCCGAGAGTCTCTCCGGCACCGAGTGCCAGCCCGGCACCGGCGAGACCGAGACCGGCTTCGGCGGCAGCCCAGGCGAACTGCCGAGGTGCTCCCCCGGTGGTCGGGAGCTTCGTCCTGACCGTCCGCAGCAGCGCCGACAGGTCGTCATCGGCCGCCGCGTCCGCGGCTCGCAGCGCATTCTGGAAGTCATTGCGCCGGCGG
This sequence comes from Streptomyces sp. NPDC005141, assembly GCF_053599975.1. Lineage (NCBI taxonomy): Bacteria > Bacillati > Actinomycetota > Actinomycetes > Kitasatosporales > Streptomycetaceae > Streptomyces > Streptomyces sp. NPDC005141. The sequence continues at coordinate 104,749 of NZ_JBSFYW010000003.1, read as the reverse complement.
GTCACGGCGTCGTCCTGACAGACCTTCGCGATGTCCTGCCAGCTCAGTGTTCCGACGGCCGCCAGGTCGGACGAGGTCAGCCCGTGCCCCGCGGGCGACGTGGCCACAGGGCGCACGGGCTCGAACAGCGCGTCCGTCGGACTCCCGAGGTACTTCTCGTCGGAAGCTGACGGCATTTCACCGCAGCCGGCCTCACGGAGGTGCGAACCAAGCCGGGAAGCACGGCAGTTGAGCTCGGCCTCAAGAAGATCATGCCAGCGACACCCGCTCTCCGGTGGCGGACAGAAGCACTCACCCACCACTGGAAGTCCCGGTGACGTTCCACTGCCCTCCGGGCGGCGGGCAGGCCGATGCGCATCTCGGCCGACCGGCCCAGCGGGCCGCACGGGCCCCACCCCGATATCCACTCGCTCCGAGCAGGCAAGACTCCTACGCTCGGATCCATGAACAGGCCCCTCGTCGCCCTCCTCAGTGGCGCAGGCATCTCGACCGACTCCGGAATCCCCGACTATCGCGGGCCCAACGGTCTGTGGCGGCGCGACCCCGAGGCCGAGAAGCTCGTCACGTACGAGTACTACATGGGCGACCCGGAGATCAGGGGCCGGGCCTGGCGGATGCGGCGGGAGAACCAGGCGCTCCGGGCGGAACCCAACCCCGCGCACCTGGCAGTGGCAGAGCTGGAGCGGGCCGGGGTGCCCGTGCGGGTGATCACGCAGAACGTGGACGGGCTGCACCAGCTCGCCGGAACGCCCGCACGAAAGGTCCTCGAGCTGCACGGCACCGCACGGACCGTGGTGTGCACCCGGTGCCACGCCAAGGCACCCATGGAAGAGGCACTCGCCCGCGTCGAGGCCGGCGAGGACGATCCGCCGTGCCGGAAGTGCGGCGGGATCCTCAAGCCGGCGACCGTGATGTTCGGCGAACGCCTCGACCCCGTCGTCCTCGGCGAAGCCGCCGCCATCACCAAGGCCTGCCAGATCTTCATCGCCGTCGGCAGCAGCCTCCAGGTCCAGCCCGCCGCCGGACTCGCCGGCGTCGCCGCCGACCACGGCGCCCGGCTCATCATCGTCAACGCCGAACCCACCCCGTACGACGAGATCGCCGACGAGGTCGTACGGGAGCCGATCGGCACCGCCCTGCCCGGACTCCTGCGCCGGCTGGGCGACCAGGGGGTGGCCGGCGGCCCAGCGGGTGCGTGAGAGCGGTCAGAACAGCGCAGATCCGCTCTCGAAGTCGAGGAGCCGCTTCTTGCGGTCCAGGCCGCCGCCGTACCCGGTGAGGCTGCCGTTCGCGCCGACCACGCGATGACAGGGCACGATGATGCCGACCGGGTTCTTGCCGTTGGCGAGGCCGACCGCGCGGGAGGCGCCCATGTTGCCCAGGGCTTCGGCGAGTTCGCCGTACGAACGGGTCTCGCCGTAGGGGATCCGCCGCAGCTGGTCCCACACACTGCGCTGGAACGGTGTTCCCGCCATCCGCAGTTCGAGAGTGAAGTCCTTCAACTCACCCTCGAAGTAGGCGTGCAGCTGCTCCGTCGCCTCGTCGAAGAGCGTGTCGTCGCGCTCGCCGAAGTTCTCCTCCGGCGGGCGGTGACGCTGACCGACCATGTAGAGGCCGCACAGAACACCGTCGTTGGCGACGAGAGTGAGAGGGCCGTAGGGGCTGTCGATGACCATGTGCTGTTTCACTGAGGGTCCTTGATGCGTGAAGTGCGTCGAGTACGTGGAGCGCGTGGTGCGGGCTCGGTGGCGTCAGGGGTGTGCGGGGCGCCGGCCTGTGCGGGGAGGAAGTTGATCGGGTGGCTGCCCGTCGCCCACAGATACTGGACCGCGTACGCCCGCCACGGGCGCCAGGCCGCGGCACGGGCCGTCAGGGCGGCCGGTGTGGACGGAAGCCCCAACTCCTGGGCCGCGCGCCGGATTCCGAGGTCGGTGGGGAGAAAGGCGTCCGGGTCACCGAGGGCGCGCATCGCGATCACGTCGGCCGTCCAGGGGCCGAACCCGGGGAGCGCGAGGAGCCGGGCCCGCGCCTGCTCCCAATCGTTCTCCACTCCCAGGTGAAGCGTTCCGTCGGCGAGTCGACCCACCAGCGTGGTGAAGGTGGCACGGCGGGTGCGGGGCATCGCGAGCGACTCGGGATCGAGTGCCGCGAGCGCCTCCGGAGAGGGGAAGAGATGAGTGAGGCCGCCGTGCGGGTCGTCCACCGGATCGCCGTGCGCGGTGACCAGGCGGGCGGCGTGGGTACGCGCGGCGCCCGTGGAGACCTGCTGCCCCAGCACGGCCCGTACGGCGAACTCCGCTTCGTCGACGGTGCGCGGCACCCGGCGGCCGGGAGCCTTGTCGACCAGCGGCGCCAGCAGCGGATCCGTCCGCAGCTGGTCGTCGACCGCCACCGGATCGGCGTCCAGGTCCAGCAGACGGCGGCAGCGGCTGATCGCGACGGCCAGGTCGCGCAGGTCGCTGAGGGTCAGGCGGCACGCGATGTGGTCCGGCATCGGCGTCAGGCCGGCGATCCCGTGCCCGTACGGCAGCCGGAGGGTCCGGCGGTACGCCCCTTCGCGCCACTCCTCCACCCCGGGTACGGCGGTCGCCGCGAGGTGTCCGAAGAGGTTGTCGGGGTTGAGCGGGGCGCGGAAGGGGAGCCGGAGGTTCAGTACGCCCGGCATCCCCGGGGTTCCCACGACGGCTCCGGCCCGGCTCTTGGGCAGCCGGGCTCGCAGCTCGCTCGGGGACAGCGCGAAGACCTCGCGGACGGTGTCGTTGAAGGTGCGGATGGAGGAGAAGCCGGCGGCGAAGGCGACCTCGGCCATCGGGAGCGGTGTCGTCTCGATGAGCAGCCGGGCGGTCTGGGCCCGCTGGGCCCGGGCGAGTGCCAGCGGTCCCGCGCCCAGCTCGGCCAGGAGCTGCCGCTCGATCTGGCGGGTGCTGTAGCCGAGCCGGGTGGCCAGGCCGGGTACGCCGTCGCGGTCGACCACCCCGTCGCCGATCAGCCGCATGGCGCGGGCCACCAGGTCGGCGCGGTGGTTCCATTCGGGTGAGCCAGGGCTGGTGTCCGGGCGGCACCGCTTGCAGGCCCGGAATCCTGCCTGCTGACAGGCGGCCGCGCTCGGGTAGAAGGTCATGTTCTGCGGCTTCGGCGGCACGACCGGGCAGCTGGGCCGGCAGTAGATCCTCGTCGTCGTCACGGCGGTGAAGAACCATCCGTCGAAGCGCGCGTCCTTCGACTGGACGGCACGCACGCAGCGCTCGGTGTCCGTGTGCATCCCGTTCTGCATGTCTCAAGCATCGGCCACCCGCGAGGGTGGGGCTGGCGAGAATCCGACATCTACCTTGCCCTGGTCAGCGGGGCTCCTCGCCCTGGGCGACCTCCACCTCGTGGTGGAAGGCGAGGACCCCCGCACCTGAGGCACCGGCCGAGACGGCGGCGCAGGCGGCGAGGACGAGGGCGATCCAGGCGGCGGCGCGGGGGCGGAGCCGGGGAGTGGCCAGAAGTGCCGCGACCCGCTGCGGAACGGGGCCCGTGGTGGCCGCGGGGGCGAATCCGGGGCGGTCGGAGCGGGCGTCCCCGGCGGCCAGGGCCGCGCGGGCGATGGCCCGGGCGGTCAGTCTGCGGTCCCCCACGGCGACGGCGGCGGCTTCGTCCGCGGCGCGCTCCACCGCGAGTGCGACGGTCGCGCGGACCGTGCGCAGGCCTGGATGGCAGTGGGCCGCGAGTTCGGCGGCGACGAGGAAGCGGTGGTGCCCGCCGGCGTTGTGGGCCCGCTCGTGGGCGAAGAGGGCCTCGCGCTCGTCGGCTCCGAGGCTGCGCAGCATCGCGGTGGTGACGACGATGCGGTGCGGCCGGCCCGGAAGGGCGTAGGCGTCGGGGTGCGGCGATTCGATCACGCACAGGTCGCCCGCGGTGGGACGGCGGTCGGCCTGGCTGCGCGCGGAGCGGAACGCGCGCAGCTGGCGCAGGGCCGAGCGGACGACGGTCCAGGCACCGACGGTGAGCGCGCCGGTCGCGGCGGCGGCCGCGGGCAGGACGACGAGGTCCGAGGCCGTACGCAGGGGGTGGACGAGCTCCCCGAGGTCCGCGAGGAAGGGCAGCTTGAGCAGCCCGGTCAGGAGCAACGCGCCCAGCGAGGCCACGGAGGCGCCGGCCAGCACCACCATCGCGAGGGTGACCGCCCACAGCGCGGTCGCCGGGGCGAGCCGGTCGAGGCAGCGGCGGGCCGGCAGTCCCACAACGAAGGGCACCAGCAGCGGGATCAGCAGCAGAAAGGTCATCCCTCACCCGATTCCGGGCCCGCGTCGGCGCCCGGCTCCAGCAGGTCCCGCAGGAGCCGCTCGTCGTCGGGGTTCAGCTGGGCGACGAACCGGGCCAGCGCGGTCTCCCGGTCGTCGTCCCGGTCGAGCTCGCTGTGCATGCGCCGCGCGGTGAGGCCGTGCGGGTCCTGGACGGGGAAGTACGCGTAGCCCCGGCCCAGCCGCTCGCGGCCGACGATGCCCTTCTCGTGCAGCCGGGACAGGATCGTCGTCACGGTCGTCCGGGCCAGACCGGAGTTCAGCTCGCGTTGCACACGCCCGGGTGTGAGCGGCACACCGGCGGCCCAGAGCGCCGCCATCACGCTGGCCTCCAGCTCGCCCGCCGGACGGCGTTCGTCCTTGCCACTGCTCATGGGAACGATCCTCACCCTGCCATCGTCTACAGTTCAGTAGACCGTCTACAGAATTGTAGTCCGTCGGGTGCGCGCATCGGCCGTGCCCGCCCGTCCAGTATGAGAGGGCCCGCGACGATGGCCGCACCTTTCGACGGCTCCTCGATCGACGGCTCCGCCCATCGGCACGTGGCCGATCTCGCCCAGGACTCCCCGTCGTGGCTCGACGGTCCGGTGTCCGCCTGGTCGACGTACGGACCGGGGCTGTTCGCCGTGCTGATGGCGCTCGGCCGGTGGCGGGCGCGGCGCGAGAGCCCGCGGGCCGCGCAGGCCCGCGCTCGCGGTGCCGGTCGTCGTGGTCGTGGCGTACGGGGCGCAGCGCTCGTTCACAGCACCCGGCGCCGGATCAGCACCCCCAGCGCCACCAGCCCCGGAAGCAGGGGAAGCCACACAGTGAGCAGCCGGTAGCCGAGAACCGTCGACATCGCCGCGCCGCCGGGTGCCCCGGCGAGAGTGAGGGCCAGGGCGAGGGCGGCGTCCAGGGAGCCGAGGCCGCCCGGGGTGGGCAGCAGGACGGCGGCGCTGCTCGCGGCGAGGTAGGCGAGGGCCACCCGCTCCGGGGGCAGCGGCAGGTCGATGGCCTGGGTGACGGCGATGACCACGGCGGCGTGCAGTGCGGCGAAGGCGAGCGAGCCACCCCACAACGCGGCTGCCCGCGCGGGGACTTCGTGCACGGCGCGGACGTCCAGCAGCACGCGGCGCAGTGCGCGCCGCAACGGTCCGGCCAGGAGGGCCACGGCGACGGCGGCCACCACCACGGCCACCGCCCAGACGGTCGCGGTCCGGGCGGTCGCCGGCACCTGGGGCAGACGGAGCGCCCCGGGGCAGGCCAGGGCGAGCCCGCCGATCAGACAGCCGCGCACCGCGGTCCCGGCACAGGCCTTGACCGCTAGCGCGGTCGCGGAGCGGGTGACGGGCAGTCCGCACCGGGTCAGAAACCGCAGATTGACGGCGCCCGCGCCGAGCCCCGACGGGAGTACGTGGTTGGCGGCGGAGGCCGCGAACTGCACGGCCACCAGTCGCCCGGCGGGTAGCGGCCTCGCCACCGCGCCCTGTTGGGCGAGTGCCGAGCACGCCCAGGTCGCGACGGTGGCGACGGTCGCCACCAGCAGCCAGCCACGGTCGGCGACGGCCAGCCGGCCGGCTCCCGCCTCGATCACCGGCCAGTTCCGGCGGGCCAGGATCCCGGCGCACACCAGGACGAGCAGCGAGATCCCCGCGTGCCAGGCCGCCCGCCCGCCCCGCACACCCCCGGACGGTCGCCGCCCGGCGGTCGCCCCCGTGCCGTCGGTCACCGCGGGGGACGACGCCCCGCCTGCGCCGGACACCGGCTCGGGCGGCGGCATCCCGCGTCCGCCGGAGACCGAGTCGACGAGAGGCACACCTCCCCCGCGTGCCGGCGAAGGCCTGTCCGGCGGAACGGTCACGGCGTGCCGCCCCCCGCTCCCGGGGCGAGGTAGACGTTCAGACCACCGGCGCGATGCGGTGCCCAGTCGCGGGCGTACCCCGGCGGCTTGATCCCCGGTCGGGTGAGGACGGCGACCGGCATGTGCCGGGCGTCCCGCACGATGCTCGCCCGGGTGGCGTTGGCGTTGTGGCCACTGGTCGCCACGGAGGCACAGCCGGTGTAGTAGGCGATGGGGACGGCCTGCCGGCCGGTCAGCCGGCAGGGCGGCCGCACACCGAGCCGGTGCAGCTCCGCCGCCGTCGCCGCCCAGCCGCGGTGCCCGTCGGTGGTGCGCCGCACCGTGTCCTGGAGGACCGCGAACTGCACGGCCAGATGACCGGCGAGACCGAGGGCCACCAGCGTCACGGTCACCGGTCGCCAGGGCCGGCCGGGGACGGTGACCAGGTGGACGAGGGCGTCGGCGACGGGAATCGCGAGCAGGGCGTAGAACGGGAGCAGGAAGCGCGGGGCGGCGTATCCGATCATGAAGAGGTACGGGGCCGAGGCCGCCGCGGCGCAGGCCAGGAGCAGCAGGGTGGCCGCGGGGCGACGGGCCTTGACGGCGATCGCCAGGCCGAGGGCCGCGACCAGCGGCAGGACGAACCACCACGCCGTCACCGCGGGGCTCGGCATCCCCCCTGTGCACGGCCGGCACAGCGCGCGTCCGCCGAGGCTGCGCAGTTGGTCGCCGATGGCGATGTTCCAGCCGAGGCCGCCCTGGATGCGCGAACCGTCGGCGAGCCGTTGCCCCAGTCCGCCGTATCCGACGTACGCCTCGACGATCCACTCGGCGGCTCCGGCGAGCAGGCCCGCCACGAGCGCGAGCGGTGGCCGGGCCCGCCGCCACCGGGGCACGGCCACGGCGGCGACGAGGAGCGGCAGGGTGACCCAGACCGCGTCGGTGGGCCGCATCCACGCCATCAGCGCGGCACTCAGCCCGACCCCGAGCAGTGCCGCCCGGTCCCAGCGGTCCGCCTGGGCGCGCAGGAAGCACCCCACGCAGACCAGGGCTCCGATCGCGACCCAGTAGTTGGGCATGGCCTGCGGGCCGTAGAAGAGGGTGACCCACAGCGTCGCGAAGAAGGCGCCCGCCACGGCGAGGACCCGCACCGGGAAGAGTCCGCGCCAGACGCGCAGGGCCACGAACAGGCCGAGTCCGGACAGCAGGGCGAGGTAGACCCGCAGCAGGCTGGTGGACGACGACCAGGAGGCGATCGGCGCCACGAGCAGGGAGACGCCGCGGGAACGCGGTGCGCTGAAGAACGCCGCCGGAGCATCCCGGGAGACCTGGCTGACGTACACCGCCTCGTCCCAGCCGAGGCCCATCGCGGGGTGTACGAGGACCAGTTGGGCAAGGGTGAAGGCGCCCGCGACCAGAACGAGCAGGCGCGGGTCGCCGGCGTGCCGGGACACGCGGGCCGCTCTGTTCGGCGGTCCGTGCCGGCGGGCGCCGATGAGTGGGACGTTCAGGGTCTTGGCCATCGTCCACCCTCCATCCCTACACGCTGTAGGGTTTTTTCACCCTACAAGACGTAGGGTGAAGGCGGGAGCCGGGGATTCACGGACAAACTACCGCCCTCCAGGGCAAGTCGCCGCGCCGGTCGGGCATCCGGGGGAGCACCCGGGGCGGCCTGCGGACCCTGAGGCCGGGGAGTACGCCCGCATCGGCACCCCTCTCAACTCCCCTACGCGCTGTAAGGTGACGGGCATGGCTGGCACAGGTCCCCACAGAAGGGCGGAGCGGCGCAGCGCCGGCGAGCTGGAGAGCGAAGTTCTCGCCGCCCTGTGGGCCACCGACGACGCGCTGACGCCCGCCGAGATCCAGGCCGAGATCGGCGGCGGACTCGCGTACAACACCGTGCACACCATCCTCAAGCGCCTGTACGACAAGGGTCTGGTGCTCCGTGACGTGGACGGCCGGCGCGGCGCGTACCGGCCCGCGAAGAACGCCGCCGAACTGACCGCCGAGGCCATGCACCAGGCCCTCGACCGCGGGCCCGACCCGATCGCGACCCTTCAGCAGTTCGTCACCGGGCTCAGCCGCCAGGAGGAGGAAGCCCTGCGCGACCTCCTCGGAGGGAACGGGCCGTGAGGGTCGACGTCTACGTTCCGCTCGCTCTGGCACTGCTCCTCGCGGGAATCGCCCCGCCGGTGGGCAGGCGGGTGTCGCCGGCCCTGACGGCCCGCGCCCTCACAGCCGCCGCGGCGCTGACCGCGGCCGCCTCCACCTGGGCCCTGCTGCTGCTCGCGATGACGCTGATCGACCAGGTACCGGCGGTGATCGCCGAGGCCGGCGAGGAAGGCCGGTCGCTGCCGGAGCCCGTCCCGGAGGCCGTCGCCGTCCTGGCGGTGGCAGCCCTCGGCGTCATCGCCCACCGGCTCCTCCGTGTCGTACGAGCCCACACCGCGACCCGCCGGATCCTGCTCAGGCTGTGCGAGGGGCACCCGCCGGACAGCGAGCTGGTCGTCGCCGCCTCGTCGACCCCGCACGCTTTCGCCATCCCCGGCAAGCCGGGGCGGATCCTGGTCACGGCCGCGATGTTCGGTGCGCTGGAGCCGGCCGAGCGGCGCGTTCTGCTGGCCCACGAGCGTGCTCATCTCACGCACCGGCACGCGGCGTTGTCGATGACCGTCGCCCTGGCCGCGGCGGCGAACCCCCTGCTCGTGCCGGTGCGCACCACCGTCACCTTCCTGCTGGAGCGCTGGGCCGACGAGGAGGCCGCGAGCACCGTCGGCGACCGGCACACGACGGCCCGCGCCCTGGCGCGGGCCGCCCTCGTCTCCCAGCGCGCCCGCCCGGGATGCGCCCTGCACTTCTCCGAGCACGCCGTCACCCGTCGGATCGCGGCCCTGCAGACCGCTCCGCTGCCCGTCGTCCGGTCCGTCGGTGTGGCCGTCCTGGCGCTCGGTGCCCTGCCCGCGCTGGGCGCGGTCGACGCGACGGGCGATCTGCTGCGCCTGCTGGCCGAGACACTGCCCGACCTGTAGGAGACCGGGCCAGCGTTCACGGCCCTCGCTGGATACGGTCGCGCTCATGACACCTTCCGAGACGGCTCACCACGACCAGTCGCACTCCGGGCGGGTTCGGTTCGCGACGTTCAACGTGCTGCACGGCCTGCCGATGGTGGCGGGGAGGCCCGATTCCGCCCCGGCCGTGAGCGGCCCCGAGGCACCGCTCGTCCGGGCCGTCGCGTCGCTGGACGCCGATGTGCTGGCGCTTCAGGAACTGGACCGGTCGCAGGAACGGTCGGGCGGGGTGGATCAGGCGTCGGTCGCCGCCGTGGGGTCCGGTGCGCACGACTGGCGTTACGCGTCCGCGTTCCACGGCGGTCCGGCGGCGGGCGGCGGCTGGGTCCCGGATCCGTCCGCGCCGAGGCTACGGGTGTACGGCCCGGGCGAGACCGGCGCGGCCCGGGGCGTTCCCTCGCACGGCATCGCCCTGCTGTCCCGGCTGCCCGTACGGCACTGGCGGGCGCGGCGGCTGGCCCCGGCGCCGCTCCCCATGCCGTTGCGGACGCCCGGCCGCCGGGGACTCACCGTGGCCAGGGACCAGCCGCGGGCGGTGCTGGCCGCCGTCCTGGAAGGGCGTCGCGGGCCGTTCACCGTGGTGGCGCTGCATCTGTCCTTCGTGCCGGGCTGGAACATCCGCCAGTTGCTCACCGTCCGCGCCTGGATCGCCGACCTGCCCCGGCCCCAGGTGCTCCTCGGCGACTTCAACCTGACCGGCGCGATCCCGCGAGCGGTCCTCAACTCGGCCGGGCCGACCGGTCGCACCGGGACCCGGCGGACCCGGCGGGAAGAGACCCTTCCGGTGCCGCACGGCTGGCGGGACCTGGCCCGCACACCGACCTATCCGGCGCACCGTCCCCTCGTCCAGTTCGACCATGTGCTGGCCACCGGAATCGGGGCGGGGGCGGCCGGTGGAGCACACGCGCCGCGTACGGCGATCTCGGATCACCGGCCCCTGGTGGTCGAACTCTCCCTGTGACCGAACCCTGCGTCCGCGTCCGGTGTCCGCCCCGTCAGCGCAGCTGCCCGGCGAACGCCTCGTACGCCTGTTCGTCGAACAGTACGAAGCGGACCTCCTCGACGTCGGTCTTCGCGGCGCGGACCGTCTCGACCGCGATCCGGGCCGCGTCGTCCATCGGCCAGCCGTAGATGCCCGCGGAGACGGCGGGGAAGGCGAGGGTACGGGCGCCGAGTTCGTCGGCGACGCGCAGCGACTCGCGGTAGCAGGACGCCAGCAGCTCGGACCGGTCCTCCTCCCGGGCGTAGCGAGGACCCACGGTGTGGATCACCCAGCGCGCGTGGAGTTCGCCCGCGGTCGTGGCGATCGCCCGGCCGGTCGGAAGTCCCTTGCCGTAGTGACCGGCGCGCAGCTTGCGGCAGTCGGCGAGGATGGCCGGGCCGCCGCGGCGGTGGATGGCCCCGTCGACGCCTCCGCCGCCGAGCAGCGAGGAGTTCGCCGCGTTGACGATGGCGTCGGCGCTCTGCCGGGTGATGTCGCCCTGTACCAGGGTGATCGTGGTCATGACTGTCTCAGCCTCCTCCAGACGGCCTTCGCCGCGTTGTGTCCCGACATGCCGTGCACGCCCGGCCCGGGCGGAGTGGCCGAGGAGCAGAGGAACACGGCGGGGTGCGGGGTGCTGTAGGGGAACAGGGACAGCTTGGGGCGGAGCACGAGCTGGAGTCCGGAGGCGGCACCGCAGCCGATGTCACCGCCGACGTAGTTGGCGTTGCGGGCCGCGAGCTCGGGCGGTCCGGCGGTCGCGCGGGCCAGCACCCGGTCACGGAAGCCCGGCGCGAACCGCTCCAGCTGGCGCTCGATCGCGTCGGTGAGGTCCCCGGTCCAGCCGCTCGGGACATGGCCGTACGCCCAGAAGACGTGCTTGCCCTCGGGGGCGCGGGAGGGATCCACGACGCTCGGCTGCACGGTGATGAGGAAGGGCGCGTCGGGTGTTCGGCCCTCGCGTGAGGCCGCTCGCAGCGCGCTCCCGATCTCCGCTCGGCTCGCCCCGACCTGGACCGTCCCGGCGGCGCGGGCCTCCGCGGCGGTCCAGGGCACGGGCCCGTCCAGCGCGTAGTCGATCTTGAAGACGCCCGCCCCGTACCGGTAGCTCCCGTAGTACCGCCCGAAGCCGGCGATGCGGGCCAGCGCCGTGGGCGAGGTGTCGAAGACGTACGAGCGCGCGGGAGGCAGATCGTCCAGGCGCTTGACCTCGTAGTCGGTGTGGACGGTGCCGCCGAGGTCCTTGAGATACGCGGTGAGCGCGTCCGAGACGGACTGGGAGCCGCCGCGCGCTACCGGCCAGCCCCGGGCGTGCGCGGCCAGTGCGAAGACCAGGCCGACGGCGCCCGTGGCGACACCCTCCAGCGGGGCCATGACGTGCGCCACCAGGCCGGCGAACAGCGTCTTGGCCCGCTCGTCGTGGAAGCGGCGCATCAGCCAGGTCGAGGGCGGCAGTCCGGCCAGACCGAAGCGGGCGAGGGTGACGGGGTCGCGGGGCAGCGCGGCCAGCGGCAGCGACATGAAGTCGTGCGCCAGGGTGTCCCACTTGGTCAGGAACGGCGCGACGAGCCTGCGGTACGCGCCCGCGTCGCGCGGCCCGAACGAGGCGGCCGTCTCGGCGACCGAACGCGAGAGCACCGCCGCCGAGCCGTCGAGGAACGGGTGTGCCATGGGGAGCTCGGCGTGCAGCCACTCCAGGCCGTACCGCTCCAGGGGCATCGCCCGGAACGCGGGCGAGTTGATTCCCAGCGGGTGCGCCGCCGAACACGGGTCGTGCCGGAAACCGGGCAGTGTCAGCTCTTCGGTGCGCGCTCCCCCGCCCACCGTGTCGCGTGCCTCGAACACGGCCACGGAGAAGCCCCGGCGGGCCAGCTCCACGGCAGCCGTCAGTCCGTTCGGTCCCGCACCCACCACGACCGTATCGAGCATCGACGGCACCTTCGGACTCCTTTGTCAGCCGACGGCCACTGAGGATCAGGATATGCCGGGGCACTGACAGCCTTGACGGTGCGGGGCGTTGGAAGACGGTGCCGCGGAGCCGCGGGCCGGCCTCCGGACGGGAACCGGAACCCCCGCGTGGAGTGCGGAACTCCCCCTCAGGCCCCGGCCGCCACCTGCTCGGGCTGTGCCGCCAGCAGCGCCACCACCCGGCGGGCCGTGGCCTCGTCCCGGGCGGCCGTGAACGGCAGCGCGTTGCCTCCCGTGACGCGGAAGGGCTCTCCCCGGAGCGTCAGATGGGCGCCGCCCGCCTCCTCGACCAGCAGCAGGCCCGCCGCGTGGTCCCAGGCCGCCTCCCAACTGAATGCGGTGGCATCAAGCTCACCACGGGCGACGGCCAGATATTCCAGGCCGGCCGAGCCGCACGCGCGCGGGACGACGCCCTCGACGCGCAGGCCGAGGAGCGCGCGCTTCTGCTCGTCCGTGGTGTAGTCCGGGTGGGAGGTCGCGATGTCGAGGTCACGGCCGGGCTCGGGCGAACCGGAACGCAGGGGCACGCCGTCGAGAATGGCGCCCCGGCCCCGTATCGCGGTGGCGAACTCGTCGCGGGCGGGCGCGTACGTCCACGAGGCGTGCACCACCCCGTCCAGCACGAGCGCGACCAGCGTGCAGAACCCGGAGTCGCCGTGCACGAACTGCCGGGTCCCGTCGACGGGGTCGACGATCCAGACCGGCGCCGCCCCGCGGATCGCCTCGTAGGTCGCCGGGTCGGCGTGCACCGCTTCCTCGCCGACCACGACCGAGCCGGGCAGCAGCGCGGTGAGGGCCCCGGTGAGGTACTTCTCGGCCAGGCGGTCGGCGTCCGTCACCAGGTCGTGCGGGCCGGACTTCTGGTCGATCTCGTGCGCGGCGAGCTGCCGGAACCGGGGCATGATCTCGGCGGCGGCGGCCTTGCGGATGGCGTCCTCCACGTCGGACGCGCGGTGCGCGAGAAACTCGTCGATGGTTTCGATGTCTTCGATCATGGCTCCATGACAGCACGCGCCACTGACAATCCCCACCCCTCCGGGGTACTGCGGGTGGAATCACCATGAATTCCCGGCGCCCGTGATCACTGGGTCCGGCCCGCGATCACGGGTGCCGGGAAAGGATCGCGGGCTCCGGGAAGGGATCGTGCGGGCCGCCCGGCGTCCTGCCGCCGACGCCGGGCCGCGCCTCACCGTCCGACGGCGTACCCCTGCATCCCGCGCGGATTGGCCCCCGCCGACAGCACGCCCGTCGCGGGATTCCGGGCGACCGCGCACAGCCGCCCCTCGGACCAGGCCTCGGCGACCGTGACGTCGTGGCCCCGCCGGCGCAGCTCCTCGACGACCGCCTCGTCCGTGCGGGACTCGACCGTGAGGCTGCCTGGGCGCATGCCGCGCGGGTAGAAGGAGCTGGGGAAGCCGTCGTTGTGCCAGTTCGGGGCGTCGATCGCGCCCTGGAGGTCGAGTCCGCCGCGCACCCGCGGGCGCAGCGCCACGGACAGGAAGAAGTGCGTCTGCCACTGGTCCTGCTGGTCGCCACCGGGGGTGCCGAACGCCATGACCGGCACGCCGTCGCGCAGCGCGATGGACGGCGTCAGCGTGGTGCGCGGCCGGCGGCCCGGGGTCAGGGAATTGGGCAGCCCCTCCTCCAGCCAGGCCATCTGGAGCCGGGTGCCGAGCGGGAAGCCGAGTTCGGGGACGACCGGGTTGGACTGGAGCCAGCCGCCGCTGGGGGTGGCGGCGATCATGTTGCCCCAGCGGTCGACGACGTCCAGGTGGCAGGTGTCGCCCCGGGTGCCGCCGTCCGCCGTCACCTCGGGTTCCGCGCTCGCCCGGGCCACGGTGGGTTCACCGGCGCCCGGTACGGCGAGCGCGTCGAAGCGGGACTCCCCGGCGGCCACCACGCGCGCGTGCCCGCTCATCCGCGGCTCGCGGCCGCCCGGGCTGCCGGGGCGCAGTTCGTACGACGCCTTGTCCCCGACGAGCGCCCGCCGGGCGGCGTTGTAGGACTCCGACAGCAGGTCGTCGAGCGGTACCCGGGCCGTGTCCCCGTACCAGGCCTCGCGGTCGGCCATGGCGAGCTTGCAGCCCTCGACGAGCAGGTGGACGTACTCGGCGGAGCCGTAGCGGGGCAGTTCGGGCGGGAGCAGCGCCAGTTGCTGGAGGAGGACCGGGCCCTGGCTCCAGGGGCCCGCCTTGCACAGGGTCCAGCCCCGCCAGTCGTACGTCGCGGGCGCCTCGTAGGTCGCGGACCAGCCGGCCAGGTCGGCGGCCGTCAGGGTGCCGCTGTGGCGCTCGCCGCTGGTGTCCAGGGTGGGCCGCCCGGCCTGCCGGACCAGGGCCTCGGCGATGAAGCCGGAGCGCCACACCTCCCGCGCCGCGTCGATCTCGGCCTCCCGGTCCCCCGCGCCGGAGACCTCGCCGAGCAGCCGTCGCCAGGTCGCGGCGAGAGCCGGGTTGCGGAACAGCTCGCCGGGGCGCGGCGGTGTGCCGTCCGGCAGATACACCTGGGCCGACGAGGTCCACTCCGTCTCGAACAGCGCTCGTACGCTGTGTACGGTCGCGCCGATGCCCTCCACGGGCGCGTGGCCGTCCTCGGCGTACCCGATGGCGTACTTCAGGACGTCGGCGAGCGGCTTGGTGCCGTGGTCGCGCAGCAGCAGCATCCAGGCGTCGAACGCACCCGGCACGGCGGCGGCGAGCGGGCCCGTACCGGGTACGAGGTCCAGTCCGAGCCCTCTGTAGTGGGCGATGGTCGCTCCGGCGGGCGCGACGCCCTGCCCGCACAGCACCCGCACATCACCGCCCGCGGGTGCGAGGACGATCGGGACCTCGCCCGCGGGTCCGTTGAGGTGGGGTTCGACGACGTGCAGGACGAAGGCGGCCGAGACGGCGGCGTCGTAGGCGTTTCCGCCGTCCTCCAGGACGGCCATCGCGGACTGCGAGGCGAGCCAGTGCGTGGAGGACACCATGCCGAAGGTGCCCTGGAGGGTGGGTCGGGTCGTGAACATGCCTGCCACCTCGCGGTACGGAGCGATCAGCCTCGGTCCCGACTATGACACCCGCCCGCCGACGGACCGCGGGGCGGGCGGTACGGGCGCGATCAGCTCACAGGCGTCCACGCCGTCGTGCCCAGCGTGTTCTCCGGACCGATGTCGAGCGGGTCCGGCAGCCGCAGGGTGACAACGCCCTGCCCCTTGTGCGGCGCCACGCGCAGATACGTGCCGTCCTCGGCCGCCATCCGCCAGTAGAGGCCCGCCCGGGCGCTGTCGCCCGGCCGGAGCGTGAAGGGCGCGGGGCCGGGATCCTCGGGCGCCATGGGCACCTTGTCCGTCCCCAGCACGCCGCGCACGCCGGTGATCGGGGTGCCCTCCGGGCCGAGGACGCCGACGACGTCCGGGTAGCCGTCCACCTCGTACGGCCGCTTGCCGCAGTTGGTGAGGGTCAGGGTCATGGCGCGCAGGCCCATGGCCGCGTCGACGGGACCGGTGCCGAGGCGCAGCCCCGACCCAGGGCAGCCGCTGCCCTGCAGGCCCGGCACGGCGCCCGACGGGGAGGGCTCCGGCACGGACGTCGAGAGATCGGGCAGCTCGATACGGAACGGCCCTGACGCGTCGGTCCCGACCGCGCTCGGAAACGGAGCGGCCGTACGCTCCGGGTCGCGCTCACGGTCGAGCTCGGCGCCCAGCCCGCACCCGCTCGTGACCGTCACCATCAGGCAGGCGAGGAGGACCGGGCGAACCCACCTGACCCTCGCGCGCGAGCCGCGGGTCGAGTTGGGGCCGGACGCTCGCGGACGAAGGGCGATGTCACCGCCGCACGGCGGACGCGCGGCACCTGCCTCCGCGCCGGACTGCTTCGGGCGTGTCGCGATCATCGGCAGATGATGGCACGGGCGCCCGGCGGACGGACTCACTTCGCCTGCCCTCGTGCCGTCACCAGGCCCGACTCGTAGGCGAAGACGACCAGTTGGGCCCGGTCGCGGGCGGCGAGCTTCGTCATCGCGCGGCTGATGTGGGTCTTGGCCGTCAGGGGGCTGATGACCATGTGCGCGGCGATCTCCTCGTTGCTCAGGCCGCGGGCGGCGAGCGCGGTGACCTCGCGTTCGCGGCGCGTGAGGCCTTCGAGGCCCGGCGCCGTGGCCCGGTCGGGAGGCCGGGCCACGAACTCCCCGATCAGGGTGCGGGTCACCGAGGGCGACAGCAGCGCCTCCCCGCGGGCGACGACCTCGATGGCCTGGAGCAGATCGGCGGGCTCGGTGTCCTTGAGCAGGAAGCCGCTCGCCCCGGCCCGCAGCGCCTCGAAGACGTACTCGTCCAGGCCGTAGTTGGTGAGGATGACGACGCGTACCCCGGACAGCTCGGGATCGGCGGCGATACGGCGGGTCGCCTCGATGCCCGTCATCACGGGCATCTGCACGTCGACCAGGGCGACATCCGGCTTCTCGGCGCGGACCAGGGCCAGCCCCTGTGCCCCGTCGGGGGCCTCGCCCACCACCTCGATGCCCTCCTCCGCGTCCAGCAGAGCGCGGAAGCCGGCGCGCATGAGGGCCTGGTCGTCGACGAGGGCGACCCTGATCGGGCGGCCCGCCCCGGCGTGCGCGTCCGGGCCGCTCATCGGGCCTCCTCCGGTAGCCCAAGGGGCAGTTCGGCCCGCACCGAGAAGCCGCCCTCCGCGCGCGGGGCGGCACGCAGGGTGCCGCCGAGGGCGGTGACGCGTTCACGCATGCCGGTCAGGCCGATGCCCGGGGCGGGCGGCCGGGACTGCCGGGCTATGCCGTCGTCGTGCACGGCTATCGTCAACTCGTCCGGGGTGTAACCGAGTTCCACCGTGACTTTGGCGGGGCCCGCGTGCCGGGCCGCGTTCGTCAGGGCCTCCTGGACGATGCGGTACGCGGCGCGGTCCAGGGTCGCCGTGAGCGGGCGCTCCTCGCCGGTCACCCGCAGATCGACGGCGAGCCCCGCGGCACGGGCCCGCTCCACCAGCAGCGCCGGTGTGCCGGTCGGCTCGTCGGTGCGCAGCACCTCCAGCGTGGCGCGCAGTTCACGCATCGCCTCACCGCCCGCCTCCTGGATGGCGAGCAGCGCGGGCGGCACGTCCTCGCCGCGCTTGCGTGCCAGATGGACGGCGACTCCCGCCTGGAGCTTGACGATCGAGATGCTGTGCGTGAGCGAGTCGTGCAACTCCCTCGCGATACGCAGGCGTTCCTCGCCTGCGCGGCGCAACGCCGCTTCCTCGCGGGTGCGTTCGGCCTCCAGGGCACGCTGTTCGGTCTGGCGCAGATAGGCCTGCCAGTTGCGGTCGGCGAGGCCCGTGACAAGGGCGCACAGGAACCAGCCGGCGAGCAGCAGTGTCCGCTCCACGACCTCCCGCGTCTCCGGTCCCGTCGTCACGAATCCGGCCAGGAACACGGCACTCGCCAGCGCCGCGACACCGCGGTGGCCGGCTCTGGCGGCCGTGTGCACCGCGCTCAGGACGGGAAGGGCGGACAGGGTGCCGGGGTGGGCGTGCACGACATACGCCGTCGTGGTGACGGTGGTGACCACCAGGACGGCGCGCGGCGCGCCGCGGTAGGCCGCGAGGGTGAGCGAGCCGAGGGTGATCAGGGCGTAATCGAGGGCGGTCGTGCCGTCGTCGAACACGGCCGCGGTCACCACGAGGGCGCCGACCACGACCGCGAGGGCCGCGTCGGCCGAGCGCCTGCGGACGACCTGGTCGAGCTGCATGTCCGGCACTCTATGCGGCTGTTGCGACAGCCGCGTCAGACCTGTGGACGGCTGCCCGGCTACTCCCGGTGGAGTAGCCGGCGCCGGGCGCGGGGCCGGCTGGGGTAGCCCGGATCGTCTTCGGCCGTAGGACGCCCTCGACACCTCGTCCGGGCCAGGGTTGCCCACGGCGGCCGATCGCCCGGCAACCACCCGGTCCACTCAGGAGGCACCCATGGCCATGTCCCTCTCCACCCCCTTCCGGTACACCACTCCGCCTCCACGGAAGTCCGTCACGGGCGTGACCGCCGACGTCTACGCCCAGCTCGCCTCGGACTTCGGCATGGAGCGCCCGTCCACCTTCGCCGTCCTGTCCTCGGCGCCCGAACTCCTCGCCGCCACCTGGGCGTTGATGCGGGAGTCGCTGATCGCCGGCGAGGGCGACCGGACCGGGAAGGAACTCGCCGCGCTAGGGGTGTCGCTGGCCAACCGGTGCCCCTTCTGCGTGGACGCGCACACGATGCTGCTGCACGCCACCGGGGACCATTCCCTCGCCGAGGCGATCGCGCGCGGAGAGACCCCCTCCGACGAGGGGCACGCACGCGTGCTGGCCTGGGGTCGGGCGAGCAGGACCCCAGGGGCACCGGAACTTACGCCGTATCCGTTCCCCGCCGCGCACGCCCCGGCCTACATCGGTACCGCGCTCAGCTTCCATTTCATCAACCGGATCGCGTCGGCGCTGCTGACCGAGAACCTGCTTCCGGGCAATGCGCAGCGGTTGCGGGCGGTGCGTAGTCTCGGCGGGCGCTCACTGGCCAGGACGGTGCGCCGTCGGCCCGCGCCGGGGGCGGGTCTCGCGCTGCTCGACGCTCCGGGTCCCGGGCCGGACTGGGCGCGGGGCACCACGGTCGGCCCCGCCTACGCCGCCCTGCGCGACGCCGCCGCCGCGGGCGGAGGACTGCTCGACGCGGCGGACCGCTCCCTCGTACGGGAAACGCTCCAGGGATGGGACGGCTCGCACCCTTCGCTCGCGCGGGACGGTCTTCCGGACCGTTCGCGCCCTGGTGCGCGGCTGGCGCTGCTGGCCGCCCTCGCCCCGTACCGCATCACGGACGAGGACGTGACAGCCTGGCGCAATCCATCCCATTCCGACCGGCATCTGGTGCGGCTGGTGGCCTACGGCGCCTTCGCGGCCGTCGACCGCGTCGAGCGGGCGTTGCCGGTCCGCGTCGCGAAGAAGTCGTCGTGACCGCACGAGGCCTTCGCCGGCCAGGAGTCGATCAACAGACGCCACACAAAACAGACATACTGCGCCAGCGTCGGTCAAGCGTCGCCAAGGTGAGTCACTGTCATCACCCGGGCACGGAGCGAGTTGACCCTTCCCCACCACAGCGTCTCGTGTGACACTGGCGTCCCGTCCGCAGTGCGGACCACCTCCGCACCATCCCCCACGAGAAGTGCGCTTTGGGTTCCCTTCCCCTGCCGCTCGCGCTCGCCGCGCGCCTGCTACCCGTCGCTTTGCTCGCCTCCGCGGGCTGGGCCCTGGCGGCCGGCCCGTCCGCAGCGACCCCCTCCGCCGAGCACGAACCGACGCAAAAGAAGACAACCGACTCGGCATCGGCCCCGTCGGCCTCGGCGGCCACCAAGACGTACGACGCTTCGCCCGCCCCCTGTGACGGCGTACCGGACGCGACGATCAAGTCTCTGGTCCCCGGCGCCAAGACGGCCGGCCAGGAGATCGCGTCGACCGACAAGGCGGTGCGCCGCACCTGCTCGTGGAACGCGCTGAAGGGCTTCGACTACCGCTGGCTCGACGTATCGTACGAGATCAAGGCGTCGGACGCCGCGGCGGAGAAGGCCTACAAGGACCGCGTCGCGGACAAGAGCGGCGGCGGGGCGGTGCCCGGTCTCGGCGACTCCGCCTACTCCGTCGTCAATCTCAGCACCGAGGACAAGCAGCAGACCCGCGAAGGCGTGGTGGTCGTCCGGGCGTCCAACGCCCTGGTGGTCATCACGTACAACGGCAGCGACTTCGAGACCAAGAAGGCGCCCGGCACCGACGAGATCAACAAGGGTGCCATCAAGGCGGCCAAGGAGGCGACGGCGGCGCTGAAGGACGGCCAGAAGGGCTGACCGTCCTCCGCTCCCGCCGTCAGACCGCGGCCCTGTCCTTCCCGCGGAGCAGCATCAGCACCAGGTACAGCGCCATCGACGTGCCGAGCCCGACCGCCCACCCGTAGTCGGCGAGCGACTCCAGCGCCGGAACGGGCCGCCCGTCGATCAGCGGGTGGAAGTCCGCGCCGCCGACGGCCAGGACGCCGCCGGTGACGAACGCGACCACGGCCCGCCAGTTCCAGCCGCCGTCGTACCAGTAGCGGCCACCCGTGCGATACAGGTCGGCGAGGTCGAGCTTGGTACGGCGCAGGATCCAGTAGTCGGCGATGAGGATGCCCGCGACCGTGCCGAGCAGACCGCCGACCAGTCCGAGCCAGGTGAAGATGTAGCCCTGCGGGTCGGAGTACAGCTTCCACGGGAAGATCAGCACGCCGAGGACGCAGGTGGCGAGCGCGCCGGTACGGAAGTTGATCTTCCGGGGCGCGATGTTGGAGAAGTCGAAGGCCGGGGAGACCAGATTGGCCGCGATGTTCACGGACAGCGTCGCGATCAGCACGGTGACCAGCGCGAAGAGGATGCCGGCGACGTTGTCCGTCTTGGCGGCCAGCTGGACCGGGTCCCAGATGGCCTCGCCGTACACCGCCTGCGAGCCCGAGGTCACCATGACGGACAGGAAGGCGAAGAGCGTCATGGTGGTGGGCAGGCCGAGCGCCTGACCCCAGGTCTGCGCCTTCTGGCTCTTGCCGTACCGGGTGAAGTCCGGGATGTTCAGCGACAGGGTGGACCAGAAGCCGATCATGCCCATCAGCGAGGGCCAGAAGAGTTTCCAGAAGTCCCCGCCCCAGCCGAGCTTCGACGGCTGGTCGAGCAGCGGCCCGAAGCCGCCGGCCTTGCTGCTCATCCACCACAGCATCACGCCGGCACCGACGAGCACGAAGGGCGCCGCCCAGTTCTCGAACCGGCGGATGGTCTCCATGCCCCGGTAGATGATGGCGACTTGGAGCGCCCAGAAGATCGCGAACGACAGCCACATGGTCCAGGCGTGGCCGCCGACCTGTGAGGCGTTCCTCCAGCCGTCACCGAAGAGTTTGCCCGCGAGGAAGTAGATCGCCTCGCCGCCGATCCAGGTCTGGATGCCGAACCAGCCGCATGCCACCAACGCCCGTACGACAGCGGGGAGGTTGGCCCCGCGGACCCCGAAGGACGCGCGGGCGAAGACCGGGAAGGGTATGCCGTACTTCGGCCCCGCGTGCCCGGTGAGCAGCATCGGGACCAGCACGATCAGGTTGGCGAGCGCGATGGTGAGGACGGCCTGCTTCCAGTCCATGCCGACGGCTATGAGACCCGAAGCCAGCGTCCAGGAGGCGGTGTTGTGGGCCATGCCGACCCAGAGGGCCGAGAAGTTGTACGTGGTCCAGGTGCGCTTCTCGACCGGAACCGGCAGCAGGTCTTCGTTGGCGTAGGGGCCGCTCGGCGCGGGCGCGTCGGGCGCGATCTCCACCCGGCCGTCGGGGAGGGTGACTTGTCGGGCGGGCGGGCTGTCCGGGGGGACGGTTTCCGTCATGAGCAGGCCAATCAATGAGGAGTGACGGGAAAGGCCGTGCGGGACATCTTGGGGGGTGCGCGGGGAGCGCCCTGGTCCCCTTCCCGGGACGGCGGGAAGGGGAGAACTGGGGGACCTTCGGCTACTGTCCGTTGACACCCGGGATGACCTGCGTCCCGTACGCGTCGATGGTGGCCTCCTGCGCGTCGTGCATGTCGTAGACCGCGAACTGGTCGACGCCCAGCTCACGCAGCGCGTTCAGCTTCTCGATGTGCCGCTCGGCCGTGCCGATCAGGCAGAACCGGTCGACGATCTCGTCGGGCACGAACGCGGTGTCGGGGTTGTCGGCGCGTCCGTGGTGCGAGTAGTCGTAGCCCTCACGGGCCTTGATGTAGTCGGTGAGTTCGTCGGGTACGGCGGCCGAGTGCTCGCCGTACTTGGAGACCAGGTCGGCGACGTGGTTGCCGACCATGCCGCCGAACCAGCGGCACTGCTCACGCGCGTGGGCGAGCGCCTCGGGCGAGTCGTCCTCGGTGATGTACGCGGGCGCGGCCACGCAGATCTTCACCTCGGAGGGGTCGCGCCCGGCCTCGGCCGCCGCCTCCTTGACCGCCTTGACCATGTACTCCGTCAGGTAGAGGTCGGCGAGCTGGAGGATGAAACCGTCGGCCTCCTCGCCGGTCATCTTGAGGGCCTTGGGTCCGTACGCGGCCATCCAGACCGGCAGTTCGGCGCCGGGCCTGACCCAGGGGAACCTGACGACCGTGCCGCCGAGGTCGGCCTCGTCGCCCCGGCCGAGGGCGCGGATGACCTTCATCGCACCGCTTATACGGGCGAGCGTGTTGGGCTTGCGCCCGGCGACACGCATCGCCGAGTCGCCGCGCCCGATCCCGCACACCGTGCGGTTGCCGTACATGTCGTTGAGCGTCGCGAAGGTGGAGGCGGTGACCTCCCAGGTGCGGGTGCCCGGGTTGGTGACCATCGGGCCGACCGTCAGTTTCTCGGTGTTGGCGAGAATCTGGCTGTAGATCACGAAGGGTTCCTGCCACAGCACGGCCGAGTCGAAGGTCCAGCCGTACGTGAAGCCGTTGGCCTCGGCCCGCTTCATCAGGTCGATGACGCGGGAGGCCGGGGGGTCTGTCTGCAGGACGAGTCCGAAGTCCATGGCGCCGCTCCTGGTCGCTCAGAGAAGGTACTGACAGGTGGATCGGGGGGTGTAGACGCCGTGGCCCGCGCGTCCGGTGAACTCCCGCTCGGTGATGACCGGTTCGCCGCGCGAGAACACGGACTCCACCCGTCCGGTGACGCGCTTGCCCTCGTACGCCGAGTAGTCGACGTTCATGTGGTGGGTCTCGACCGACATGATCTGCTCGGCGTGCGGGTCGTAGATGACGATGTCGGCGTCGGCGCCCGGCGCGATGGTGCCCTTCTTCGGGTACAGGCCGAACATCCGGGCCGGGGTGGCGCAGGCGATCTCGATCCAGCGGCGGCGGGAGATGTGGCCGTCGACGACGGCCTGGTGGAGCAGGTCCATACGGTTCTCGACGCCGGGAAGGCCGTTGGGGATCTTCGAGAAATCGCCGCGGCCCAGTTCCTTCTGCCCCACGAAGCAGAACGGGCAGTGGTCGGTCGACACGACCTGGAGGTCGTTGGTGCGCAGGCCGCGCCACAGGGCCGCCTGGTGATCCTTGGGCCGAAGGGGTGTGCTGCACACGTACTTCGATCCCTCGAAGTCCGGTTCCGCGAGGTTGTCGGTCGACAGGAACAGGTACTGGGGGCAGGTCTCGCCGAAGACGTTCAGGCCTTCGTCGCGGGCGCGGGCCAGTTCGGCGACCGCCTCCGTCGCCGAGACGTGCACGACGTAGAGCGGGGCGCCCGCGACCTGGGCGAGCTTGATGGCGCGATGGGTGGCCTCGGCCTCCAGCAGAGCCTTACGCACCTCTCCGTGGTAGCGCGGGTCGGTCTCGCCACGGGCCAGGGCCTGCTCGACGAGCACGTCGATCGCGATGCCGTTCTCGGCGTGCATCATGATCAGGCCGCCGTTCTCGGCGGAGCGCTGCATGGCGCGCAGGATCTGGCCGTCGTCGCTGTAGAAGACGCCCGGGTAGGCCATGAACTGCTTGAAGGAGGTGACGCCCTCCTCGACCAGCAGGTCCATCTCCTTGAGCGTCTCCTGGTTGACGTCGGAGACGATCATGTGGAAGGCGTAGTCGATGGCGCAGTTGCCGTCGGCCTTGGCGTTCCAGGCGTCGAGGCCCTCGCGCAGGGAGTGGCCCACGCTCTGGACCGCGAAGTCGATGATGGTGGTGGTGCCGCCCCACGCGGCGGCCCGGGTGCCGGTCTCGAAGGTGTCGGAGGCGAAGGTGCCGCCGAAGGGCAGCTCCATGTGCGTGTGGGCGTCGACGCCGCCCGGGATGACGTACTTGCCGGTGGCGTCGATGGTGCGCTCGGCCGTCCACGACTCGGCCGCGGGCGTGCCCGTCGCGGCGAGGGCGGCGATCCGGCCGTCCTCGATCAGGACGTCGGCGTGGATCTCGTCGGACGCGGTGATGACGAGACCACCACGGATGACGGTACGGCTCATGCTCCCTCTCCTTCCGGTCGTGCGTGCACTGGGGGGACTCCGAGGTTGTCGGGGGCTGGGGTCAACGCTGTTCCTGGTGAGGAAGCTCGTGGGGCGGTTCGCGGGAGGGACCGTGCCGACCGCCGTGCCGCGGGTCCGGCCGGCTCCGGGCGCCGCCGTCCGGCGCCCGGAGCCGGTCCGGGCCCGCGGCACGGGGTGCGCCTAGGCCGCGGTCAGCGGACCGTAGGCTCCCGGGGCGCGGTCGCGGTAGAACTGCCACCGGTCGCGGACCTCGCGGAGCTTGGCCATGTCCAGGTCGCGGACGACGAGTTCCGTCTCCTTGTCGCTCGCCACCTCGCCGACGAACTGGGCTTCGGGGTCCACGAAGTACGAGGTCCCGTAGAAGTCGTTGTCGCCGTACTCCTCGACGCCCACCCGGTTGATCGCACCCACGAAGTACTCGTTGGCGACCGCCGAGGCCGGCTGCTCCAGCTGCCAGAGGTAGCCGGACAGACCGCGTGAGGTGGCCGAGGGGTTGAAGACGATCTCGGCACCCGCGAGACCGAGCGCCCGCCAGCCTTCCGGGAAGTGCCGGTCGTAGCAGATGTAGACGCCGATCCGGCCGACGGCCGTGTCGAAGACGGGCCAGCCGGAGTTTCCGGGCCGGAAGTAGAACTTCTCCCAGAATCCCGGGACTTGGGGGATGTGGGTCTTGCGGTACTTGCCCAGGTAGGAACCGTCGGCATCGATCACGGCCGCGGTGTTGTAGAGGACGCCGGGCTGTTCCTCCTCGTACATCGGCAGCACGAGGACGAGGCCCAGTTCCTCGGCCAGCGCCTGGAAGCGCCGGACGATCGGGCCTTCGGGTATCTGCTCGGCGTACGCGTAGAACTCTTTGTCCTGGACCTGGCAGAAGTAGGGTCCGTAGAACAGCTCCTGGAAGCACAGGACTTGGGCGCCCTGCGCGGCCGCGTCGCGGGCCGCCTGTTCGTGGACCTGGATCATCGATTCCTTGTCGCCGGTCCATGCGGTCTGGAAGACGGCGGCGCGGATCACTCTGCTCATCGGGACCTCCGGTCGCTCGGTGTGCGAGGAGCCTAGAAACCCTGCGCCGGGTCTTTGAGTTGCACCGTGTCACGTCCGAAGTGCTGTGCCGTTCCACGGTGTCACCTCCGTGCTGTCCCGTGTTTCACCTGAGTCGTCGTGTGTTTCACCGTTGTTGCCCATCAGGTCTTCACCGTTGTTGTGCGTCGTGCGCGAGCAGGGCGATGTGGACGGACGCGGCTTGCTCGAAGTCGTCGAGGTCGACGCCGAGGCGCGCCTGTATGGCCTCCAGACGGCGGTAGAGCGCGGGCCGGCTGACGTGGTGGAGCTGGGCGGTGCGCGACTTGTTCCGGCCGGTGGCGAGGTAGGTCCGCAGGACGGGCAGCAGTTGCGGGTCCGGCTGGGTGCCGCAGAGCAGTCCGTCGAGTTCCCGTTCCGCGAAGGACTGGACGTTCGGGTCGTCCCGGAGCAGCCGGACGAGGCCGCGCAGATGGACGTCGCGCAGCCGCACCAGCGCGGGCTGGTCCTGGTCGGCGGGGGTGTCGGCGGCGGCCTCGGCGACGTGCAGTGCCTCGCGCAGTCCGGTGGGGACGTCGTCCCAGGCGGTACGGGGTCCGGCCGCGGCCACGGTGGTGGGGGCGCCGGTCTCGTGCCGCAGCCGTACGGCGAAATGCGCGGCCAGGGCGTCCGCGTCCTGGTCGCGGGCGAGGCTGAGCAGCAGGGCGGTGGCTCCGTCGGACAGCTCGGCGACGAGCCCCGGCAACCCCAGCAGCCGCAGTACGCGGTCGAGTTGGGCGGGGTCTCCGTTGCGCACCACCAGGGGCACGAAGGTACGGCGGTTCACGGGCAGGCCCGCGGCCCGCGCTCGGGGAAGGAGCTGGCGGGCCGGTACGACACCGCTCACCAGGTCGGTCAGCAGGCCCTGCGCCGACTCCTCCTCCCAGGTGTGGGCGGAGCCGCCGAGCATGCGGTGCAGGACCAGCGCCTCGGCGGCGCGGTCGGCGAGCAGCCGCCCGGTTCCCGCGTCGCCCCGGTGGCCGCACAGCACGATGCGGCCCCATCGCTCTCCCCGTCCGCCCAGTTCGGCGCGGATCCAGCCGTCGCCCTCGCTGCCGCCCGCCTGCCGGGCGATGCGGTCCCAGTCGCGCAGGACGTCGTCCACGGCGGAGCGTTCGCCTGCGGTGGCGAGGACCCGGTGGGCGAGGTTGGTGACGACCACGGGGCAGGCGGCGTGCACGGCGATCTCGTCGAGCATGCTCTGGAGCGGGGCGCCGGTGGTGATGAGTCCGGTGAGCGCGGTCCGTACGGCCTCGGAGAGGCTCACGGCGGCGAACTTGCTCCGCACCAGCCGGGACTGCACCTCCTCCGTCAACTCTGCGAAGGGGAATGGCCGGTGGAGCACCACCATCGGCAGTCCGCAGCGTTCGGCGGCCCGGCGCATCACGTCCGGAGGCGCGGGGAAGGCCCGGCCGAGTCCGAGGACGACGGCCGCGGCCTCGGCACGGTGCAGCGAGCGGATGTACTCGGCCTGGGCGTCGGGGTCGCCCGCGAGCAACACCCCTGTGGTGAGGACCATTTCGCCGCCGCTGAGCATGACGCCCACATCGGCGGCCTCGGCGACGTGCACCCAGCGGACGGACCGGTCGAGGTGGCCGGCGCCGGCCACCACCTCGGGCTCTCCGGCGAGCACCCGGTCCAGGGCGAGGACCTGGCGTACCGAAAGAACGGGTTCCGAGGCGGTGGTCATGGCGGCGTTCCCCTTTTTCTGTGGCTCGGTTCGCCTCCGGAGCGCTGCGGCCGGTGTCGAGGACTCGACGCGTGCTCGGCCCTTCGGGTCTTCGCACCGTCGGGGTCTTCGACACCGGGCGCCCCTTCGGCTCACTCGCCCTTGCTCGCGATCTGCTACTGGGCGCGCCTCAGGGCGCGTTCGAGGATCGACGCACCTTCCTCGGCCTCCGCGACGGTGAGGGAGAGCGGCGGTGCGATGCGCAGCACACTGGTGTTGTGACCCCCGCCCTTGCCGATCAACAGGCCCTCCTCGCGCGCCGCTTCGAGTACGGCGGCGGCGGCTTCGGGGTTCGCCCGGTCCGTGCCGGGCTCGACCAGCTCGATGCCGATCATCAGTCCGCGCCCGCGCACCTCGCGTACGCCGTCGAACTGCGCGGCGACCGCGCGGAGCCGTTCGATGAGCAGGCCGCCGACGCGCCGGGCGTTGCCCTGGAGGTCGTGTTCGAGGAGGTAGGTGAGGTTCGCGAGCCCCGCCGCCATCGTGACCGGTGAACCGCCGAAGGTCGAGATGGAGTTGGAGTCGAGGCAGTTCATGATCTCGGCGCGGGCGACGACGCCGCCGACGGACATGCCGTTGCCGATGCCCTTGGCGAAGGTGAGCATGTCGGGCGGGCCGGAGGCGGCGTGCGCCTGCCAGCCCCAGAAGTGCTCGCCGGTGCGGCCCCAGCCCGTCTGCACCTCGTCGGCGATCCAGAGGATGCCGTGCTGCTGGAGGACTTCACGGAAGGCGGCGTACAGGCCGTCGGGGGGTGCGGTGAAGCCGCCGACGCCCTGGACGGGTTCGGCGATCAGCGCCGCGGGCGGGCGGACATGGCCGAGCAGGTCCTTGAGGTCGTCGACACAGGCGGCGATGAACTCGGCATCGCTGAGGTCGGTGTAGGGGCCGCGGGTGCGGACGCCGCCGTGCACGTACAGCGTCTGGAGCGGTGACAGTGAGGTCGGGGACCAGCCCTTGTTGCCGGTGATCCCGACCGCGCTGAAGGATCGGCCGTGGTAGCTGTTGCGCATGGCCAGGATCTGGTTGCTCTGCCGGTGGGCGGTGGCGAGCAGTAGGGCGGTGTCGTTGGCCTCGGTGCCGGAGGTGGTGAAGAAGACCCGGGCGTCGGGAATGCCGGACAGCTGGGCGATGCGTTCGGCCAGGTCGATCATCGGCCGGTTGAGGTAGAGCGTCGAGGTGTGGATGATCCGGCCGGCCTGCTCGCTGACCGCCTTCGTCACCTCGGGCAGGGCGTGTGCGGTCATCGTGGTGAGGATGCCGCCGAAGAAGTCGAGGTACTTGTTGCCGTTGGCGTCCCAGACGTGGCGGCCCTCGCCGTGGGTGATCTCGATCGGGTCCTCGTAGTAGAGGGCGAGCCAGTCGGGCAGGACGGCCTGGTGGCGGGTGTACAGGTCGGTCATGGCTGCACCAGCCCTTCGTAGGCGTCGGGGCGCCGGTCGCGGTAGAACGCCCACTGTTGGCGTACTTCCTCGATGAGGTCGAAGTCCAGGTCCCGGACGATGAGTTCCTCGGCCTTGTCGCTCGCCGTCTCGCCGACGAACTGTCCGCGCGGGTCGACGAAGTACGAGGTTCCGTAGAAGTCGTTTTCGCCGTACTCCTCCTGCCCGACCCGGTTGATCGCGGCGATGAAGTACTCGTTGGCGACGGCCGCCGCGGGCTGCTCCAGCTGCCAGAGATGGGCGGAGAGGCCGCGGGAGGTGGCGGAGGGGTTGTACACGAGCTGGGCACCGTTCAGGCCGAGCTGCCGCCAGCCTTCGGGGAAGTGGCGGTCGTAGCAGATGTAGACGCCGATCCGGCCGACGGCCGTGTCGAAGACGGGCCAGCCGAGGTTGCCGGGCTTGAAGTAGTACTTCTCCCAGAAGCCCTTCACCTGCGGGATGTGGTGCTTGCGGTACTTGCCGAGGTAGGTACCGTCGGCGTCGATCACGGCCGCCGTGTTGAAGTAGAAACCGGACTGCTCGACCTCGAACACGGGTACGACGATCACCATGCCGGTCTCGCGCGCGAGCTCCCGCATACGGGTGACGGTGGGCCCGTCGGGAACCGGTTCCGCCCAGCTGTAGTGCTCGGGCTCCTGGACCTGGCAGAAGTAGGGGGCGTTGAAGACTTCCTGGAAACCGATGACCTTGGCACCCTGCCGGGCCGCCTCGCGGGCGTGTTCCTCGTGCTTGGCGACCATGGATGCGGTGTCGCCGGTCCAGGTGGCCTGGACCAGGGCGGCACGTACGACGTTGGCCATGAGCTGCTCCTTCGACGGGACGCCAGAGAGCCTCTACGCCCGTAGACAAAGGCTGTAGAGGCTCGAAAGTAAGCCCCCCGGACAGCCTTGCCAAGACCATCGTCGTTAACCCGCTGAGTCGATCACGTTTCTGACCCCCACGGGTGAGCGACGTGGCCGGTGCTCCCGGACGGTGGGGCCGATCGGAGGACGAGGCCGCCGCCCGGCGTCGCCGTCCGGCAGACCTGGCAGCCGAGTGGCGCCGGCGCCCGCGGGGCCGGGTCGCCGGGTCGCGCGGCTGGTTCCGGATCGAGCGGTCACGCGGTGAGGCCGGCGACGCGCAAGGCGTGGAGCAGGTCCCAGTGGCATTCGTCGGACACGCTCCGGGCCGCCTCCAGGAGGAGCGGCACGAGGCGATGGGGGTCCGACTCGGCACTGCGGGCGACCTCCTCGGGGGCGCGCACACGGACGTACGCGTCGAGGAGCGCGCCGATCTCGCGCCGTCGGCCCTGATCGGTGAGGTCGAGTACGGCGGCCCCGATCTCGGGTGCGGGCCGGGAGACGCCCTGGCGCAGCATCTGCCGGCCGTCGTGGGTGCGGCCGGCGACGGTGAGCGCGTCGGCGGCGGCGACCAGGCGGTCGGCGGGCAGCGAGGCCGCCTCCCACAGCAGGGTGGCCCAGTCGGCGTCGAGGCCGGCGCGGTGCAGTTCGGCGGCGAGCAGGGGGAAACGTGCGGCGGGCCAGTACGCCACCTCGACGAGCAGGGCGTGCGCCTCGCCGCTGCGGCCCTCGCCGCGCAGCCGCGTGAGTGTCCCGACGGTGTCCGCCGCGAGCCGGCGCGTGCCCTCGTCCGCCGGCTCCGTCCGCGTCCGCGGGCTCACGGGTTCCTCGGCGGCCCCCGCGAAGCGTGCGCCGCGCGGTGTACGCCTGCTCGGCGCGGCGAGGGCGGGGGCGGGCAGCACCGGCGCCGTCTCCGGCAGGACCGTGGGCGCCGCGTCCGGCTCCGTCATGCCGGCGAAGCGGGCGCCGCCCCGGGGGCGGCGCTTGGACCGTTGCTTCGGCGCGGGAGGCGCGGGGCGCTCAGGGGTGGGCTGGGAGCGGTCGGCGCCCTCGGGAGACGCGTAGGCGTCTTCAGGGCGCGCGGACGGGTCGTTCGCGCCCCGCTGCTGCCGTGGAACACGCGGCGCGCCCCCGCCTTCACCCGCGACTCCCCTTCCGTCACGCCCGGAGTACGCCCCGCCGTATTCGGCGCCCCCGCCGTCCTGTCCGGCTCCCCCGTTTTCACGCCCGGAGTACGGCCCTTCACGCTCGGCGTGCGGGGCGTACGCGTCGGCGCCGGAGCTCGGGGCCGTTCGTTCGACCGGGGCGTACGCGCCGGAGCGGGGCGGGGTCCACTCGTCCGCCGGGACGGGCGCGGCGGCTCGGGGCGGGGTCCACTCGCCGCCCGGTGCGTGGTCCGCCGGCGGAGACACGGGCCGCGCCTGTTCGGGGACCCTCGGGCGGGTGCCGGGACCGGAGTCCGGGGTCGGGTCGAGGGAGCTCGCGCCGGTGTCGGGCACACCCGCTCGGGCGCCCGGACCTGTGCCTGGTTGCATGCCGGGAGCGCCCGTCTCCGGGCCTCGCCGGGCGCCTCCCGTTTCCGACGGGTCCGCCCAGTTCTCCGACTGCCTCACCCATGCGCCGTCCCCGGCGGCGGGGGCCGGAAAGCTCAGCGCGTCCTGCGCGCGGGTGCGCGGGGCGCGACGGTCGACGCTGTCCATGCGGTGGCGGAGCTCGACGCAGCGAGCGGTGGCGCGTTCGTGATCGTTCTCGGCCCAGGCGAGGTCCAGCCGGATCGTCTCGGCATCCTCCCGGGAGGCGGTCGTGTGGAGCAGCCTGCCCAGCTCGGCCTGACGTTCGGCGGCGTAGCGCTGTTCGCGGAGCATGACGTCGAGACGGTCACCGAGGGCGTCCCGGCCGCCCGGACGGGCGTCGTACGCGGCCAGCGCGGCGTCGTGCAGGGCGCGGGCCCGTTCGGTCTCCTGAGCGGCGGCGCGCTCCCCGAACTCCGCGACGACATCCTGCAGAAGCGCCTCCACGACGTCCCAGGGCGGCACTTCCCAGCCCTGGAGGCAGGCTCTCATCCCATCGGGATCGCGTTGCCAGAAGACTCCGCACCAGCCGCCGCTCTGGTCCAGCCGTGCCACCAGCCCGTTCAGGTACCTCGCGAACTCCAGTACCTGTCCCGGGAGTTGTTCTACAGCCATCACCCAACTCCCCGCCCGACGTGAGTGCTCCGCCCCGGTAGAGAACACCAGCCGTGTTACGGGACGGCTACAGGGAGTTTTCGGAGCGGACGCAGAGCCCTCAGGGACGGACCGCGTCGGCGCACTCCCCTGTGGGCGCGCCGATGTCGGGCGACCCTACGCCCCTCCCCCCTCCACTTGTTGAAAGCCGACCCATCGCAGCCTGTGCGCGAAGGCGGGCTACGGACACAGGCGACGGCCCCGCGCCCGCCCTGCGCGGGCCGCACGCGTGCGAGCCCGCTTCCCGAACTCGCCGGGGAACGTGGGGCCTTGAGGTGGTCTCAGATGCGGCACGCGTCCCCCGCGGCCGTACGGGGCAGGACGAGCCGGATGAGGGCGGCGACGCCTTCGTCGTCGTTGCTGGGCAGCACGATGTCGGCGGCGCGCAGGGTGTCCTCGTGGGCGTTGGCGACGGCGGCGGCGAGCCCGGCCACGCGCAGCATCGGGATGTCATTCGGCATGTCGCCGACGGCGGCGGTGTGTTCCAGCGGCAGTCCGCGCCGCTCGGCGAGCAGGCGCAGCGCCTCCCCCTTGTCGACACCGGGGGCGGACAGTTCGAGGAAGTCGCCGGTGGACCTGGTGATCACCGCGCGGTCACCGGCGACCGCGGCGAGCACGGCGGCCAGTTCGTCCACGAGCAGCATCGGGTGGGCGGCGAGAATCTTGGTCACGGGATCCCCGTCCGCCGGTGCGGACGTGTCCTCCAGGGGCAGGTGGGCCCAGGCGTTCGGCACCAGACGCGCGAAGGCGGCCTCCAGCCGGAGCCCGGACACGAAGTCGACGCCCAACGCGATCCCGGGCACCGCGTCCCGCACCGCGCGCAGGATCCCCGCCGCGTCACCGGGGCCGAAGCCCCGGCAGTCCAGCAGCCGCCCCGACGCGACGTCGACGGTCACGGCGCCGTTGCTGCACACCACGGGCCCGGAGAGCCCGTAGCGCCGGGCCAGGTCCAGGGTGTCCCGGACGGGCCGTCCGGTCACCCCCACCACGGCGACGCCGGCCCTCCCCGCCTCCACGAGCGTGCTCAGGGTGCGCTCGCGGATGGCGCCGGACGAGTCGAGCAGGGTGCCGTCGAGGTCGGTGCAGACGAGCCGCACGACCGTGCGCGCGCGGCGTCCGCGCCTGGCCGCGGGCTCCGGACCGGGGGAAGGCCGCCCCGCACCGAGAGGGGGCTCGCTCGAAGTCGCCGGGCCGGAGCGGGCGTTGGTGTTCGACATGGCCGGAGGCTAATGACTACGCGTGTAGACAACAAGTGATTATTCCGCGAATTCAACAATTGCGCGATCACCCACGAGCTACGCCAGACCGGAGACGGCAGACGGCGACCGGGTCTCGATCACGGTGTGCCGCGCCGCGGGGTACGGGATCCCGGAGGGCTTCGGCGAGCACGGCGTGGGCCGCCGGATGCTCGAGGACCCGCCCGGCCCCGACGAGGGCCGCCCGGCCGCGGGTTGCCGCCGCGCGGCACGGCAGGGTCCTCGCCCATCGAGCCCATGCTCGTCGGCGGCGGCACACGGCTGTCACGCCGCCCCCGACGGCTGGACGCTGCGCACCGACGACGGCTCCCGAGCGGTTCGGACGGAGCACACGGTGGCCATCACGGAAGCGGGCCCCGCATCCTGACGGCGCGCTGACCGCTCGGGGAGTCGACTGCCGCGGGGCGAGAGGGCTGTCCCGTCGCCCCGCGGCAGGACCGCTACGGCGTGGGCCGCACCACCATGGCCGATCCTCCGCCCCGCCGCACCTTCTCCGCGGCGGCCAGCCACTTGCCGTTCGCGAGGCGCTGTACGCCCGTTGCCGCGCCGATCTCCGGGTTCGCCTTGAAGGAGTGGCCGATGGCCTCGAGCCGCGCCTTCAACGGGCTGTCGTACAGGCCCGGTTCGAGTTCCGTCTGGGCGGCGTTGCGCTGGCTCGCGCGGGGCGTGGCGATCGCGTCGACCAGCGGGAGGCCGCGGTCGACGAACTCGGTCAGCGTCTGCAGGACGGTCGTGACGATGGTCGCGCCGCCCGGTGAACCGAGCGCCACGACGGGCTTGTCGTACCGGTCGAGCACGATGGTCGGCGAGATCGACGAGCGCGGACGCTTGCCGGGACCCGGCAGGTTGGGGTCGTGCACGGCCGGGTTGGCCGGCGCGAACGAGAAGTCCGTCAGCTCGTTGTTCAGGATGAAGCCGCGCCCCGGGACGGTGATCCCGCTGCCGCCGGTCTGCTCGATGGTCAGCGTGTAGGCGACGACGTTGCCCCACTTGTCGGCCACCGTCAGATGGGTCGTGTTCTCGCCCTCGTACGTCGTCGGGGCGGCCGTCCCCGCGGTGGCGCACGCGGCGGGACTGCTCGGGTCGCCCGGCGCGAGCGGGCTCGTCAGCACCGCGTCGTCCTTGATGAGGCAGGCCCGCCCGTCCGCGTACTTCTGCGAGAGCAGGCCCTTGGCGGGTACGTCCTCGAAGGCCGGGTCGCCCACCCAGCGGCCCCGGTCCGCGAACGCGATCCGGCTCGCCTCGATGTAGCGGTGCAGGTACTGCGCCTCGCTCGCCTTCGAAAGGTCCGTCCCCTCCAGGATGTTGAGCGCTTCGCCGACGGTGGTGCCGCCGGAGGAGGAGGGTGCGATCGAGTAGACCTTCAGACCGCGGTACGAGGTCCTGGTGGGCGCCTGGCGCTTCGCCTCGTACGCCGCGAGGTCGTCCAGGGACAGCTTGCCGGGGCGGGCGTTGTAGCCGGACGCCGGGTCCACGGGCGGCTTGTTGACGGTACGGACGATCTCCCGGCCGAGGTTGCCGCCGTAGACCGCGTCCGTCCCCTTCCTGCCCAGCTCTTCGTACGTGCGCGCCAGATCGGGGTTCTTGAAGGTCGATCCGACGACCGGCGGCGCGCCGCCGGGCAGGAAGAGCTTCGCGGTGTCGGGGAAGTTCTTGAAGCGGGCCTGGTTGGACTCGGTCTGCGAGCGGAAGGTCGCGTCGACCGTGAACCCGGCGCGGGCGATGCGCTCGGCGGGCTTCAGGACGCTGCCCAGGCCCTTGCTGCCCCACGCGTCCAGGGCCGTCTGCCAGGTGGCGGGCGTGCCCGGTGTGCCCACGCCCAGCCCGCTGGTGACGGCGTCCGCGAAGGCGAGCGGCTTGCCGTTCTCCAGGAACAGCCCGGAGTCGGCGCTCAGGGGCGCGGTCTCGCGCCCGTCGATCGTGCGCACCGTACGGGACTTGGCGTCGTAGTAGACGAAGTAGCCGCCCCCGCCGATGCCGGACGAGTAGGGCTCGGTGACGCCGAGGGCCGCCGCCGTGGCGACGGCCGCGTCGACGGCGTTGCCGCCCTTCTTCAGGACCTCGATGCCGGCGGCGGAAGCGTCCGCGTCGACGCTCGCCACGGCGCCGCCGTAGCCGACCGCGACGGGCACCTTCGCGGCGGGCGACTTCGCGACCGCGGCCGGTGCCCCGGGTGGCGCCGCCGCACCGACCGACACCACCGCGGTCGAAACCGCCAGGACCGCCAGATTCCGCGCAAGAGGGCGACGCATCCGTACCTCCAGTCAACAGCCGTCTGCGCAGCGTAACTTCCCCGCCATGCCCGCGTCAGGCCCCCTCGAACACCGTTTCGCGAGCCCGCTAGCATGCGCGCACATGAATGACGACGTGCGCAACATCGTCCTCGGCGTCCTGGCGGCCGGCATCAGTGCCGCGCTCGGCTGGCTCGCCCGTACCTATCTGTGGAAGCGCAAGCTCCGCCGCAAGCAGGCGTTCTTCGGACTGCCCGACAACTCCGAGTCGCTGCTGGTGGTGAACCGCGAGGCGGGCGGCCCCGAGCTCACGGTGATGCGCCATGACGTGTTCGCGCTTCTCGAACTGTCCGCACTGATCAAGGACTGCGGCGCGCACGCCCAGGTCATCGCGCACGACGCGACGCAGCAGGGCTTCGGGGAGCGTACGGAGTTCTGCGTGGGCGGGCCGGCGTCGAACCGGCGCATGGCCGCGCATCTGCACTCCCTGCTGCCCGGCATACGCGTCAACGTCGATTCCGAGCCAGGGCCCGACCGGGGTGCCTTCCAGATCGGCAGCGAGCGCTTCCGACTGGAGGGGGGCAAGGCCGAGTACGTGATCCTCGCCCGGCTGACCGCGGGGCAGACCCGTGACGCGAGACCGGTCTTCCTCTTCTGCGGCCAGCGCGCGATCACCAACCAGGCGGCGACCCGCTATCTCGCCCGCAACCACACACGCCTCGCCCGCAAGCACGGCAGCAGCAGCTTCGTACTGCTTCTGAAGGTCGTGAACTCCCAGGCGTACGGCCCCGATGTCGTCGAAGTCGTCGCAGACGTCACCCGCGCCGCCCAGACCCCGTTGCCGACGCCACCGCCCACGGCACCAGACCCCGAAGAGGGCGAGAAGTCCTCAGCGGTACCGACCACGACCCGGTCGCGTCGGCGTACCTGACACCGACGCATTCCGGCTGTCCGCGCGGGCCAGGGCGGACGAGATCCCGTTCATGAAATGAACACTTCAACAATCGTTACCCGCACGTAACTTACCGACGGGTTACTTCAGGTAAGCCACTGAGGTTACCGTCGGGTCACTTTGCACTGACCATGTGAGGAGTGACCCGTTGGGACACGGTCGCAATGCCCTGCGCACATCCGCCGTCGGTGCCGTCTCCGCGACACTCATCGCCGCCGCCGGTCTGGGCCTGGCCCCCGCCGCCCAGGCCGCGGGCGGCACGAACGGTATCCGCTTCGTCGACATCTCCGGAGACGGCGGCACGACCCTCAAGGGCAATGTCGTCACCCCCGCGGGAGCCGACGGCTCCCGCGCCTACCCGCTCATCGTGCTGCCCACGAGCTGGGGCCTGCCCCAGGTCGAGTACCTGGCGCAAGCCCAGAAGCTCGCGAACTCCGGCTATGTGGTGGTCAGTTACAACGTCCGCGGCTTCTGGCAGTCGGGCGGCGAGATCGAGGTCGGGGGCCCTCGTGACACGGCCGACGTGTCCAAGGTGATCGACTGGGCGCTCGCGAACACTCCCGCCGATCCAGGCAGGGTCGGCGTGGCGGGCATGTCCTACGGCGCCGGAATCAGCCTGCTCGCCGCCGCGCACGACAAGCGCATCAAGGCGGTCGCGGCGCTGAGCGGCTGGGCGGACCTGACCGAGTCGATCTACTCCGGGCGTACCGAGCACGCACAGGCGGCCGCCCTGCTGAACGGCGTCGGGCACATCACCGGCCGTCCCAGCGCCGAGACCCAGCAGGTGTTCAAGGACTTCTTCGCCTCGAACCTGTCGCAGGAGCAGGCCCTGATCGACTGGGGGAAGAAACGTTCCCCCGGGACCTATGTCGACCAGATCAACAAGAACGGCGCCGCCGTCTTCATGGCCAACACCTGGGGCGACACGATCTTCTCGCCCAACCAGTACGCCACGTTCTACGAGGAGCTGACCGGACCCAAGCGGCTGGAGTTCCGCCCCGGCGACCACGCCACCGCCGAGCTGACCGGCCTGCTCGGGCTCCCCAACGATGTGTGGACCGACACCGGCCGCTGGTTCGACCACTATCTGGCGGGCGAGGACAACGGGATCGAAGGCGAACAGCCGGTCCAGCTCAAGTCCCGTTCCACAGGCGGCTACGAAGGCTATCCGGACTGGAAGTCGATCGGCGCGACCACGCGGAAGATCGCCCTCGGGGGCACCACCAGGATCCACACGAACGTCGACTCGGGCGCGGACGGCGGGGTCATCTTCCTGTCGAGCATCCTCGACCAGCTCACGCGGATCCCGCCGATCGCCTCGATCCCGCTGCTGCCGCGCTACTGGGCGGCGGTGTGGCAGTCGGAGAAGTACGCGAGCGCCCAACACATACGCGGCACCGCCCGGTTGCACACGACGGTCACCGGCACCAAGGAGAGCGGCACCCTCGTCGCCTACCTCTACGACGTGGGCCCGCTCGGCCTCGGCAAGCTGGTCAGCAACGCGCCGTACACCTTCCATGGGCAGACGCCCGGCAAGCCGTTCGGTCTGGACCTGGAGTTGTTCTCCACCGCCTACGACGTCCCGGCAGGGCATCGTCTCGCCCTGGTGGTCGACACGGTCGACCCGCTCTACATCGAGCACAACCCGTCCGGCGCGCAGCTGACCTTCTCCTCCCCGGAGCACGACCCGTCCTATGTGTCGGTGCCCCTGCGCGAGCAGTGATCTCCGGCTGCCGCCGGCCGGGCCTGGCCCTGTGAGCTGCTGCTCCCCCTACGGTGTCGGGGCGGTGGGGGGAACCCCACCCGGCAGCAGCGTCCCTGGTTCGGCCGGAGCCACGTCCACGGCCTCGGTCTCGGGACTGCGCCGCTCCCACCGGAACGCCCGCGGGGCGAACCAGGAGAGCAACACGCACATCCCGATGCAGATCGGCGAGATCACCGTCACCACGGGGATGAACGGCAAATCGTAGTCGAGGTTCGCCGCGATCAGCTTCCCGGTGTGAGGGAACTCCTCGTAGGTGAAGGGCGCGGACCGCTGCCGCATCGTCAGCACCAGGAAGATCACCGCCGGTCCGGGGCCCAGCGGCAGCTTCCGGGCCGTGCGGCCCGGCACGTCGGCCCCGCGCGGGACACGACGGCCGTACGGCTGGGCCTCCCTGGCGCAGCCGTACGGCTGGGCCTCCCTGGCGCGGGCGATGAGGCGTGCGCGATCGCACGCCCGCTTCGGAGTGAGGGATTTCAGGTGCTGAATCCCTTGCGGGACCGGGCAGTCGGGGATCTGTCCGGGGACAGGTCCCGGGGCGGGCGGACGGTCCGGCGCGCCGCACGCGGTGGCCGCGGCGAGCCGTGCGGTGAGCGCTCGCGGGCGCGCGGACACACGTGCGGTACGGATCATGCGGTGCGCTCCCGCTCAGTGCTTGAGGATCTTGGAGAGGAAGTCCTTGGCGCGGTCGCTGCGCGGGTCGACGAAGAACTCCTCCGGGGTGCGGTCCTCGATGATGCGGCCGTCCGACATGAAGACGACACGGTTGGCGGCGGAGCGCGCGAAGCCCATCTCGTGCGTGACGACGACCATGGTCATGCCGTCGCGCGCGAGTTGCTGCATCACCTCCAGGACTTCGTTGATCATCTCGGGGTCGAGCGCCGAGGTCGGTTCGTCGAACAGCATCACCTTGGGGTCCATGGCGAGCGCGCGGGCGATGGCCACACGCTGCTGCTGTCCGCCGGAGAGCTGAGCGGGGTACTTCGGGGCCTGGGAGGCGAGGCCCACCCGGTCCAGGAGTTCCCGCGAGCGCTTGTCGGCCTCCTCCTTCTTGCGGCCGCGGACCTTCGTCTGGCCGAGCGAGACGTTCTGCAGGACCGTCTTGTGCGCGAAGAGGTTGAACGACTGGAACACCATCCCCACTTCGGCGCGGAGTCGCGCGAGGGACTTGCCCTCGTCCGGGAGCAGCTGCCCGTCGAGCTTGATCGTCCCCGACTCGATGGGCTCGAGCCGGTTGATCGCCCTGCACAGCGTCGATTTACCGGACCCGGACGGGCCGATGATCACGACCACCTCCCCCTTGCCGACGGTGAGGTTGATGTCCTGCAGAACATGCAGCTCCCCGAAGTGTTTGTTGACGTCGTGCAGCTCGATCAACGGATCGACGGCCATCCCGGTCCTGCCCACTCTCGGCTGTGTCGGTCAGCGCAAACTATCTACGCAAATCGGTACTTAAAGGGCGACACG
Organism: Streptomyces sp. NPDC005141; assembly: GCF_053599975.1. Taxonomy (NCBI): domain Bacteria; kingdom Bacillati; phylum Actinomycetota; class Actinomycetes; order Kitasatosporales; family Streptomycetaceae; genus Streptomyces; species Streptomyces sp. NPDC005141. The sequence continues at coordinate 65,703 of NZ_JBSFYW010000003.1, read as the reverse complement.
CACGCAGGGCAATTAACCGTATTTGAGGCTGCATCACGAGCCCGTCACGACACTCCGGCCATCCCCCGGATGCCCCCCGGCCCTCTCGGGCAGGTCCTAGGCCTCCGCGGCCTCGGCGTACATCTGGGACAGCTCGGGGACGCCCTGTACGGCCCAGTCGAGCCCGGCCGCGACGACCGGGATCTCGCGGCCCGAGGCGAGACGCACCGCCGGGCTGCCTCCGGGCCAGACGTGCCAGGCCGCGCCCGGCACCGTGCGCACCACGACCGTGCCGAGATAGAGGCCGGCGTCGTTGCCGAGCCAGGGCAGCGCCTCCGGGTCGTCGCGCCACAGCGGCAGGAGCTGGTCGAGCGCCGCCAACGAGGCCGGGGTGTCGTCCAGTTCGAGGCCGACGGCCGCGGCGTGGGAGCGGAGCAGTTCACATTCCGAGAGCAACTCGGCGACGCCGGCCGGATCGTCCTCGAAGGCGGCGGCGAGGGCCTGGTCCCGCCGTACCGGATGCCGCTTGCGCCACTTGTCCAAGAAAGGGATGTTCATGACCGGCCTCTCCGTGGGGTGCGATCGCCGAAGCTCCGCGTTCCCGGCATTTGACAAGAATGTATCTTGCGGCAGTTGATCACGGAATCAGGCGAATCGTGCCGCCCTCCGACCGCTTCCCGGACCCCCTCACATCTTCCCCGGTGGCCATGCCCGCTCGACGCTGATCACCCTCGCCACCGGAGGGCGGCGAGGGGGCAGTTGAGGTGGGCGGGCCGGAACGCGGCGTGGCCGGGCGGTGTCCTTGCGGACATCGCCCGGCCACGCCGTGCTGGGGGTGGAGCCTAGACGTCCAGGTCCACGACGACCGGCGCGTGGTCCGAGGCACCCTTGCCCTTGCGCTCCTCGCGGTCGACATACGCGTCCTTGACCGCCGTCGAGAACGCCGCGTTGCCGTAGACGAGGTCGATGCGCATACCGCGGTTCTTCGGGAAGGCGAGCTGGCGGTAGTCCCAGTAGGTGTACGGGTGCTCGTACTTGAGGGGGCGCGGGACGACGTCCGACAGGCCCGTCTCACGCAGGGCGACCAGCGCGGCCCGCTCGGCCGGGGTGACATGCGTGAGGCCCTCGAACGCCGCCACGTCGTAGACGTCGTCGTCCGTCGGAGCCACGTTGTAGTCGCCCATCACCGCGAAGGGCCGGCTGCCCGCCGCGTCGCCCCCGACCGCGGCACGCAGTGCCTCGAACCACTGGAGCTTGTACGCGTAGTGGGCGTGGCCCACCTCGCGGCCGTTCGGCACGTACACCGACCAGACGCGGACCGGGCCGCAGGTCGCGGAGACGGCGCGGGGCTCCTCCACACCCTCGTACCCGGGGTCGCCGGGCAGGCCCTTGACCACGTCCTCCAGGCCGACGCGCGAGATCACCGCCACGCCGTTCCACCGCCCCGTGGCGTGCACGGCGGACTCGTAGCCCAGCTCGCGCAGCTGTTCTACCGGGAACTGCTCGGCGGCGACCTTGGCCTCCTGGAGGCAGAGCACGTCCGTGCCGCTGCTCTCCAGCCAGGCCAGCAGCCTCGGGAGACGGGCGGTGACCGAGTTCACGTTCCAGGTGGCGATGCGCATGCCTCACAACCTACCGGGCGGGTACGACAACGGGTCCGCCCGTGACACCCGGGCGCCGCGAGGACAGTGCGGGAGAGCCGCCGGTTCGCAGACGGCCGGCTCAGACCTCCGCCGACGCCCCCGGCGTGAGCCGCAGGTGGTCGGTGCCGCCGAGGGCACCGATCTGGCGGTCGTAGATCGGCCGGGCCAGGTCCGTGAGCAGGGCGTCGTGGATGTCGTACGCGCGTTGCGGCTTGACCTCGCGGACGTACTCGATGACCTCGGAGATCTTGTTCCACGGGGCCATCACCGGGAGCATCAGCGTCTCGACGGGCCGGTCCGGGACGGTGAGGGCGTCGCCGGGGTGGAAGACGCGGCCGCCGTCGACGAGATAGCCGACGTTGGTGATGCGGGGGATGTCCGGGTGGATCACCGCGTGCAGCTCGCCGTGCACCTGGACGTCGAAACCGGCGGCGGTGAACGTGTCGCCGTGGCCGACGGTGTGCACCCGGCCGGGGAAGGCGGCGGAGACCTTCTCCGCCACCGACCGCAGCGTCCAGATCTCGGCCGCCGGGTTCGCCTCCATGGCCGCCCGCAGCCGCTCCTCGTCGAAGTGGTCCGGGTGCTCGTGCGTGACGAGAAGGGCGTCCGCGCCCAGGGCCGCGTCCGTCTCGCTGAAACCGCCGGGATCGATGACGAGCGTCCGCCCGTTCTTTTCGAGACGGACGCAGGCGTGCGACTTCTTCGTGAGCTTCATGGGTCCATCCTGCCCCCGCACCCGTGCGGAGGCAGGACCCCCGCGGACGTCACCGCCCGCTCACTCCTGGGGTGTCGTCTCCTCCCGGATGACCTGCTGCGCCACCTTGAACGCGCTGTTCGCGGCCGGCACACCGCAGTAGACGGCCGTCTGGAGCAGCACTTCCTTGATCTCCACGGGGGTCAGACCGTTGCGCAGGGCGGCGCGGGTGTGGAAGGCGAGCTCGTCGAGGTGGCCGCCCGCGACCAGGGCGGTGAGCGTGACACAGCTGCGCGAGCGCCGGTCGAGCCCGGGCCGGTCCCAGATCTCGCCCCACGCGTACCGCGTGATGAACTCCTGGAAGTCCCCGGAGAACTCGTCCGCCGAGGCCAGCGCCCGGTCGACGTGCGCGTCTCCCAGCACCTCACGCCGCACCTTGATCCCTGCGTCGTAGGGATCGGGCCGTCCCATGACCTCGGGCGGTACGACGGCCGGGGCGATCTCGGCGAAGGGCCCGACCTGCGGCGGTACCACCGCGAGGGACTGCGCCGGCGCGACCTGGACCGCCATCTGACCGGTGGACGAGTCGAACGCGGGCTGCCAGGCCATGGAGAAGTGCCGTACGAGCAGGTCCGTGACGGCCGCCGGTTGCTCCACGGGAACCAGGTGCGAGGCACCGGGCACGACCGCGAGGCGGGCGTCCGGTATCCCGGCGACCAGGGTTCGCGCCTCCGCGGGCCCGGTGACCTCGTCGTCGGAGCCGACCAGGACCAGCGTGGGCACACCGACCATGCCCAGTTCGGCCCGCACGTCGAAGGCTGCGAGCGCCTCGCAGGCCGCGATGTAGCAGCCGGGGTCGGTGGTGCGCACCATCTGCACGGCCCACTCGGTGATCGCGGGCTGGGCCGCCGCGAAGCCGCTCGTGAACCAGCGTTCGGGCGAGGTACGGGCGATCGGGTCGAGCCCGTTCGATCGCACGATCACCCCGCGCTGCCGGAACTCGTCGGCCGTGCCGAAGCGGGGCGAGGCGGCGATCAGCGCGAGGGAGGCGATCCGCTCCGGACAGCGCAGCGCCAGCTCGATCCCGAGGGCCCCGCTGAACGCGCAGCCCGCGTACCCGAAACGCCCGATACCGAGCTGGTCGAGCGTGGCGAGCAGCCGCCCGGCGAGTTCGGACACCGATCCGGCCGGATACGCGGGGGCCCCGCCGTGTCCCGGCAGGTCGAAGCGGAAGACCCGCCAGCTCTTCGCGAGCTCCGGAACCTGCCTGTCCCACATGTGCCAGGTGGTGCCGAGCGAGGGGCCGAGTATGAGGACCGGGGCGTCTTCCGGGCCGTCGATGCGGTACTGAAGGGCAGGGGTCTTCGTCTCACTCACCGCCCCACGCTAACTTCCGCCCCCGCGCGGGAGGAAATGGGGCCCATCCGTCCACGGCGCCCACACCGGTCCGCCACATGTGTCCAAGCCCTGGTCGGAGCACTCGCGCAGGGTCCGACGGACCGACTCTGACAGGATCGGACCGATTTGGACCGACTTGGACCGGCTCGGGAATCCGGTCCGTGTCAGAATTCGCCCGGTGCGCCGAGACCCGTCAGGGCGCCGACCGGGTCGAGGTCGGGGGTGCCGCGGGGCCACCAGTCGTCGTGGCCCGGCTCGGACTCGTAGGCGTACCACAGGCCGTTCCGGCCGAGGCGGAGCTGGGCGTCGCCGCGCGGATGGGTGAGGTGGTTGCGCCAGGGCCGGAAGGCCGGGAGGTCCGCGGCCAGCAGCAGCGGCCGGGCCCGGTCGAACCGGCCCGCCGGAGGGTCCCACGGCTCCTCCAGCACGCTGAGCGCCTCGAACCCGCCCTGCCGCCAGGCCGCGACGGCCCGCGCCAGGTCGGCCGGCGTACGGCCGGTCGCGGAGGCGAGCGAGGCGTAGAGGGCGCGGGTGGCGGCGGTGAGACCCGAACCGGGGCGGGCCGCCGCGATACGCACCGCGTCCTGCCAGAGCGTCAGCTCCGCGACGGGATCGCGGCCCGAGGTGAGCAGCGCGTGCGCGCGGGCGGCCGCGTCCGTGGCCAACTGGTCCAGCGCGAACGGGTCCGGGCCGCCCGGCGCACCCGGATAGGTCGGCGGCTGCTCGGGATGCGCGGGTGGCGGCAGCGGAGCGGGGAGGGGTGGCAGCACGCGTCGCGCGACGGCGTCGCGGGCGCGCACGCCGGGCAGCGGCGCCGGTTCCCGTTCCTGGGCCGCACGGGCCGCGCGGGCGGCGTTGCGCCGGGACAGCGCGTCGAGCAGCTCGCGTTCACCACGGCCGCGCAACAGCATCAGGACGAACGGGTCCTGGTCCAGCAGCCGCGCCATCTGGTAGCAGAGCGCGGCCGCGTGCTTGCAGGGGTGCCCGAAGTCGGGGCAGCTGCAATGCGGTTCGAGTTCGCCGGGGCCGGGGAGCAGTTCGACGCCGCAGTCCGCGAGCGACTTGGGCATCTCCTTGTCGAGCAGCGCGGCGATGTGCGCGGGCCGCTCGGCGGCGGCGTCGAGGAACCGGTCCCAGTCGTCGTCGGCCAGCGTCCGCACGCGCACCTGGACGCGGTACGGCCGCGGGCGGCTGCCGTGCACATACGCGAGCACCAGACCCGGGGTGACGGTGATGGCGTCGACGTACCCCTGCCCGGCATAGGTCCGCCCGCGCGCCAACCTCGCCGCGTCCAGTGCCCCTTCCTCCAACGCCCCGACCCATGCGTTGCCCCACCACGTCTCCGCGAACGCGTCGGCCTCCGGAACCCGCGCGGGGAAGCGCGGGAACGTACGGCGCAACTCACCGTCACGGCCGGGGGAAGCCATGGAGCGGGGAAGGCGCTCGGCGGGGACGGAGGCGGCCGCCGGTCCGCCGGTGGTGCCGACCGAGGTGTGGGCGTCGGCCCGCGAGGGGGGAGCGGGGTGAGCCCGGCGCGACTCGGGAGTTGCCTCGCGGGCGGTCCCGGACGGCGCGGGCCGAGCGGTGGGGGACTCCGGGGGCAAGGCCTCACGGTGGAGGAACTCCGGGTCGAGAGACCCTGGGCGGAGGGACCCTGGGGCGCCCGCATCGGTGGTGAAGGGCTCGGGGCCGAGAGATCCCGAGGCGACCGACTCGGTGGCCGCCCAGGTGTCCCTCCCGGCCGCGGGGTGCGCGGGTTCCCCGTGGTCCCGGTCACGAGTGGCCTCACCGGTGACGTCGGCGGGGTGCGCCGCGTGCCCGGTGTCGGCGGGATGAGACGGGTGTTCGGTGTCGGCGACCACGTCGGGGGGCAACTGGAAGGCACCCGCGAGCAGATCGCGCAGCTCCCGCGCCCGGGATTCCCGGTCCCCGCTCGCGGGGTTCACGGGACTCAGTCGCCCTCGGGAGCCGGCCGATGACGTCCTGGCGGACCGACGCCGTGGGCCGACTCCCTTGCCCGCTGCCCCTGTTGCTCCTCCCCCGTCGCCCGCCGTCCCCTCGGTCCGAACGCGCCTCGCCTCGTCCCGCGCGGCGCGCAACGCCTCGCGGGCGATGTCACCAGGGCGTGCGCCTCCCACGGTCTCCGCGCCGGAACGGCCGGTCGGCAGGGGCTCCGTCGCTTCCGCAGGCTCCAACGGGACCTCGGCGGTGCGCTGACCCGAGCCGGCCGCTGCCGCACCGTCGGATGCGGGAAGCGGCACATCACGCACGCGGGCACCGGCATCGGTGTCGGAATCTGCATCGGCGTCCGAATCTGCATCGGAGTGGCTGTCCGAACCCGCATCCGGGTACGCACCCGAACCCGCGCTCTCGCCGTCCCGGACGCCGTTCCCCTCAGCCGCACCCGCGCCACCACCGGCACCACCGGCACCACCGGCACCACCGGCACCAGCACCAGCACCAGCACCAGCGACCTTGGCTGCCGCAGTCGCCCGTCGAAGGGCCTCGCGGGCCGCGTCGCTCGGCCTGGCTCCCGGAGAGGACGCCCCCTCGGACCCCCTGGGCACCTCGGAGGAAGCGGACTCCTTCTCCCGGGCAGCACGCAACGCCCGACGAGCCTCGTCGGCCGGCCGGTCCCCGGTCGCGGGACATGGCCGATCGGCGCCGTCGGCCCGCTCGCCGCTCCCTGCCTCCGCCGCGCGCCGCTCCTCGCCCTCGGCGCCGCTCATGTCGACCTCCGAAGCGATACGAGGTCCGACAGCTCGCGGTCGGTCAGTTCCGTCAGGGACGCCTCGCCGGAGCCGAGGATCGCGTCGGCGAGGGCCCGCTTGGCCTCGAGCATCTCGGCGATGCGGTCCTCCACCGTGCCCTCGGTGATGAGTCGGTGGACCTGGACGGGCTGGGTCTGGCCGATGCGGTACGCGCGGTCGGTGGCCTGCTCCTCGACCGCGGGGTTCCACCAGCGGTCGAAGTGGACGACATGGCCCGCGCGGGTGAGGTTCAGGCCGGTGCCGGCGGCCTTGAGGGACAGCACGAGGACCGGGGTCGCCCCGCTCTGGAAGCGGTCCACCATGTGCTCGCGCTCGGCGACCGGTGTGCCGCCGTGCAGCAGCTCGACGGGGACGGCGCGGGCGGTCAGATGTGCGGTGATGAGGCGGGCCATGCCCACGTACTGCGTGAAGACCAGTGCGGAACCGTCCTCGGCGAGCAGGGTGTCCAACAGCTCGTCGAGCAGGGCCAGTTTGCCGGAACGGGCGGAGGGGCCGTGCGCGGCGGCCTGCGCGTCCTCCTTCAGGAAGAGCGCCGGGTGGTTGCAGATCTGTTTGAGGGAGGTCAGGAGCTTGAGGACCAGTCCCCTGCGGGCGATGCCGTCGGTGGTCTCGATCGCCAGCAGGGACTCACGGACGACCGCCTCATAGAGAGAGGCCTGTTCGCGGGTCAGCGGGACGGGGTGGTCCGTCTCCGTCTTGGGCGGGAGCTCGGGCACGATCCCGGGGTCGGACTTCTTGCGGCGGAGCAGGAACGGGCGGATCAGCCGGGCCAGTCGGGCCACGGCCTCGTCGTCCTCGCCGTTCTCCACGGCGCGCGCGTGCCGGGCGCGGAAGGACTTGAGGGGGCCGAGCAGCCCCGGGGTCGTCCAGTCCAGCAGGGCCCACAGCTCGGAGAGATTGTTCTCCACGGGTGTGCCGGTGAGTGCCACGCGCGCGGGGGCCGGGATCGTCCGCAGGGCCTTCGCCGTCGCCGAGTAGGGGTTCTTGACGTGCTGCGCCTCGTCCGCGACGACCATGCCCCAGCGCTGCGCGGCGAGGTGGGGGGCGGCCGACCGCATCGTTCCGTACGTGGTGAGGACGAAGCCGCCGTCGAGACCTTCGAGAGTGCGGTCGGGGCCGTGGAAGCGGCGCACCGGGACACCGGGCGCGAAACGGGTGATCTCCCGCTGCCAGTTGCCGAGGAGCGACGCGGGGCAGATCACCAGGGTCGGTTCGCTGCGGGACCGCCGCAGGTGGAGCGCGATGAGCGTGACGGTCTTGCCCAGTCCCATGTCGTCGGCGAGGCAGCCGCCGAGCCCGAGGGAGGTCATGAGGTCCAGCCAGGCGAGGCCGCGGAGTTGGTAGTCCCGCAGGCGGGCGTCCAGGCCGGGGGGCGGCTCGACGGGGGTCACGCCCGCCGTGAGGCGGTCGCGCAGCGCGGCCAGCGCGCCGACCGGCACCGCCTCGACGGTCTCGCCGTCGACCTCGGCGGTTCCGGTGAGCGCGACGGAGAGGGCGTCGACGGGGTCGAGCAGCCCCAGTTCGCGCTTGCGGGCCTTGCGGACCAGCGCCGGGTCGACCAGGACCCACTGGTCTCGCAGCCGGACGACCGGTCGGTGGGACTCGGCCAGGGCGTCCATCTCGGCCTCGCTGAGCGGATCTCCGCCGAGGGCCAACTGCCAGCGGAACTGGAGGAGTTCCTCGCTCTCGAAGAATCCGGTCCCGTCGGTCGCCGACCCGGGCGCGGGGCGCACCACCGCGGCGGCGCTCAGGTCGTGGGCCAGGTCCCGGGGCCAGTGCACGGCGACACCGGCCGCGCCGAGGCGGGTCGCCGCGACCCCGAGCAGATCCGACAGCTCCTCCTCGGAGAGGGCGAGCACATCGGGCACGTCCTGTTCGGACAGGTGGTCCAGGGGTGGCCAGACCCGGGCGGCGCGACGGACGGCGAGGGCGGCGTCGACGCGCGCGCGGGGTCCGAAGACCTCGTCGGCGTCCCCGGCCCACAGGGCGGCGGCGTCGACGACGAGGGTGGGGTCGGCGAGGCTGTGCACCTGGACGACGGCGGCACCCGCGCGCCGCGCTCCCTCGCCGTCGTCGAAGAGCTGGTGGGCGGCCAGGTCCAGGCGCAGCGAGATCCGGACGCCCGCGTCCATGCCCGCGGCGACCTCGGCGGCCCAGTCGTGAGCCCCGGCCAGCCGCTGCGGCTCGCGCGCCGCGAAGGGCCTGCCGGAGGTGTACGGCGCGGCAGGGGTACGCGGCAGTGTGTCGGCGACCGCGTCGAGGAAGGAACGCATCAGCGCTTCCGGCTCGGGGAGCCGGATCGGCCCCTTGCCGGGCAGCGGTACGGCGTGTCCTTCGTACGGGAGGGCCGCGGCGACCGACCTCAGGTGGGCGATGTCGTCCTGGTCCAGTGGGCCGGCTCGCCAGGAGTCGAAGCCCTCGGGCGTGAGCCCGGGCAGCAGCCGCCCGCGCGCGACGAGGCGCAGCGCGTGCAGCGCGGCGGCGCCCCAGCAGGCGGTGGCGGGATGCGCGGCGGGGTTCCGGCGGGCCCCCGCGAGCAGCGGCAGGGCTTCGCCGACGGAGAGGGTCAGTGCGGGCACGGTGCTCCTGCGGACTCCCGCGCCGTGCGGCCGTACGACCGTCAGTTCGGTGTGCTCACGCGCGGACTCTCCCGCGCGGGGTGCGGCCGTCGACGCGCCTTCGGGGTGCTCCCCCGGCGGCCCGCTCTCCCCGTGCTCCTCGGTGGGCAGAGGGTCGCCCTCCGGGTCCCAGAACGCGATCCGCCCCTCGCGGGGCAGCGGCGCGGGCAGGAAGACGGCGGCGAGCCGCACGGAGGGCGGCTGGTCGGGAAGCGGCCGCGCGGTGAGCTCCCGTGCCGGGGGGTCCGCCGCGTACGCGGAGCGTGCCCGTGCCGGGGGCGCACCCACGGAACGCACCCGCTCGGCCACCACGTCCACCCCGTCCCGCATACGCCCGGTCACCTCCCGCCCCTCGGTCGAATCAGTTGTCTTCGACTCTACGGGCGGGGTCTGACAATCGGCTCCCAGGGCCGCGCCGGGCGGGCGCGGGGGCGGAGGCGGGCAGTCCGGGGCGGGCTACGGGATCGTGCGCGAGACGACGTACACCATGGGGTGTCCGGGCTCGGAGCGGTTCACGACGATGTCCTGGGTGGGTGCGGGGTCCTTCTGCTTGTGGACGAGTCCCCACCAGGGGCCGGGCCCCGTGAACTCCCAGCCGACGACCTTCTGGTCGCGGCCGCCGATGGTGATGTCGCCCTTCTCCAGGGCGTCACGGCTGGTGCCGACGTCCGCGAGGAACTTGTCGAGGCCCGCCTCGTTCGTGCCGAACTGGACGTACAGCCGACTGGTCTTCCAGTTGTTCGTCTCGTAGTACGCGACGTCGGTGGACCTGCCCGGGATGGGCACCTGGTAGAGGCGGCGCTGGACGCGTGAGGGCCAGCCGGAGGTGAGGCCGGTCGCCGAGTACTTCTCCTCCTTGTCCTTGCCGCTGTTGCGGCTCTGGTTGGCGGAGATCACCAGGTAGCCGGCCGGTACGCCGATGAGCAGCACGATGATCAGCAGTGTCAGGGCGCGGCGGCGGAACTTGTGGCGCGGGTCCTCCGGCGGCCGCCGCGGCTCGTCCGGGGGCGACGCCTGGCGTGGCAGCGAGGCCGTCACAGCGACTCCTGGGTGGTGCGACGGGACTCGGCGTAGCGCTCGTACCGCTCGTAGCGCTCCACGCGGCGGCGCTTGGCGCGCCGGAAGCGGCGGGCGACCAGGCGCGCGAGGTCGGCGGCGCCGACCATGCCGGCCTCGGGGCCGAGCTGGGCGCGCGCGATCCGGGCCTCGGGGCGGTAGCCGCGGCCCGTGAGGTGCCGGCGGAAGGCCTCGCGCGCGGGGCCGATCAGCAGGTCGTCGGCCGCGCTGACACCGCCGCCGATGACGAAACAGGAAGGGTCGAGGGCGGCTGCCAGGTTGGCGATGCCGACGCCGAGCCACTGACCGATGTCCTGGAGGAGTTCGACGCACATGGCGTCGCCCTCGCGGGCCAGCTCGGTGATCATCGGGCCGGTGATCTCCCCGATGTTGCCCTTGACGTGCTCGATGATCCCGTACGCCACCGGGGAGTCGGCGGCGGCGAGCTCGCGGGCCTCGCGGACCAGCGCGTTGCCTGAGCTGTACTGCTCCCAGCAGCCGCGGTTGCCGCACGGGCAGCGGTGGCCGCCGGGCACGACCTGCATATGGCCGAACTCGCCGGCGACACCGAACTTGCCGCGCTTGACCTGGCCGTCCTCCAGGATCGCGCCGCCGATGCCGGTACCGAGCGTGATCATCACGAGGTGGTCCTCGCCGCGCCCGGCGCCGAAGCGCCACTCGGCCCAGGCGGCGGCGTTGGCGTCGTTGTCGACCAGGACGGGCACGGCGAGCCGCCCCGCGAGGCGGTCGCGCAGCGGCTCGTTGCGCCAGGACAGGTGGGGAGCGAACAGGATGCGGCTGCGCTCGGCGTCGACCCAGCCGGCCGCGCCGATGCCGACGGCGTGCACGTCGTGCCGGTCGGAGAGGTCCAGCACCAGTTCGACGATGGTGTCCTCGACGACCTTGGGACTCTTGGACTTGTCCGGCGTCTCGGCGCGGACCTTCTCCAGGATGTTGCCGTCGGCGTCCACGACGCCCGCCATCACCTTCGTCCCGCCGATGTCGATGCCGACGGTGGGGACGCGGGGTGCCGTCAGATGGGAACGGCGCTCGCGTGTCCCCACGGTCCGCAGGACGGTGGCCCGCGCGGAGCCCATGGAGGTGCCCCCTGCCCGAGCGGAGCCGAGAGCTCGGGGGAGCGCGAGGTCGCGGTAGGTGCTCATCGCGCCGATTCTGCCCTACGCCGCACCGGGGCCGCACCGTGGAAGCGCGGGGACGCGCGCGACGCGTGGGCCGCCTGCGGCCGGTCCCGGCCGGTCGCGGGAGCCGTAGGGGTCACGGCACGGCCCGCCTCACACGGCGCGGTTCTCCAGTTCGTGCCGCAGGTCGTCCAGCTCGCTCCCGCCCGCCATCTGGCGCGTCAGCTCGTCCAGCGTGATCCCGTCCCGGGTGTAGCTGCCCGACATGGTGCCGCGCTTCAGCAGGACGAAACGGTCGCCCACCAGGTACGCGTGATGCGGATTGTGGGTGATGAACACGACACCCAGTCCGGCGTCCCGTGCGGCGGCCACATATTTGAGGACCACACCGGACTGCTTCACGCCGAGGGCGGCGGTGGGCTCGTCGAGGACCAGGACCTTGGCGCCGAAATGGACGGCACGGGCGATCGCCACGCACTGCCGCTCGCCTCCGGAGAGGGTGCCGATCGGCTGGTCGACGTCACGGAGGTCGATGCCCATGCGCAGGAGTTCCGCGTGGGTCGTCCGCCGCATGAGGTCGACGTCCAGGTGCTTGAACGGGCCGAAGCCCTTCCGTGGCTCGGAGCCGAGGAAGAAGTTCCGCCAGACCGGCATCAGCGGAACGACGGCGAGGTCCTGGTAGACGGTGGCGATGCCCCGGTCCAGGGCCTCGCGCGGGGACGACAGCCGGGTCTCCTCGCCGTCGATGCGCAGCGTGCCCCCGTCGTGCTGGTGACGGCCCGCGATGATCTTGATGAGGGTGGACTTGCCCGCGCCGTTGTCGCCGAGCACGCAGGTGACGCCCCCCGCGCGAACTTCCAGCGAGACGCCTTCGAGGGCGCGGATATTGCCGTAGTACTTACTGACGTCGTCGAGCTCGACGAGCGCCGTGCCGTCCGTGGCGGCGGGTTCCTCGGTCGTCTTGTCCGTCGTCACTTCGTCGCCTCCGCGCGCTTGCGGACCCAGTGGTTGAGCAGGGTCGCGAGGAGCAGCATCACTCCCAGGAAGAACTTGAACCAGTCCGGGTTCCACTCGGCGAAGACGATGCCCTTGCTGACCATGCCGAAGATCAGCGCGCCGACGGCCGCGCCGACCGCGGAGCCGTAGCCGCCGGTGATCAGACAGCCGCCGATGACGGCCGCGATGATGTAGATCAGCTCGTTGCCGACGCCCTCGCCGGACTGCACGACGTCGAACGAGAACAGCAGGTGCTGGCCGGAGATCCAGGCGCCGAAGGCGACGCCCATGTAGAGGCCGATCTTGGTCCTGTCGACCGGGACGCCGACCGCGCGGGCCGCCTCCTCGCCGCCGCCGACGGCGTAGATCCAGTTGCCGACGCGGGTGCGCAGCAGGATCCAGGTGGCCACGGCGACCAGGACGAGCCACCACAGGATGGTGATCTTGAAGTCGACGCCGCCGATGGTGATCGTCGAGGCGAAGACGTCCTTGGCGGAGGAGAAGCCCTCCATGTCGGAGATCGACTTGGTGGAGACCGTTCCGCTGATCAGCTTGGTGAAACCGAGGTTCATGCCGGTCAGCATCAGGAAGGTACCGAGCGTGATGATGAAGCTCGGCGGGTCGGTACGGGTCAGCATCACGCCGTTGAAGACGCCGATGGCGAGGGTGGCGAAGAGCGAGACGACCACGCCGACCCAGACGTTCGCCGTCATCTGATAGCTGAACATCGACGAGATCAGCGCGGAGCTGGTGACCATGACGCCCGCGGAGAGGTCGAACTCGCCGCCGATCATCAGCAGCGCGACCGGGACGGCCATGATGCCGATGGTCGACGCCGCGTACAGGACGGTACTGAGGCTCGCGGCCCGTACGAAGCTGTCCGCGAAGATCGCGAAGAAGAGGAAGACCGCGACCGCGCCGACCACGGAGCCGAGCTCGGGGCGGCTCATCAGCTTGCGCAGGGGCGAGGTCCTCAGGAGCCGCTCGTCGGTCTTGGGGCCGGGCGTCGGCGCGGGTGCCGTGGCGGTCATCGGGTCCCCCGATCCGCGTACCGCTCCAGCTCGGAGGCCTGGTCCTTGGTGATGATCTGCGGTCCGGTGAGGACGGGCTTGCCGCCGCCGAGGACGTCCGCGTTGTACTTGTAGAGCCAGAGCAGGTCCACGGCCTCGTAGCCCTGGAGGTAGGGCTGCTGGTCGACGGCGAAGCCGAGGGTGCCGTCCTTGAGCCCGGCGGCCACCTTGGCGTTCAGGTCGAAGGTGTCGATCTCGGCCTTGCTGCCCGCGTCCTCCTTGGCCTTGACCGCGGTGTCCGCGAACGGCGCGCCGAGCGTGACGACCGAGTCGATGGACCCGTCGGCCTGGAGCTTGGCGCCGATGGACGACTGCACGTCGGGCATGCTGGTGCCCTGGACGTAGAGGTTCTGCACGGTGCCGTCGAACGTCTTCTTGACGCCCGCGCAGCGCTGCTCGTGGCCGACGTTGCCCTGCTCGTGCAGGACGCACAGGGCCTTCTTGCGGCCTCGCTTGTTCAGCTCCTCGCCGACCGCCTCACCGGCGATCGTCTCGTCCTGGCCGATGTGGGTGAGCGCGCCGAAGGCCTTCGACTCCTCGGAGCCGGAGTTCACCGTGATCACCGGGATGCCGGCCTTGCGGGCGCGCGCGACCGCGGCCTTCATGGCGTCCGGCTTGGCCAGCGACACGATGATGCCGTCGACCTTCTTGTCGACCGCGGCGTCCACGAGCTGTGCCTGCTGCTGGGCCTCGTCGTCGTGCGAGTACAGGAAGTTGATGTTGTCCTTGTCGGCGGCCTGCTGGGCGCCCTTCTGCACGATGTCCCAGAAGGTGTCGCCATCGCCCGAGTGGGTGATCATCGCGAAGGTCCACCGGGGTGTGTCCACCACGGCCCTGCCATGGGCCTCCGCCGCCTTGCGGGCGTCCTCGGCCCGCTTCCCGCCGGTGCTGCTGCATCCCGCGAGGGACACCGTCAGCGCCCCTGCCAGCGCGATGGTCACCCAGGTCCGAGTCCGTGCCACGAGGCCTTGCCCTTCTTGCCGTGCTCCTTGGTGCGCCGGGCCAAGGAGATCGGCCCGGGGGCCCTTCCGCGGGCCCTTCGGGGCCGGTGTCGAACCGGCCCAAACGACCAAGTATCGATCACGGGGATCATCCACCCGACCAGCGGGTCCCGCGCGCGGTGCACTTCAGGGGCGTGGCGGGGCCGTTCAGGTGGTGTCGACGGGGGCACTCGGAGGCCTGCGCACGAGCCCGTCAGGATCCGGGGACGTACCCGCCACGCCGGTCGCCGTCACGGCGCTCGCCGGCGAGCGGGTCACGGCCGTACGAGGAGCTGGAACTCGAAGGAGTACCGCGAGGCGCGGTAGATGTGGGAGCCGAACTCGACGGCGCGGCCGGTGTCGTCGAAGGTGGTGCGCTGCATGGTGAGCAGCGGAGCCCCGGCCGGTTCGCCGAGCCGTTCACCCTCCTCCGCGCTGGCCGCGCGGGCGCCGACGGACTGGCGGGCGCTGTGCAGGGTGATGCCGGCACCGCGCATCAGCCGGTACAGGCCGGTGGCCTCCATCCGGTCGCTGTCGAGTTCCAGCAGGTCGGGGGGCAGGAAGTTGCAGAGGTACGCCATCGGCTCACCGTGCGCGAGACGGAGCCGCTCGACACGGTGGACCTCGCTGTCCTCGGCCACCCCGAGGGCGGCGGCGACCTCGGTGGACGCCGGTTCGACGGTGTTGACGACCACCTGGGTCGCGGGACGCTGGCCCGCCGATTCCAGGTCGTCGTAGAGGCTGCTGAGTTCCAGGGGGCGCTTGACCTGGCTGTGCACGACCTGGGTGCCGACGCCGCGGCGCCGCACGAGCAGGCCCTTGTCGACGAGGGACTGGATGGCCTGGCGGACCGTGGGACGGGACAGGCCGAGCCGCGCGGCGAGCTCGATCTCGTTGCCGAGCAGGCTGCCCGGGGTCAGTGCTCCGTGCTCGATGGCGGCCTCGAGTTGCTGCGACAGCTGGAAGTACAGCGGGACCGGGCTGCTGCGGTCGACGCTGAGCTGGAGCGACACGGTCGGATCCACATCTGGTTTGGGCACGGCCCGAGCGTAGCTCCGGGAGATGTTGACGGGAAGTTGTGAAGTTCGATTGTCCGGACAAAGCATTGACAGCACGGCGGGTCGGCCCTCACTTTGTTCCCATGCGCATCGGACTCATCGGAGCGGGTCGTATCGGTACATTTCATGCGACCACTCTCAGCCGTCACCGTGAGGTCGGCGGCTCCCTCATCGTCACGGACGCGGACCCCGCACGGGCCCAGCGACTGGCGGACCGGCTGGGCGCGACAGCGGCGCCCAGCGTGAACGAGATCTTCACCTGGGGCGTGGACGCGGTGGTCATCACCGCCGCGACCTCGGCCCACTCCGAACTGATCGGTCGGGCAGCACGCTCCGGGCTCCCGGTCTTCTGCGAGAAGCCCATAGCGCTCGATCTGGCGGGCACGCTGTCCGCGCTCGCCGAGGTGGACGCAGCCGGAACGGTTCTGCAGATGGGATTCCAGCGCCGCTTCGACGTGGGCTACACGGTCGCCCGCGAGGCGGTGCGGTCGGGCCGGCTCGGCCGGCTGCACACCGTACGCGCGATGACGTCCGACCAGTCGCCGCCGCCGGCCGACTATCTCCCGCTCTCCGGCGGGCTCTACCGCGACTGCCTGATCCACGACTTCGACATGCTGCGCTGGGTCACCGGCCGCGAGGTCGTCCAGGTCTACGCGACCGGCTCCGACGCCGGGCCCGCGATGTTCCGCGAGGCCGGCGACATCGACACCGGCGCGGCCGTCCTCACCTTCGACGACGGCATGCTCGCGACGGCGACGGCAACCCGGGTGAACGGCGCGGGCTACGACGTCCGCATGGAGCTCTCCGGCGAACTGGACCAGATCACCGTCGGCCTGGACGACCGTACGCCGATCGCCTCGACCGAACCGGCCGGACCGCCGCCCGCGGACAAGCCGTGGACGGGCTTCCTGGAGCGCTTCGGCCCCGCGTACGAGGCGGAGCTCGCCGCGTTCGTCGAGGTGGTCCGCGGTGAGCGCCCGAACCCCTGCGACGGCCGCGAGGCGCTGGAGGCGCTGCGCATCGCCGAGGCCTGTGAGCTGTCGCGGCGCGAGCGACGCGCGGTCTCACCGGCGGAGATCCCGGGCGTCCGGGACTGAGGGAGGCGCGCAGTCCGCACCACTCCGCACCCAGAGACACGCCGCGTGTCAAAGGGGCCGACGGCGGGGATCAGGAGTACGACCGCAGGCCCCGGTGTGCGACCGCGGGGGCCGGGAATCGACGACCTCGGTGCTCGGGTTTAGGGCCGACAGCCCCTCACAGCCGTCGGCCCAAGCACGAGCCCCGGCCGCCGCGCGGTCGCTCATCCGAGCAGCCGCACGGCCGGGGTCTCCCGGTCGACGCCGAGCAGTCGGTCGCAGTGCTTGCACGTCAGCCGGTGCGGCCGCACCAGGTTGGTCTGGATGCTGCCGGTGCCCGACTCCTTCGCGTCCGGACAGTAGTAGGCGAGGGGCAGCCGCACCCAGGGGTGGCTGGTGGGCGCGGCGGCCTTGATGCCGTCGCGGGTGTCGGTGAAGGGCGCCCACCAGAAGTCGATCAGAGCCCGGACCGCCAGCCGCTCCGGGCCTCTCGTCGTGTCGAACCCCGTGAGCCTGGCGGCGGTGTGGTGGCGCTTGAATCCGCTGCGGCTTCCGGAGCACAGCGCCTGCTCGGCCCCGCGGTCGAACACCGTCGTCCGCCCGATCCGCTCACAGATGAAGCAGTCCAGGCTGAACTCCAACTGGGAGCGCCAGTAGAGCCGGTGGGAGTCCTCCAGGCCGGTCAGCTCCGCGGTGATCTCCGCCGTACGCAGCACGGTCCACGCTCCTCACGCGGCACCGGGCCGCTCACCAGCGCACCGGCATACGGCGCACGCCTCGCATCAGCATGCCGGGCAGCCATCCGCTCGGCGGTCCGTCGAGCGCCAGGTCCGGGCACCGATCCAGCAGGGAGCGGAGCGCCACGCGGGCTTCGATCCGGGCCAGCGGCGCGCCCAGACAGTAATGGATGCCGTGCCCGAAGGCGAGATGTCCGCGGGCCTCGCGCCGGATGTCGAAGCGGTCGGGCGCCGGATAGCGCACCCCGTCACGATCCGCCGCTGTGAGGCCGATCATCACCGCCTCACCGGACGCGATCGCCGTGCCGCCGATGTCGAGGGGCTCCGCGGCGTAACGGAAGGTCGCGTTCTCCACCGGCCCCTCGTAGCGCAGCGTCTCCTCGATCGTGCCGTCGAGGAGCGTCATGTCGGCGCGCAGTGCGGCGAGTTGGTCGGGATGGCCGAGCAGAGCCCGGACCGCTCCCGCGATGAGGTTGACCGTCGTCTCGTGCCCGGCGACCAGGAGCACGAACGCCATGCCGCCCAACTCCCGCGACGACAGCCGGTCACCGTCCTGCGCGGTGGTACGGATGAGCCCGCTGAGCAGGTCGTCCGCGGGACCCGTGCGCCGCTTAGACTCGATCAACTCACCTAGATAGGAAGCGAGTTCGACGAAGGCACGGTTCTCGCTCTCGGCGCTGGTGGGCGCGACCGCCTCCGTGGACAGCGCGCGGAAGGCGGCCCGGTCCGGCTCGGGCACCCCGAGCAGCTCGCAGATGACGGTCAGCGGGAGCGGATAGGCGAACGACTCGACGAGGTCGGCGCGGCCGCGCGGCACCATCGCGTCGAGCAGTCCGTCGGTGATCTCCTGGATCCGCGGGCGCAGTGCCGCGACCCGGCGGCCGGTGAACTCGCCCGCGATGAGCGTCCGCAGCCGGGTGTGCTGCGGCGGGTCGGCGACCAGCAGATGCTTGCCGATCAGCTCCTCGTCGAGGAACGTGACCCCGATCTTCTCCGCGTCCTTGGCCAGCCGCGGGTCGGCGAGCGCGGTCCGCGCCTCCTCGTACCCGACGACGAGCCAGGTCTCGTGGTGAACGTCCGGCGACGGCAGCCGCACCCGGTGCACCGGACCGAGCGCGCGCAACTCCGCGTAGACCGGGTGCGGGTTCTCGGTGAACCGCGCCCCGTACTCCCCCAGGTCGATCACGACTCCCCCTCCCGTCACCCCCACCAACGCCCGAGGGCCCCGATCAGTGCCCGCCCTCGTCCAGCAGTCCGGCGTCGTACGTCAACAGGGCGATCTGTACACGGTTGTTGAGATCGAGCTTGGCCAGGATCCGCGAGACGTGCGTCTTGACCGTGGCGACACTCATGAACAGTTCGGCGGCGATCTCCGCGTTCGAACTCCCCCGCCCGACGGCCACGGCGACCTCGCGCTCCCGCTCGTTCAGTCCAGCCACCCGTGAACGCGCCCCGGATCTGCGGGTGTCGAGGGAGGAACCCGCGGCGTGCTCCATCAACTGACGGGTGACGGTGGGCGACAGCACCGGGTCTCCGGCCGCGACCCGGCGCACCGCCGCCAGGATCTGCGCGGGCGGTGTGTCCTTGAGGACGAAGCCGGCCGCGCCCGCCCGCAGCGCGCGCAGCACCTGGTCGTCGGCGTGAAAGGTCGTCAGGACCACGACCTGGGGCGCCTCTTCGCGTCCGCGCAACCGCTCGGTTGCCGTCAGTCCGTCGACGGTCGGCATCCTGATGTCCATCAGGACGACATCGGGCCGGGTGCGGTCGACGAGTGCCTCCACCTCGCCACCGTCGGCGGCCTCACCGACGATCTCGACGTCCTCGGCGCCGCCCATCATGAGGGACAGCCCCGCTCTCACCAAGGGGTCGTCATCGACGAGCAGCACACGAATCGCAGTCATGGAATCCACCTAACCAGCTCCCCCAGCAGTCCATGGCCCCCTCCACCCCTACCCGACCCACCCACCGGACCCGCCCGGGAACCGCCGAGGCCCCGCATCCGAGAACCGCCGAGGCACCACCCTCACCCACCCCACGGCAACCACGCCCGAACCCGAAACCCCCCGTCCCCCACCACCCCGTGCTCGAGCCGCCCTCCCGCCAGAGTCGCCCGCTCCGTCAACCCGATCAGCCCCTGCCCGGACCCCGGCACCTTCGGCACCTCACCCGGCGGCGCGGGATGGGCGACGGTCACGGTCAAGCCGTCCCCGGCGGCCCCCCGCACCGTCACCGTGACCTCCGCGCCGGGCGCGTGCTTGCGGGCGTTGGTCAGCCCCTCCTGGGCGATGCGGTACGCGGTACGGCCGACGGACGCGGGCACCGCGGCCGGGTCGGCGACACGGTTGTCGAGAACGACCTTCGTGCCGGCGGAGCGCGACTCGGCGACCAGCCCGTCGAGCGCCGCGAGCGTCGGCTGCGGCCGCCCCGCGTCTTCGGAGTCCCCGGCCCGCAGCACCCCGATGATCTCGCGCAGATCCTGCAGGGCCTCGTGCGCACTCTCCCGGATGACCCCCGCGGCCCGGGCGACCTCCTCCCGGGGCGCGTCGGGCCGGAACTCCAACGCCCCCGCGTGCACGCTCAGCAGCGTGAGCCGGTGCGCGAGCACGTCGTGCATCTCGCGCGCGATCGCCTCGCGGGCCAGCCGCTGCGCCTGCTCGGCCCGCAGCGCCGCCTCGGTCTCGGCCCGCCGCGCCCGGTCCCGCAGACTCAGCATGAGCTGCCGCTTGGACCGGACGAACATGCCCCAGCCGACCAACGCCGAGGTGAGCAGAGCGGTGACGGCGACGGCGGCGAGGTAGGGCAGGTCCGGGTCGGGCCGCAGCCAGAAGAACGCCGGGATCAGCGCGAGCTGGACGCCAGCGACGCAGGCCACGTACCGGAAGGGCCGGTGCACGGCGAGGGTGAAGAGGGCGACCAGGCCCGCGCCGCCCGACGTGTTCGCGACGAGCCCGACCGGGATCATGGCAACGGCGAGCCCCAGCGGCCAGCGTCGGCGCAGCCAGACCGCCGCACAGGCGAGCGCGCCGATCCACTGGTCGGCGACGGCGAGGCCGTGCGGGGTGTTCGGGTCGTCGGTCAGGGTGTTCGCGGCCGCGAGGCCGACGGCGACGGCCAGCAGGAAGCAGCCGAAGTCGACGATCCAGTCGCGCACCGTGCGCCGCGGCCGTCCGGAGCGCCCCGCACGCTCCGCGTCGGGGTCGAGTTCCGCAACCACGGCCGAGGGCAGCAGCCAGCGTCGGCCCCGCAGGGTCGACGCGGGTACGTCACGCGGCGCGGGCGCCGGATTGTCACCACTCACGGTCGACAAATCTACGCAGCCGAACTCGCCGCCACCTCCCCGCGAGCACGGTCACCGACCAAAGTCGGCCCACTTCAGACTTTCGTCGGGCCGAGGGCGCGGCACCCCGCGACTTCGGTCGGACGGGCCTCGCCCCGCGGCCGATGTACCTGGGAGGTCCGCGGGGCGAGAGTCGTCCCATGAAGCAGATTCTGGAGGTGCTCGGTTTCATCGCGCTGGTGCAGGGCGCCCTCGGCATGGTCCAGGCGATCACCGGATGGCCGCACGGGTGGGGACTCGTGCAGCGGCTCGGGTTCCTCGACGGCTACGAGATCTATGCGAGCGCCGCCCTCCTCGTGCTGGCGTTCGCACTGTTCGCGGCCGCGGAGAGCCAGAAGCCCGGCTGACTTCGGCCACCGGCATGCCGGAGCGCGGTGGGAACGGCGCCCTCGGCGAAGAGGCGGCGGCCCGGCAGCCGCGTGAGCGTCGGTCGTGACCGGATCACCCCGCGTTGGTCGAGAAGAGGCCGCCCGTCGGGCCCTGCTTGTCGCCGCCCTGGGCCTTTCTCAGGGCGTTGGCGAGGCTCTCGATGGTGAGCGACTGGAGGATCACCCGTCCGTTGCCCTCCAGGGTGGCGAGCGACAGGCCCTCGCCGCCGAAGACCGCGTTCATCATCCCCTGCCGGTTGAGGCCTCCGATGCGCTGGATCCCGTACTGGATCCCCTCCTCGAAGGCGACGACACAGCCCGTGTCGACCTCGATGCGGCCGCCGAAGTCGGCCGGGTTCAGGTCGATGAAGTTGCCCGCGCCCGCGATGATCACCGTGCCCTGCCCGGTGAACTTCTCCAGGACGAATCCCTCGCCGCCGCTTCGTCCGGTCCGGCCGCCCTGGAAGGCGATCCCGAACCGCACGGTCGACTCCGCCGCCACGAAGGCGTCCTTCTCGGCGAACCACGCGCGCGTGCCGTCGAGCTCCAGGGCGCGCATCTCACCGGGCAGCACGCCCGCGAACCCGACGGTGCCCTCACCGCCTGTCGAGGTGAAGTACTGGAAGGCCAGGGACTCGCCCGCGAGGGCGCGCTGGCCGGCCTGCATGGCGGTGCCCACGGCCTGCCGCAGCATGCCGCCCATGCCGCCGCCACCGGCCTGCTGCTGGCCACCGCCGCCCGACGGCCCGGAGAGCCGCGTCTCCATGGTCACGTTGGTCGTCTTGAACAGGAACTTCCCCGCCTCGCAGTACACGGTCTGGCCGAGGCCCAGGTTGACCACCGCCATCTGCATGGCGGTGCCGACGATTTCTTGCTGAAGAGTCACACCAGAGGAACGCGGGAGGCGGAGCGAAGAGTTCCGCGCCATCGGGTGAGGCGGTGTGCCCGGTGCGGGCGCTGGTGAATTCGGTGTCCGTACGCCGCCAGCGCCGGACGCGTGCGACCGCTGGGATGGACACATGACTTCTCAAGGAACCATGAACGGCAAGGTGGCCCTCGTGACCGGTGGCAGCCGGGGCATCGGGGCCGCGACGGCCCTGCGCCTCGCCTGCGAGGGCGCGGACGTGGCCATCACCTATGTGCGGGGCAAGGAGGCGGCGGCCGACGTCGTACGAGGCATCGAGGCGCTCGGACGCAGGGGACTCGCCCTGTGCGCGGACTCCTCGGACGCGGTGGAGGCCGGCGGGGTCGCCGACCGGGTCGTCGCGGAGTTCGGGCGGCTCGACGTGCTCGTGAACAACGCGGGGGTGGGTGTCCTGGGCCCCTTGGACTCCCTGTCCCTGGCGGACGTCGACCGGGCGCTCGCCGTCAATGTCCGGGGGGTCTTCCTGGCCTCCCGGTCGGCCGCGCCGCACCTCGGGGACGGCGGGCGGATCATCACGATCGGCACCTGCATGACACAGCGGGTCCCCGGCCCCGGCGGAACGCTCTACGCGACGAGCAAGTCGGCGCTGATCGGCCTGACCAAGGCGCTGGCGCGGGAACTGGGCGACCGCGGGATCACCGCCAACATCGTCCATCCCGGACCGATCGACACGGACATGAACCCGGCGGACGGCCCGTACGCACCGGGCCAGGCCGCGATGACCGCCGTGGGCCGCTTCGGCGCCGCCGACGAGGTCGCGTCGATGGTCGCGTATCTGGCGGGAAGCGAGGCGGGCTACGTGACGGGGGCCGAGTTCGCGGTGGACGGAGGCCACGCGGCGTAGCGCGTGGGGCCGCACCCGGCCCCCGGCGCAGGCCCGCACCGGGAACAGGCCGACCCCGGGGCGGACTCGTCATGGCCCCGGAGCAGGCCGGCGGGAACCCCGACACGGCCTGTGACGCGGCACCAATCCGTCCGGCAACCGCGGCGACGGAGCCCGGAGGCTCAGCCGCCCAGCTCCTGGTGGCGTGCCACCAGGCGGGACGCGCCCTCCTCCGTCAGGGAGCCGAACAGGCGCAGGCGGGAGATGCCGCCGTCCGGGAAGATGTCCACGCGCGCGTGGGTGCCGACGACGGGTGCGGCCAGGGTGAAGCGGTGGTTGGTGTCGGGCTGCAGGCGGGTGCGCGGCAGGACCTCGGTCCACTCCCCCTCGTCGCCGTTCTTCACCGACACCGAGGCCCACCCCGCGCTGTTGCCCTTCAGGTACGCCGTGTCGATCTCGAGGGCGCGGATCTCGGACTGGGCGACGAGCCGGTAGCGGATCCAGTCGTTGCCGTTGTCGCGGCGGCGGCGCGTCTCCCAGCCGTCGTCCATCTTGCGGGAGCGCCCCGGCTGGATCGTGTTGGTGGCGGGTGAGTAGAAGAGGTTGGAGGCGTCCTCCGCCTGTCCGCCGTTCTCCAGGGCGACCACGTCGAAGGTGCCGAGGGCGGACAGCCAGCGCGGGTCGGGCACGACCTCGCCGTACACACGCAGTCGCGCGATGCCCCCGTCGGGGTGCTGGTTGACGCGCAGGTGGGTGAAGCGCTGCTCGACGGAGACGGCGAATCCGTTGGCCGCGTGACCGCCGACCGCGGTGCGCGGTACGAGGGTCGTCCACTTCACGCCGTCCGCGAGGAGTTCCTCCGGAGACGGCGAACCGGGCACCGACGCGCCCTCGACCGACACCGCCTGCGGGTAGTTGCCGCGGAAGTGGGCCGTGTCGACCACGATCCCGCGGATCACGCCGGGGGCGCCGAGGCGCACCAGGGCCCAGTCGCGGTCCTCGGCGGTCGGCCACGGGTGCTCGGCCGAGGCGCCGCGGCGCCGCCGGGTCTCCCAGCCGTCCATGATCTTGCCCTTGTGGCCGAAGTGCTCGGGGTCGAACTCGGCGGCCGCGGACACGAGGAGGTTCTCGCGCTGGGCGAAGAACTCGTCGTTGGCTGCCACGACCCCGGCGCCGAGCTGCCGGTCGGCGAGGTTGGCGTACTGGGTGAAGGGGAAGTCGGCGGTGCGGTAGTCCGCGTACGGGTCGCCGCCTCCGTAGGGGTTCGCGTCTCCGGTGAAGGTGGCCAGAACGGTTGGGCGCTGCGCCGTCACGATGATCGATCTGCCTTTCGGGGTCGGCCGTTGCGGGTGCGGATGCGGTGCGGGTGCCGGAGTGCGGTGCGGCGGTCCGTGGTGCGGATCAGTGGGTCGGTGCGGGTGGGTCGGTGAAGGTGCGGGGTTATGGGTGGCGGGTGAGGAGGTGGCCGGTGGGCTCGGCGAACCGGCCCTCGGCGACGATGCGTTCGCCGCGCAGCCAGGTGGACTTCACGACGCCGGTGAGGGTCCTGCCCGCGTAGGCCGTCACCCGGTTGCGGTGCTGGAGCGCGGCGGGATCGACGGTGAAGGTCTCGTCGGGGGCGAGCACCGCGAAGTCGGCGTCGCGGCCCGCCTCGACCGAACCCTTGCGGTCGCCGAGGCCGACCAGCTCGGCCGTGCGGGTGGACATCCAGCGGACCACGTCCTCCAGGCCGTGGCCGCGCCGCCGGGCCTCGGTCCAGACGGCGGACAGGCTCAGCTGAAGTCCTGAGATGCCGCCCCACGCGGTCGCGAAGTCGTCCGTCTTGAGGTCGGCGGTCGACGGCGAGTGGTCGGTGACCACGCAGTCGATCGTGCCGTCGGCCAGCGCCTGCCACAGCAGGTCCTGGTTGGCGGCCTCGCGGATGGGTGGGCAGCACTTGAACTCGCTGGCGCCGTCCGGGACTTCCTCGGCGGTCAGGGTGAGGTAGTGCGGGCAGGTCTCCACCGTGAGCCGGACGCCCTCGGCCTTCGCGGCGGCGATCAGCGGGAGCGCGTCGCTCGACGACAGATGCAGCACGTGCACGCGCGCGTCGAGGCGCTTGGCCTGCGCGATGAGACTCGCGACGGCCGTGTCCTCGGCGTCGCGGGGGCGCGAGGCGAGGAAGTCGGTGTACCTCCGGCCGCCCTTCTGCGGGGCGGACGCCAGGTGGTGCGGGTCCTCGGCGTGCACGATCAGCAGGCCGCCGAAGCCGGCGATCTCGGCGAGTGACCGGGCGAGCTGGTCCTGGTCCAGTTCGGGGAACTCGTCGACTCCGGAGGGCGAGAGGAACGCCTTGAATCCGAAGACTCCGGCATCGTGCAGGGGCCGCAGGTCCTTGACGTTGCCGGGGAGCGCGCCGCCCCAGAAGCCGACGTCGATGTGCGCCCTGGAGCGGGCGACGTCCTTCTTCGTACGGAGGTTGCCGACCGTCGTCGTCGGCGGGAGGGAGTTGAGCGGCATGTCGATCAGGGTGGTGATGCCGCCGGCGGCCGCGGCGCGCGTCGCGGTCCAGAAGCCCTCCCAGTCGGTGCGGCCGGGGTCGTTCACATGGACGTGGGTGTCGACGAGGCCGGGCAGCAGGACGTCGTCGCCGAAGTCCTCGAGCCGGGCACCGGGCGGCACCTCGGTGTCGTGCGGCAGCACGGCCGTGATCTTCCCCTCGGCGACCGCGACCGAAGCGGCGCGCGTCCCTTCGGGAGTGATGACGCGCGTCGAGCGCAGTACCAGTTCGACGTCGGACACCCGGACCCCTCTCTCTGCCGCCGTTGAATCCCGCCGCCGGTTTACTTCCACGTAACGAAATTCAACGTTCTGTTGAAGGAGTCTTCACTCCGGCCCTCGTGCCGTCAAGGGTTCACTTCTCCACTCTGCCTCCGACCTGCCCGGCTCTGGATGTTTCCACAAAGTGGAAGTAGAATTCCGACAAGCAGAAGGTGGTTGTGCACAACCGGGGAGTCGACCGACTGCCGGGTAGGCTGCGTCTCTGCCCGCCCGCCACCCGCCACCGCCCCGCTCGAGACGCTTCGGGTCACCCTCTCGATCCTCTCGATTCTGCGCCCCGAAAGGACCGCCGCCGTGCCGCCGTCCAGCGCCAGCACCACCGACGCCAAATCGTCCGCTCCGAGTGGCGGTGTCCAGTCCCTCGAGCGCGCCTTCGATCTGCTGGAGCGCATGGCGGACGCCGGGGGCGAGGTCGGCCTGAGCGAGCTCTCCGCGAGCAGCGGGCTGCCGTTGCCCACCATTCACCGGCTGATGCGCACCCTGGTGGCCTGCGGATACGTACGCCAGCAGACCAACCGCAGGTACGCGCTCGGCCCCCGTCTGATCCGCCTCGGCGAGTCCGCCTCCCGGCTGCTCGGCACCTGGGCCCGCCCCTACCTGGCGCGCCTGGTCGAGGAGACCGGCGAGACCGCGAACATGGCGCTGCTCGACGGGGACGAGATCGTCTACGTCGCCCAGGTGCCGTCCAAGCACTCCATGCGCATGTTCACCGAGGTGGGCCGCCGGGTGCTGCCGCACTCCACGGGCGTCGGCAAGGCGCTGCTGGCCCACACTCCGGACGCCGAGGTGCGCGCGCTGCTCTCGCGTACCGGGATGCCCGCCGCGACGGAGAAGACGATCACCACGCCGGACGGCTTCCTCGCCGCGCTCGAAGAGGTGCGCCGGGCCGGCTACGCGATCGACGACAACGAGCAGGAGATCGGCGTCCGCTGCCTGGCCGTCTCCGTGCCCGATTCCCCGACCGCCGCCGCGATCTCGATCTCCGGTCCGGCCGGCCGGGTCACCGAGGCCGCCACCGACAAGATCGTGCCGGTGCTCCAGCAGGTCGCGGCCGAGCTGTCGGAGGCCCTGGCCAGCTCGGGCCCCGGCGCCGCCTGACCGGGGCACCGCTCCCGGGCCCGCAAGAAAGGTCCCGGGCCCGGCTGGGTTCGACCCGGCAGCTTCGACGAGTTCCTCCAGGTGGCCGTCCGCCATCTCCCGCACTGCACCGCGCCCGCCTCGCCGAGGTGGGCGCGGTCCGCGTCCGGGCGAAGCCGGGCGTGGACTCCCGCACGTCGGCGGTGGTGACGGTCACCGGGCGGGGTGTCCTCCGCGGGCGGGGCCATGACGGGGCCGGAAGCGCGGGGACCGGACGGGCCCGACGACGTTCCCGTCCGGGCGGGCGCGGTGCCCGCCCGTGGTCAGCGACGGCTTCGGTGCGGGGGTTCTCCGAAGAGTTCCACCGCGGTGCGGACGTCCGCGAGGCGGGTCGCCAGGGCACTGACCGAGCCGATCGCGCCCGCGACCAGGAGGAGGGAGCGGCGCAGCCGGGGGATCTCGGGCCGGCCGGCGGCGGCCATCGCGGCGAGGGCCGCGAGCTCGTCCTCGGCGATGCCCCGGTCGGGGAACTCGGCCGGATGCGCGGCGAGTTCACGGCGCAGCCGGGAGACGGCGGTGCGCAGTTCCGCCACCCTCGGGTCCTCGTCGCTGCCGGTCACTGGCCTCTGCCCCAAGCTCCGCAACACAGCTCTCCCTCTGGCACGCCGTTGTGCGTCGGTCCTTCTCGTGTCGGCCCCAGCTCCCCATGGCGGTGGTCGGGCGCCGGGGGACGCGGGCCAGTAAACGCCACCTGATGCGATGGGCGCCACTGCGCGGACCGAAATCGAGCCCGGCGGCACCGGGGTGACGGCCCGGGTTCCGGAGCACGCTCCGGCCCGGTCGGGTATGCAGGGGACATGACGGAGAACACGGACGAGGTGGTCGGGCTGTTGCTGGCCGCAGGCGGCGGGCGGCGCCTCGGGGGCCGCCCCAAGGCACTCCTGCCGCACCGGGGACGACCCCTCGTCGAACACGCGGTCGGAGTACTGCGTGACGGCGGCTGCACCCGTGTCCATGTCGTCCTCGGCGCCCGGGCCGATGCCGTACGGGAGCGGGCGTCGCTGGCCGGGTGCGTCCTCGTGGACAACCCGCGATGGGAGGAGGGCATGGGCTCCTCGCTGCGGGCGGGGCTCGACTCGCTGGCGGACTCGGGGGCGCTGGCCGCGCTGGTGTCGCTGGTCGACCAGCCGGGGATCGGCCGGGAGGCGGTGGCTCGAGTGCTCGCCGCGTACGCCTCCCCGCTGTCGCTCGCCGCGGCGGCGTACGACGGCGAACGCGGCCATCCGGTGCTCTTCGGGGCCGGCCACTGGGCCGGGATCGCGGCGACCGCCACCGGCGACCGGGGCGCGCGCGCCTATCTGAAGGCCCACCAGGACGCGGTCACCCTCGTCGAGTGCGGGGATGTGGCGCGGGCGTACGACATCGACACGGAGGCCGACCTGATCCACCTTGAGTGAGCGGGGTGGCACCGAGCGCCACCTTCTGTCGACCCGGAGAATCTCGACATCAACAAACCATTGAACTTCCACCATGAGGAAACTAGTATCCACTGTTCAGAAGCGCCCCGCCGTGTCGAGGGCGCCCGGCGCCATCCCCGCGCCCCGTGGCACCGGGTGCCAGGCGCGGTGACGCCGCCCGTGGTTCGCTCGCACGGTCCGTATGCAGCTCGCCCGCACGTAGCTCGCTGAAGGAAGTGACACCTCATGTCCGCACCAGCGCCGTCCCCGCTGGCCATCGTCGACGCCGAGCCCCTGCCCCGGCAGGAAGAGGTCCTCACCGACGCGGCCCTCGCCTTCGTGGCCGAGCTGCACCGGCTGTTCACGCCCCGGCGTGACGAGCTCCTCGCCCGCCGCGCGGAGCGCCGCGCCGAGATCGCCCGCACCTCCACGCTCGACTTCCTCCCGGAGACCGCCGCGATCCGCGCCGACGACTCCTGGAAGGTGGCCCCCGCTCCGGCCGCGCTGAACGACCGACGGGTCGAGATCACCGGCCCGACCGACCGCAAGATGACGATCAACGCCCTCAACTCCGGCGCCCGGGTGTGGCTCGCGGACTTCGAGGACGCCTCGGCACCCACCTGGGAGAACGTCGTCCTCGGTCAGCTCAACCTGATCGGCGCGTACACCCGCAGCATCGACTTCACCGACCCGAAGTCCGGCAAGTCGTACGCTCTGCGGCCGGACGACGAGCTCGCGACGGTCGTGATGCGGCCGCGCGGCTGGCACCTGAACGAGCGTCACCTCGTCGCCGCCGACGGCACGCCCGTGCCCGGCGCGCTGGTCGACTTCGGCCTATACTTCTTCCACAACGCGCAGCGGCTGCTCGACCTCGGCAAGGGCCCGTACTTCTATCTGCCGAAGACGGAGTCACACCTCGAAGCCCGCCTGTGGAACGACGTGTTCGTCTTCGCGCAGGACTACGTCGGCATTCCGCAGGGCACGGTCCGCGCGACCGTCCTGATCGAGACGATCACGGCCGCGTACGAGATGGACGAGATCCTCTACGAACTCCGCGACCACGCCGCCGGGTTGAACGCGGGCCGCTGGGACTACCTCTTCTCCATCGTCAAGAACTTCCGTGACGGCGGGACCAAGTTCGTCCTGCCGGACCGCAACGCGGTGACGATGACGGCCCCGTTCATGCGCGCGTACACCGAACTCCTCGTCCGCACCTGCCACAAGCGCGGCGCGCACGCGATCGGCGGCATGGCCGCGTTCATCCCCTCGCGGCGCGACGAAGAGGTCAACAAGGTCGCCTTCGAGAAGGTCAAGGCCGACAAGGACCGTGAGGCGGGCGACGGCTTCGACGGCTCGTGGGTGGCCCACCCCGACCTCGTCCCGATCGCGATGGCCTCCTTCGACGCCGTTCTCGGCGACAGGCCGAACCAGAAGGACCGGCTGCGCGAGGATGTGTCGGTCGCGGCCGGTGACCTCATCGCCATCGACTCGCTGGACGCCCGGCCGACGTACGACGGTCTGGTCAACGCCGTGCAGGTGGGCATCCGTTACATCGAGGCCTGGCTGCGCGGCCTCGGCGCGGTCGCCATCTTCAACCTCATGGAGGACGCCGCCACCGCCGAGATCTCGCGCTCGCAGATCTGGCAGTGGATCAACGCCGGTGTCGTCTTCGAGCACGACGGAAGGACCGTGGCCGCCACCCCGGAGCTGGCGCGCGAGATCGCCGCGCGGGAACTCGCCGACATCCGCGCCGAGATCGGCGAGGAGGCCTTCGCGGCCGGCCGCTGGCAGCAGGCGCACGACCTGCTCCTGAAGGTCGCGCTGGACGAGGACTACGCGGACTTCCTGACGCTGCCCGCCTACGAGCAGCTGACCGGCTGACCCGGCCTCAGTGCGGCGGTCCGTCCGCGTGTCTGTCCGAGTGGCCCAGGGACCTCTCCGGGGCCACTCGGTCGCGGACGAGGCGCTTGACCGCCGTGGGCTCGGGGAAACCCTGCTCGCGGCGGTCCCAGACCACCTCGTCGTTGACCCGGACGACGAAGACGCCGCCTGTACCGGGCTTGAGGGACAGCTCGTCGAGCTCCGCCTCGAACGTGGTGAGCAGTTCCTGCGCCAGCCAGGCCGCGCGGGGCAGCCAGCGGCACTGGGTGCAGTACTCGATCTGGACCCGCTGGACTTCTGTCATCCGAGATGCACCGACCAATCCTGTTCCGCCGCCGGTTTGCCGTGCAGGTCCGGAACCCGTTTGAGCCAGTCGGGCCGCCCCCGCTGGGTCCGCTCCGCGCGATCCGCGTCCTCCGCGGCGAGCTCCTCGCGGCTCGGGAAGTCCGTGGGCAGCCAGGCCGCCGAGGCCCGGACGCGGGCGAGGAGATAGCCGACGTACGCCTCGCGGACCGCGTCGGGGCTCGCGAAGCCGGGCTCGTCCGTGAGCCAGGGGTCGGGCACCTCGGCCAGAACCGCGCGCAGGAGCTCCTCGGTCACGCGGGGCGCGAGCTCGGCGTCGGCCGCGCGGGTGTCCGGGTGGTGGCCGCCGAGCGCGTGGCTCCGGAAGTCGTACGCCTTCTCCGGCGACGAGGCGTCCCAGCGGTGGTGGAAGACGAGGGCGGCGCCGTGGTCGATCAGCCAGAGCCGCGGCGGCGCGATGCCGAAGGTGGGCCAGACCATCAGGTTCGAGCTGTGCACCGTGCGGTCCACATTGACCGTCAGGGCGTCCAGCCAGATCACCTTGCCCGCCTCCAGCGGGTCGACGGGGAAGGTCCGCGCGATCTCCGGCGTGAAGTCCTTCGCGCCCGGCAGATAGTCCATGCCGAGGTTGAGTCCGGCACTCGCCCGGAGCAGGTCCTGGACCTCCTGGTGGGGCTCATGCCCGCCGACGGCCGGATCGAAGTGGACGAGGACCAGCTCGGGGAACCGCAGCCCGAGGGCGCGGGCAAGCTCACCGACGATGATCTCGGCGACCAGCGCCTTGTGGCCCTGGGCGGCACCCGTGAACTTCACGACGTAGGTCCCCAGGTCGTCGGCCTCGACGACTCCGGGCACGGAGCCGCCCGCCGTCAGCGGGGTCACGTATCGAACAGCGGTCACGTCGCGGAGCACACCTGACACTGTAAAGCAGCTGATCGCTCCGCCCCCGGGCGTCAGGGGCGGACGAGGGGGTTCGGCAGGGGCACGTACCGCGCGTCCGCGCCGTCCGCGCCCGTCCAGCGGAGCAGCAGATTGGTCTTGCCCGGGAGAGTGGGCGAGGAGAGCAGCGCGGCGATCTCGGGGAGGTCGCGGTCCGCGCCGTGACGGTGGAGTTCCCGTCGTACGGCGGGCCAGGGCTCCGCGCCCGGGAACCGCTCGGCGAGGAGGGCGGCCAGCTCGGCGAGGTGGTTGACGATCAGGCAGTAGACGAGCCGTTCCCAGCCGGCCGCGCGGCTCACCCCAGGCAGCAGTTTCACTCCCTCCGCGTCCCGGAACAGGGCCTGGACGGGCATGCCGGCACCGTCCACGGCGACCAGGGTGTTCTGCACGTGGGCCTCGACGACGACTCCGTGGCGCCCGAACGCCTCCAGCACCGGGGGCACCACCTGGCGGAGGTACGCGGCCCACCAGGCCCAGGGCTCGGTGAGCCTGTCGAGCGGGCTGCCGTCGAAGCCTTCCACCAGGGCGGCGGCGAGCAGCGGGGTGGTGCCGGGGACGAGGTGGTCGCGCAGTCCGTCGCGGACCAGGACGGCGAGTTCCTCGAAGGCGAAGTCGGCGGTGCGGTAGCCGCGGTCGCTCAGCCAGGCCGCGGAGCTCCGCGCGGCGGCGAAGGCGGCGGCGGTCGCGGCGTCGGTGGCGCGCATCTTCAGCAGATCGTGCTTCCACAGCCGGCGGATGTCGTTGGTGATGCGCACATCAAGGCTGAACTTGACGAACAGGTCGTCCTCGGGGGCGTAGAGCGTGCGAATGGCGGCCGTCGGCCACAGCGGGCGGGCGGTGCGTCCGACGCGTACGAGCCGGCCGTCCGCGAAGGCGTCCCGGATCGCCGGGCGGTCGCCGGTCAGGTCGAGCTGCCAGGGGTGGGCGGGCAGCAGCCGGTAGCCCGGCGGGGCCTCGCCGAGTTCGTCGAGCGCCGCCGTGTCGCCCTCCTCGACGACCGCGTCCGCGCGCACCGCGAGCAGCTCCAGCGGGAAGCGGGCGTAGGCCTCGGGGGCGTACGGCAGCCAGCCGGTGGCCGGGCCGCCGCCGCGGGTCTTGGGCGCCGGGTGGTACGGGTGGCCCATGACCAGGGACTGCTCCGAGCGCAGGTACGGGTCCTCGGGCGGCGACGTGCGGGCACGGGCGCGGAGGAGGGCCGCGACCACGTCCCTGCTGTCGGTCATCTCGGCGGGCAGTTCGGAGCCGGCCTCTCCGGTGGACCGGCGCAGTTCCTCGGCCGCCAGCGCGACCAGTTCCCGGTGGGTGAGCCGGTGCCAGGTCCCCTCGGCGTACACCTCGGGCTCGACGGGCCGCCGCGTCCCGCGCACCCGCAGCATCCGGCCACCGGCGCGGAGCCGGTGGACGCCCGGTTCCGGTGTGGGCTCCGCCAGTTCGCGAAGGAGACAATTGAGCAACGGCGCGGCGGCGTACGCGTCGGCGGCCTCGTCCATGTCACCCCCGGTGACGTGGGGGAACACGGTCGGCATGAAGTCCACGCGATCCATCCGGTCCATTCGATCCATACGGTGCACTGGTGATCAGTATGTCTGCCGCGGCGGACGAACTCGACGCAGTCCCGTACCCAAGGAGCCCGCCTGTGCACCGTCCCTCCACGCCCGACACCGAGGCCGCGTTCGCCGAGGAACTGAGCGTCGTACGACCCGATCTGTCGGTGCCGTACGCGGAGGCCCTGCCCGGCGCCCGGGCGGCCGTACTGACCCGGTTGTGGCGCGCGCTGGCGTACGAACCGCTGCCGTGGATCGCCCGCCGCGAGACGGGCCGTGACGGCCTCGCGCTGCGTCTGACGGACGGCCGCCGGCTGCACGGACCGCACGCCGACCCGTACGCCACCTCCGCGTACGTGACCGAAGTGCGGCTCGCCGAGCGGACGTACGATCGTCCGGAGGTGCTCGTCGACGCCCTCGGTGTACCGCACGGTCCCGCCTTCGCGGCCGAACTCGCGCACAGCGTCGCCTCCATGGCCCTGTCGCGGGCGGACCGGGCGGCGTCCTGCCGCGCCCCTGAGGCGCCCGAGGCGAGCTGGGTGTGGGAGCAGCGGATCGTGGACGGGCATCCGTATCACCCCAACTGCCGTGCCCGGCCGGGGTTCTCGGTGGCCGAACAGCTCGCCTACGGGCCGGAGCACCGGCCGTCGGTGGAGTTGGGCCTGGTGGCGGTGGACGGCGGTCTCGTCACGGGCGAGTGGCCGAAGTGGCTGCGGGAGGGGGAGCGGGTGCTGATCCCGGTGCATCCCTGGCAGACCGCCCATGTACTGGACGTCCCGGTCCAGGAGGGTTTCACCGCCCACCCGTTGATGTCCCTGCGGACCCTCGCGGTGCCGGACGGGCCGCATGTGAAGACCGCTCTCAGCGCCAGGCTGACCTCGTCGGTGCGGGACATCTCGGTGTACTCGGTGGAGACGGCGGAAACGGTCTCGGCGTTCATGGAGGGGATGACGGCGGGCCTGGACGTGCCGCTGCACATCACCCGCACCCTCGGCGCGGCCACCGCCGGCTTCCCCGATCTCGCGGCGGTGGTGCGGGAGTCCCCGGACGGCTACACGGATGCGGGCGAGACGTGCGTCCCGGTGGCCGCCCTTCCGCTGACCCTGCTGCCCGAAAAGGCCTCCTGGCTGGCCGAGTTCACCCGCCTCGTCCTCACAGCGGGGCTGCGGCTGCTGGAGCTCGGGGTGGCCCTGGAGGCACACGGGCAGAACCTGCTCGTGGTCCTCGACCGCGCCGGCTCCCCCGTCCGGCTCGTCTACCGCGACCTGGCCGACATCCGGGTGAGCCCCGCCCGGCTTGCGCGCCACGGCATCCCGGTCCCCCGGCTGTCCGGACGTATCGTCACGGACGACGAGACCGCGCTGCGCCGCAAGCTCTTCGGCTCCCTCGTCGGCGGCGCGCTGGGCGCGACGGCCGGCTCGACAGCCGCGCTGCGCGAGGCCCTTGAAGCGGTGGCACCGGATCTTCCGCGCACCGCGGACCTTGCCGCGCTCCTCGGCGAACCGCTCCCCGCCAAAGCCCTGACCTTGATGCGGCTGTCCCCCGAGACCCCCGGTGACCTGTGGACACGGCTCCCGCAGCCGCTCGCGGGACCCGGCTCGTCATGAAGCGGGACACCTCTCGTTTTTACGCGCGGCACCTTTGATCAATAGGATCCGCCGATGATCACAAGACAACGGCTGGCGGCGGGCGTCTGCGCCCTGCTCGCCGCCCTGGCCGCCGGGATCGCCTTCCCAGCGGGAGCGGTCGCCGACGAAACCACGGCGACCGCTCCCAAGGTCGAACTCCTGCTGGACGTCAGCGGTTCGATGCGGGCCCGGGACATCGACGGCGAGTCGCGGATGTCCGCGGCCAAGCAGGCGTTCAACGAAGTGCTCGACGCGACGCCCGAGGAGGTGCAGCTCGGCATCCGCACCCTCGGCGCCAACTATCCGGGGGACGACCGCAAGACGGGCTGCAAGGACACGGCCCAGCTGTATCCGGTGGGGACCCTGGACCGCACCGAGGCCAAGACGGCCGTCGCGACCCTCAGTCCGACCGGCTGGACCCCGATAGGCCCCGCCCTGCTCAAGGCGGCAGACGACCTCGAAGGCGGTGAGGGCACCCGTCGCATCGTGCTGATCAGCGACGGCGAGGACACCTGTCAGCCGCTCGACCCGTGCGAGGTGGCCCGCGAGATCGCGGCCAAGGGCATCAACCTGACCATCGACACCCTGGGGCTGGTCCCCAACGTCAAGATGCGCAAGCAGCTGAGCTGCATCGCCGAGGCCACCGGTGGCACGTACACCTCGGTGGAGCACAAGGAGGAACTCAGCGACCGCGTCAACCAGTTGGTGGACCGTGCCGCTGATCCGGTGGTGAAGCCGGTGGCCGTGGAGGGGACCGACTCGTGCACCGGCGCGCCCGCCGTCAAGTCGGGTCTCTACACCGACCGCGAGGAGTTCGCGCAGCACCGCTGGTATCGCGTGGAGGTCCGGCCGGGCCAGGAACTGCGCGCCTCGGTGAGCATCGGGGCCGACCGTCAGGTCAACCCCGACTATGGGGTGTTGCTGCGTGCCGTCACCACGCACGGCCGGGAGATCGTGCGCGGCGAGGCGGCCGGGAACGGCCGCACCGACGTCGTCTCGACGGGTCTGCGTTATCCGAAGGCCGAGAGCGACGACGAGGACGCGGCCGCCGAGGTCGTGTGTCTCCAGGTCGCCAACTCCTTCTCGGCGGCGGCGGGCGTGAAGACCGGGCCCGGACTGCCGCTGGAACTGACCGTCGACGTCGTCGACGGCCCCGACCAGGCGAGTGACGTGGCCTCCTTCGGGCTCGGACGCGGCTGGTGGCTGCTCGGCGCCCTGGTGCTCGCCGGCTTCCTCGCGGGTGTGCTGTGGGGCTGGATCTCGCGCTGGCGGTTCGCGGTCTGGAGGACCAACTGATGCGTATCCGACGTGTGCTGAGCACCGCCGTGCTTCTCGCGGGGGTCGCCGCGGCGCCCGCGCTGCTCGGAGCGGCCGCTTCCCCGGCCGTCGCCGACTCCTCGCCGTCCGCGAGCCCGTCGGACGACGGCGCCGCGCCCACCGAGGCCGGTACGTCTTTCCGTACGGCGACCGAGATCGAGCAGGGCCTGCAGGCCACCGCCAGCGGCTCCACGGGTGACTACCTGTACTGGTCGTTCCCCGCGGACGCCGGGCAGCGGCCCACCGTGAAGGCGACGGTGAAGCTGCCCGAGGCGTCCAAGCGCGCCTCCTCCGAGACCTGGCAGATCGATGTGTACGACGGTCTGCGGCGCCGTCAGGCCTGCCAGTACGGAGCGCAGACCCGGACGGCGGCGACGGACGCGGCCTCCGTGGAGCTGTCCTGCACCCTGCGCACCGTCCGCGCCTGGTCGGAGACCTGGGCCAACGACCCGCTGCCGGGCACCTATTACATCCGGCTGACCGCCACCGGTCTCGGGGCGGCCGACCTGGGTCTGCCGGTGAGCACGGAAGTCCGGGTGGATTCCAAGGACATCGGCGGTTCGGCCGCGGTCGACGGCTCGCTCGCCAAGCCGTTGGTGCCGGGCATCGCCACGACCGCCGAGAAGTCCGACGAGGAGTCCGACTCCGCGACGGCGGCGCTGTCCTCGCTCGAACCCGACGACGGCTGGACCTCCGGCTGGTGGTCCGACCGCTGGGTGTGGACCGCGGTCGGCGGCATCCTCGCGGCTCTCGCGGGCATCGGCGGATACGCGCTGACGCGGGGCACCGGACGGCCTTCCCGGATTCCGCCGGGCGCCTGACCCGTACGGTCGCAGAGGCCCGCCGCGCTCCCCGTCCGGGAGCACGGCGGGCCTCTGCCGTCCCGCCCGGTGTCAGACCTCGCGCAGGGCCTTGGCCAGGGGGCCGTCGCCCGTCACGCCGACGCTCCGCTCGCGCAGGGCGTCGAGCAGTGTCAAGGTCCCCCGGCTCACGGCCTCGCACGTCGGCGTGTCCAGCGTCAGCCGGGCGTCCGGCTCCCGCGGGGCGATCCCGTCCCCGTAGAGCGGTCCTTCCTCGGCGCCCAGCCACACATGGAACCGGCCCTCGTCCAGGTGGACTTCGACCAGCCCCTCCCCCGCTCCGGCGGCGTCCAGCCCCCGCAGCAGCGGCAGCGCGAACCAGTGCGCCCGTACGGCGTCGGTGGGCCGCCGCTCGCCCAGCGCGGGCGCGCCCCACTCCCCGAGCGCCTGGAGGACGGGCAGCAGCTCCCGCCCGCGAGAGGTGAGTTCGTAGACATAGGCCGCGCCGGGAGGCGGCAGGCGCCGCCGGGTGGTCAGGCCGTCGCGCTCCATGTCCTTGAGCCGGGAGGCGAGGACGTCGGTGCTGACGCCCGGCAGATCGGCGTGCAGATCGGTGTAGCGGCGCGGTCCGCCGAGCAGTTCGCGGACGATCAGGAGGGTCCACCGGTCCCCGACCGCGTCGAGGGCACGGGCGGCGGAACAGTACTGGTCGTAGCTTCGGCGCGGTGACATGCGACGCAGTCTAGCTATCTTGTTGGACTTTCCAAGCTTCCACTTGGTAAAACCAAGCAACACCACAACCGGAGGGCGCAGCGCATGGAGTTCCGGCAGTCCAGCAAGCTCAGCGAGGTCTGTTACGAGATCCGCGGCCCGGTCATCGAGCACGCCGACGCACTGGAGGCGGCGGGCCACAGTGTGCTGCGCCTCAACACCGGCAACCCCGCCCTCTTCGGGTTCGAGGCGCCCGAGGAGATCCTCCAGGACATGATCCGGATGCTCCCCCGAGCGCACGGCTACACCGACTCCCGAGGCGTCCTGTCCGCCCGCCGGGCCGTCGCCCAGCGCTATCAGGACCGGGGCCTGGACGTCGGCGTGGACGACGTCTTCCTCGGCAACGGTGTCTCGGAGCTGGTCTCCATGGCCGTACAGGCCCTGGTCGAGGACGGCGACGAAGTCCTCATCCCCGCCCCGGACTTCCCGCTCTGGACGGCCGTCACCACCCTCGCCGGCGGCAAGGCGGTGCACTACCTGTGCGACGAACAGTCCGACTGGTACCCGGACCTGGAGGACATGGCGGCGAAGATCACCGACCGGACCCGCGCGGTGGTCATCATCAACCCCAACAACCCGACGGGCGCGGTCTATCCGAAGGCGATCGTCGAGGGCATCCTCGATCTCGCCCGCCGTCACGGGCTGATGGTGTTCGCCGACGAGATCTACGACCAGATCCTGTACGACGACGCCGTGCACCACTCGGCCGCGGCCCTCGCCCCCGACCTGGTCGTCCTCACCTTCTGCGGTCTGTCGAAGACGTACCGGGTCGCCGGGTTCCGTTCCGGCTGGCTGGTCGTCACGGGCCCCAAGCAGCACGCGCGCAACTATCTCGAGGGCCTGACTATGCTGGCCTCCATGCGACTGTGCGCCAACGCTCCGGCTCAGTACGCCATCCAGGCCGCGCTCGGCGGCCGCCAGTCGATCCACGAGCTGACCGGGCCCGGCGGCCGGCTCCGCGAGCAGCGCGACCGCGCCTGGGAGAAGCTCAACGAGATCCCCGGCGTCTCGTGCGTGAAACCAAAGGGCGCGCTGTACGCGTTCCCGCGCATCGACCCCGCGGTGCACCCGATCCACGACGACGAGAAGTTCGTCCTCGACCTGCTGCTGCGCGAGAAGATCCAGGTCGTCCAGGGCACCGGCTTCAACTGGCCGCGCCCCGATCACTTCCGCATTCTCACCCTCCCGCACGCCGACGACCTGGACGCGGCGATCAGCCGGATCGGGCGGTTCCTGAGCGGGTACCGGCAGTAGGGAGCCGGGGGACGCCGGTGGGCCGACCGGAGGAGCCGGTGCTGCGGTCCCGGGCGGCCGGTGTCACCGTACGAGGGACAGCAGCTGACGCAGGGACGGAAGGGCGCGGCGATGGGTGACCTGCTCCTCGTACGGCACGGTGAGACCGCATGGTCGATGTCCGGGCGGCACACCGGGTCGACCGATGTCCCACTGACCGACAACGGCCGCGAGCAGGCACGCCGGCTCGGTCCGCTGATCGCCCGGCACCACATCGCGGCGGCGTTCGTCAGCCCGATGCGCCGGGCACGGGAGACGGCCCAGCTGGCCGGGGTCGTCGGCGCCCACGTCGACGCCGACCTCTCCGAGTGGGACTACGGCGGGTACGAGGGCATCACGACCGTCGAGATCCACCGGGAACGGCCCGACTGGTTCCTGTTCACGGACGGTGTCACGGCCGGGCCGCCCGAGCACCCCGGGGAGAGCCCGGACGAGGTCGGGGCACGCGCCGAGCGGATGCTGGCCAAGATCGACGCGGCGCTCTCCGAGTCGGAGGGCAGCGTGGTCGTCGTCTCGCACGGCCACTTCCTGCGGGTGCTGACCGCTCGGCGGCTCGGACTGACCGCCCAGTCCGGCGCCCTCTTCCAGCTCGCCACCGGGACGATGAGCCGGCTGAGCACCGAGCACCGGCGGCATGTGGTGGCCGGATGGAATGTCAGACCCGACGCGTACTGTTCCCATGGACCGCTCTCCCCGGCGGACGAGGGGGCCCAGGCGCCCTGACCCGCGGCGGGGGGAGCGCCGTGACACCGCCGGGTGGCGGAGGGAGCGCGCCGTGACACGACCACCGACCGCCGCACAGCGTCGCGTCATCGATGCCGCCGACCCGGTGACCGGGCGGCTCAGGGGCACCGAGGCCCAGCTCGCCGCACTGGTGGCGCGGGGGCTCGCCTTCCGTCATCCACGGCCCCCGCGCGACCACTTCCTGACGCCGGCCGGGCATCGGCTGCGTGAGGCGTCCGGGACGCCCGAGCCCGCCGGCGCCGCCGAGCCGTCCGCTCCGGCGGCGTCCGGGGTGTTCGCGGCGCGGACCGGCGGCGAGGAGGGGGCCGGGACGGGCCCCGCGCGGCTGCGGGAGGTGCGCAGCGCCTGGCAGGGACTCCTGGAGCTGCGCCGGATGACCGCTCCGGACGGCGCGACCGACCGTCCTTGCGCCTGGGAGCGTACGCATCTGGTGCAGGCCGCCGCGCTCGCGCTGGAGGCGGCGGGGCACCGGCCCGCCGGAGCGGTGGGCGGCGGGTACCGGGTGCGGGCGACTCCGCAGCCGGAGGCCGTCGCCGTACGTGAGCCGGACCCCGAGGCGCTGCGGGCCTGCGCGGCCACCCTGGAGAAGGCGGGCTGGCAGGCCGGCGAGCACACGGAGCCGCGCACGGGCGCCCGGTACGTTCTCGCCTCGCCCCGGCGGGCGTGAGGCGCGCGTGCACGGACCCCACCCGGGCACGCCGGACACCCGCGACGGACCGTGAGGCGCCCGGGTGCCGGAGGGTGCACGGGAGCCGAAGGTGCACAGGAGCCGAAGGTGCACGGGTGCCGGAGGGTGCACGGGAGCCGAAGGTGCACAGGAGCCGAAGGTGCACGGGTGCCGGAGGGAGTGCGGGAGCCGGAGGTGCACGAGAGCCGGAGGGAGTGCGGGAGCCGAAGGTGCACGAGAGCCGGAGGGAGTGCGGGAGCCGGAGGGAGTGCGGGAGCCGGAGGGAGTGCGGGAGCCGGAGGGAGTGCGGCACAAGGGAGTTGATCGAGCCCCGCCCGCGTGGAGTCGTCCGGAAGGGGCGCGGCCCCGTGGCCGGAGCCTCGGGAGCCGTCGCTGCGGTTACTGTCGTGGCGGCCGCCGCATCAGCCGAAGCCGCTGTCGCGTTGCAGCCGCCGAAGCCGTTGTCGCTGTCGTTGTCGTTGTCGAAAGGAAAGTCGTGGCAGAGCCGTTTTCCGTCCCCGTGACCGTTCGTGGGTACGAGACCGATGTGCAGGGGCATCTCAACCAGAGCGTGTATCTCCAGTACGCCGAACACGCCCGCTGGTCGGTACTCCAGGCGGCCGGGATCAGCCAGGCGGTCCTGGCGGCCCGGGGCGTGGGCCCGGTCGCGCTGGAGACGACCATCCGCTACCGGCGCGAACTGCGGGCCGGCGACGAGGTCGAGGTGACGTGCACCTTCCTCTGGGGCGAGGGCAAGAGTTTCCGTATCGAGCAGACCATCAGGAAGACCGACGGCACGGTGGCGGCCGAGATCACGGCGGTCGGCGGGCTGATGGACCTCGGAGCGCCGCCTGGTGTCCGGCCCGCGGGACGCCTTCAAGTCACTGGCGGCCGACCCGGGCCCGATGGGTCTCTGACCTCACCGGGCCGCTCCGCCACGCGTTTCGCGGCTACGCGTCGAGCAACTCCGGCCGGTGCTCGGCGTCGTAGGCCGCGCGGGACTCGGCGATCGCCACACGGTGCCGCTCGGCCCAGTCGGTCAGGGAGAGCAACGTCACGTGCAACTCACGTGCCACCGGGGTGAGTTCGTACTCGACCTTCGGCGGCACCGTGGGATGGACGGTGCGGGTGACAAGGCCGTCGCGCTCGAGATTGCGCAGGGTGAGGGTCAGCATGCGGC
This sequence comes from Streptomyces sp. NPDC005141, assembly GCF_053599975.1. Classification (NCBI taxonomy): domain Bacteria; kingdom Bacillati; phylum Actinomycetota; class Actinomycetes; order Kitasatosporales; family Streptomycetaceae; genus Streptomyces; species Streptomyces sp. NPDC005141. The sequence continues at coordinate 24,614 of NZ_JBSFYW010000003.1, read as the reverse complement.
GGCTGATCCCCTCGATGCTGCGCTCCAGTTCGGTGAAACGGATCGGGCCGTGCGCGGCGGCCACGATGATCAGCACGCTCCATTTTCCGGCGACCCTGTCAAGAACCTCGCGGACCGGGCACGCCTGCGCGAGCACTGCCTGCGAGGTAACACCGGTGTTCCCCTGGGACATCGAAGTGCCTCCTTATGCCGGTCTCCATGGTCACTGACGATGTACCCCGTTACAAGTCGTGCACCAAGGAAGGGCGTCCATGGAATCGATACGGTCCATGGAGGACACGGAGGCCACCGTCATGCAGTCCCGGACCGAGCCGGCGAGTTCGCCGACACCACGAACCTACTCCCGGTGGGCCTCGCTCGTCGTCCTGTGCGCGGGCACCCTGATGACGATCCTGGACGGGAACATCGTCACCGTCGCCATGCCCGCCATCCAGAGCGACCTCGGCTTCTCCGCTCCCGGGCTCGCCTGGGTCGTGAACGCCTATCTGATCCCGTTCGGCGGACTGCTGCTGCTCGCGGGCAGGCTCGGCGACCTGGTGGGCCGCAGGCGGATGTTCGCGGCGGGGCTCGCCGTGTTCACCGCGGCGTCGGTGCTGTGCGGGGTCGCCGACGGTCAGGGCATGCTGGTCGCGGCCCGCGCCCTCCAGGGCGTCGGTGGGGCGATGACCTCGGCCGTCGTCCTCGGCATGCTCGTGGCCCTCTTCCCCGAGCCCCGCGAACAGGGCCGCGCCATCGCGGTGTTCAGCGCCGTCGGCGCCGCGGGCGGGGCGCTCGGCACCTTCCTCGGCGGCGCGCTGACACAGGCTCTCAACTGGCACTGGATCTTCCTGATCAACCTGCCGATCGGCGTGCTGGCCTGGGTCGCCGCGCTGCGCGTCCTCGCCCCGGACAAGGGAGTCGGCCTCGGCAGGGGCGCCGACTATCCCGGCGCGGCCCTGGTCACGGGTGCGCTGATGCTGACGGTGTACACGATCGTCGGCTACGGGGAGCGGGGTCTCGGCGGCACAATCGCGCTCGGCGTACTCGCGGTCGCTCTCTTCGCCGGATTCACCGTGCGCCAGACACGGACCGCCCGCCCCCTGCTGCGGCTGCGACTGCTGCGCTCCCGGACCCTGACGAGCGCGAACGGTGTGCAGATCCTGATGATCGCCGGGATGTACGGCTTCCAGTACATCGGCGCGCTCTACCTCCAACGCGTTCTGGGTTACGGCGAGTTGCTCACCGGTACGGCGTTCCTGCCCGCGCCGATCGCCATCGGGGTCCTGATGCTGACCCTGTCGGCGCGCACGATCGCCCGCTTCGGTCCGTACCGGGTCCTGCTCGCCGGACTCGCCCTCATCACAGCGGGCATGGCCCTGCTCAGCCGGGCCCCGGTCGACGGCTCGTACGCCGCCGACGTGCTGCCCCCGCTGCTCCTGCTCTCCGCGGGATTCGCGGCCGCGATGCCCGCGGTGACGGGGCTCGCCATGTCCGGCGCCCGTCAGGAGGACGCGGGTCTGGCCTCCGGGCTCTTCAACACCACGCAGGTGGTGGGCGGTTCACTGGGTCTCGCCGTACTGACGACGCTGGCCGCGAACCGCACCGAGCGGCTGACCGGCGCGGGCGAGCACGTCGTCGCGGCGACCGCGGACGGCTACCGGCTGGCCTTCACGGTGGCCACCGCCGTCGCGGCCACGGCTCTGGCACTGGCCGCCGCCCTCCTGCGCCCCGGCAACGGCTCCCCGACCGCCCCGGCGGAGGAGGCACCCGAGACCGGCGGCACGCCCGATGGGCGGTCTCCGGCAGGCACGGAAGGGCGGCCAAAGACGTCGGACGCGACCACGAGGAAGGCACCGGGCACGATCCGGCCGGAGACGTCGGACATGCCCGCGCCGGACGGAGCCGCCACAACCGCCGGACTCACCCGCGCGAACACCCTCGGCTGATCCCCCGCGGGCGCGATCGGCCGCGGCCGCCCCTGCGGGCACACCGCCCGCGGCGACCCTCATCGGTCCGATCCCGCCGGCTCATCGGTCCTCTTGCGCCGACCCGTCCGTGCCGGGTGTACGGAGCGGCACCGGCACCTGGTTGAAGCCGTAGTAGATCGCGAGCAGCCCGTGCGCCGCCAGGGTCAGCGGCGCCGAGACGAAGGACAGGGCGACCGCCGCCGGATAGGCGAGGGAGCCGAGGGCGAAGCGGACCCGGGTGCGCCGGGCGCCCTCCAGGTCGACGCGGCTGTCGAGAAGGCGCCCGGTGCGGGTGAGGTGCCACCACACGGCCTGGAACGCGAGGGCCATGGCGACCATGACCAAGCTGTAGACGGCGGCGGCGACATGGGACGGCCCGCCCTCGCGCAGGTACTCCGCGACCATCGCCGTCGGCCAGGGAATGGCCGCCACCACCATCAGCAGGAGCAGGTTCAGGAACATCAGGGTGCGGTCGACCCGGGCGACGTAGCTGAAGACCTGGTGGTGGTTGATCCACATGATGCCGATCACCAGAAAGCTGACGACGTAGGCGGCGTAGGAGGGCCATTGCTCCCCCAGCGCGTGCCACAGACCGCCGTGCTCACCGACCTCGGGGACCTTGATCTCCAGGATCAGCAGCGTGATGGCGATGGCGAACACACCATCGCTGAAGGCCTCCACACGGCCCGACTCGTTCATGACCGACTCTCCCCGTTGTGACCGCGTCCGCACGTGATTCTCGTGCGACTTCTGTGCCGTCCGTGCCGTTCATGCGCTCAGACCGTAACCCGACGCGGCTCGACAGGCAGCCCCGAAGCGTCAACTCGCCCTCGCCCAGCGGGTATACGTCGCCTGCAATCTCTGGTAGGAAACTTTCCTAACAGTACGCGGCAGCATCACTCCCCCATCGGAGGTACCGTGCACACCCCCCACATAGGCACATCGCGTCGCACCCTGCTCACCCTGATCGGAGCCTCATTGGTGGCCGGCCCCCTCATCGCCACCCAGACCGCCACCGCCGCCCTGGCAGGCCTGGACGACCCGGCGAAGAAGGAGATCGCCATGAAGCTGGTCTCCAGCGCGGAGAACTCCTCGCTGGACTGGAAGGCGCAGTACAAGTACATCGAGGACATCGGCGACGGACGCGGCTACACCGCCGGGATCATCGGCTTCTGCTCGGGCACCCACGACATGCTCGACCTCGTCGAGCTGTACACCCAGCGCAAGCCCGGCAACGTCCTGGCCAAGTACCTGCCCGCACTGCGGGAGGTCGACGGCAGCGACTCGCACGAGGGCCTGGACCCCGGCTTCCCCGCCGACTGGCGCCGGGCCGCCCAGGACTCGGCGTTCCAGCAGGCGCAGAACGACGAGCGCGACCGTGTCTACTTCAACCCCGCCGTGCGGCAGGGCAAGACCGACGGCATCGGGGTCCTCGGGCAGTTCACGTACTACGACGCCATCGTGATGCACGGCGACGGCGGCGACAGCACCAGCTTCGGCAGCATCCGGCGGCGCGCCCTGGCGAGGGCCAGGCCGCCGGCCCAGGGCGGTGACGAGGTGACGTATCTGAACGCCTTCCTCGACGCGCGCGTGTGGGCCATGAAGCAGGAGGAGGCCCACTCCGACACCAGTCGGGTCGACACCGCGCAGCGGGTCTTCCTGCGCAACCGCAACCTGAACCTCAACACACCGCTGGACTGGAAGGTCTACGGCGACAGCTTCCACATCGGCTGACGGGCGCGGAACGGGCGGAGGGCGCGGCACGTACTCGGTGCCGCGCCCTCCGTGGTCCCTTCACCAAGTCCGTTCACCCAGGGGGCCGTTGGGCCCCGAAGGCGGTTCAGGGCGGCGGTGCCCGCCCGTCTCAGTGGGCCGGTACCGCCTTGAGGTCCTCGCCCGCCTCCATGGGGTGGGTCACCTCGCCCGCGTTCTCGCGTCCCCTGCCGAGGTGGTTGAAGACGAGGTTGAGGACGACGGCCGCGACACAGCCCGTGGAGATCCCGGAGTCGAGGACGATCCGTACGGTCCGGGGGAACGCGTGGTAGAACTCGGGCGCGGTGATCGGGATGATGCCGACCGCGAGGGAAACGGCCACGATCAGCACGTTGTTGTCCTTCTCCAGGCCCGCCCTGACCAGGGTCTGGATACCGCTGGCCGCGACCGAGCCGAACAGGACGACACCCGCCCCGCCGAGCACCGGGCGCGGTACGACGGCGATCAGCGACGCGGCCATCGGGCACAGTCCCATCAGCACCAGGAAGCCGCCACCGGTGGCGACGACGTACCGGCTGCGGATCCTCGTCATCGCCACAAGGCCGATGTTCTGGGCGAAGGCACTGCACATGAAGCCGTTGAAGAGCGGGCTCAGGGCCGAGCCGAGGGTGTCGGCGCGCAGTCCGGCCGCGATGGTCCTCTCGTCGGCGGGGCGCTCCACAATCTCGCCCAACGCCAGCATGTCCGCGGTCGATTCGGTCATCGAGACGACCATCACCACGCAGAGCGAGAGGATCGCGGCGAGCTGGAACTGCGGGGCACCGAAGTGGAACGGCGTCGGGAAGCCGACCAGGTCCGCGTCGGCCACCGGCCCGAAGTCCGTGACGCCGAAGGGGATCGCCACGAGTGTGCCGGCGACCAGGCCGAGCAGGACCGCGATCTGCTTGACGAAGCCGCGGGTGAAGCGGCGCAGCAGCAGGACGATGACGAGGGTCACCGCCGCGAGGCCCAGGAAGGTCCGCGAACCGTAGTCGTCCGCCGCGGGGTTCGGGCCCTGCGCCCAGCCGAAGGCGACTGGCAGCAGCGAGACGCCGATGAGCGTGATCACGCTGCCGGTGACGACGGGCGGGAAGAAGCGGACGGCCCTGCTGAAGACGGGGGCCGCGATGAATCCGAGGACGCCGGCGACGATGACCGCGCCGAAGATGATCGGCAGGGCGTCGCTCTTGTCCCTGGCGGAGGCTGCGACCGCCGTCATCGGTGCGACGCCGGCGAAGGTGACGCCGTTGACGAAGGGCAGCCGGGCTCCGATCTTCCAGAAGCCGAGGGTCTGGAGGAAGGTGGCGAGCCCCGCGGTGAACAGGCAGGCGCCGGTGAGGAAGGTGAGTTCGGTGGCGGAGAGACCGACCGCGGCGCCGACGATCAGGGGCGGGGCGACGACTCCGGCGTACATGGCGGCCACGTGCTGCAGTCCGCTGGCCGCCATCTTCAGGGCGGGCAGCTTCTCGTCGACCGGGTGCTTCGACCCGATGGCCGCTCCGGCTGGTCCAGGTGCTCCGGGTGTTCCGGGTGTTCCGGTCTCTCCGGTCGATCGGGGCGCTCCAGTCGATCCGGTCTCTCCGATCGATCGGGTCCCTCCGGTCGATCCGGCTTCTCCGGTCGATCCGGCTTCTCCAGTTGGTCGTGCATCGGTGCTGGGCTCGGGCTGGGCGGCCACGGCGGCTCCTCCGGTCGGGTACACGTCGTCGTGGACGTGGGTGTCAGGGAGGTGATGCGCGGTCGTGCGGGACCGGGACGATGACCGTCGCGCGGACACGGCGTCCGCGCGGCGGGGACCGTTCCGGGGCGCGCACGTCCATGCACGCCCCGGCTACGGCCGCCGTGGACCCCGCTCGGGTCCACGGCTACCGGCCGAGGGCCGTCCCCCTCGGCCGGAGTTCTTCGGTGGTCAGGCCCGCGCGGCGATCCGCGCCAGGCGCTGCGCCTCGTCCCGCGTGGAGCGGGCGATGGCGTCCTCGTCGACGTTGAGCAGGCGGCTGTTCTCGACGACCGCCTTTCCGTTGACGAGCGAGAGGGTGACCGGGGCGGCGGCGCCGAAGATCAGCGCCGTCACCGGGTCGGCGATCGAGGCGTGCGCCAGGGTGTCGAGCTTCCACAGCACCAGGTCGGCGAGCTTGCCCGCCTCCAGGGAGCCGATCTGGCTCGCGCGGCCGAGGACCTGGGCGCCCCCGTAGGTGCCGAGACGCAGCGCCTGACGGGCGTTCAGGGCAGCCTCGCGGTGGGCGCCGAGCCGGTTGATGAGCAGGGCGTTGCGCAGCTCGGTGTGGAGTTCCCCCGACTCGTTGGACGCGGTGCCGTCGACGCCGAGGCCGACCGGCACGCCGGCCGCCAGCATGTCGGGGACCCTCGCGATCCCCGCGGCCAGCCGGGCGTTGGAGGAGGGACAGTGCGCCACGCCTGTCCTCGTACGGGCGAAGGCGGCGATGTCGGAGTCGTTCATGTGGACGCAGTGCGCCATCCACACGTCCTCGCCGAGCCAGCCGGTCGACTCGAAGTACTCGGTCGGACCCATGCCGAACAGTTCCTTGCAGAACTGCTCCTCCTCCACGGTCTCCGAACCGTGCGTGTGCAGCCGTACGCCCTTGCGGCGGGCCAACTCGGCGCCCTGCTTCATGAGTTCGGTGGAGACGGAGAAGGGGGAGCAGGGCGCGACGGCGACCTGGGTCATGGCGTCGAAGGAGGCGTCGTGGTGTTCGTCGACGGTCGCCTCGGTGGCGGCCAGTGCCCCTTCGAGGGTCTCGACGGCGAAGTCCGGCGGCAGTCCGCCGTCCTTCTCGCTGCGGTCCATGGAGCCGCGGGCGAGGGTGAACCGGACGCCTGTCTCGCGAGCGGCCCGGATGATGGCGCCGGACAGGTCGCCGGAACCCCTGGGGAAGACGTAGTGGTGGTCCATGGCGGTGGTGACGCCGCCGCGGGCCATCATGGCGAGGGAGCCCTGGGCGGCCGCGTAGGCCATCCGCTCGTCGATGCGCGCCCAGGTCGGGTACAGCGCGACGAGCCAGTTGAAGAGGTTGTGGTCCGTGGCGAGGCCTCGGGTGATCCACTGGTAGAAGTGGTGGTGGGTGTTCACCAGACCGGGCGTTGCCAGATGGCCCGTGCCGTCGATGCGGCGGACCACGTTCTCCAGGATGTCGGGGGCCTTTCCGGGGCCCACCGACTCGATCCTGTTGCCGGCGACGACGATGTGTCCCGAGGCGTACTCGGTGTCGCCCGCGTCCACGGTCGCGATGGCGCAGTTCTCGATGACGATGCGCTGGACTGCCACGGCGGTTCCTCGTTCTTCCCATTGGCGGACGGACCCGGGGGCCGAGCGGGGTGACGACCGGGTCCGTGGTGCTGTGGTTGCGCAGATGCCCCCGCTCTCCCCCTGGGACTTGACGCCGGCGCACGCGTCGGGGGTACAGCGGCAGTTCCGCGGGGCGGTCCGTGCGGACCGCCGGTGCGGTACTACAGGTTGGTGAGGTCCACCGGGATGTGCGGCTCGCAGCCGTCCCGCAGGATGGTGGCCTCGATGAGCCCGTACGGACGGTCGGCCGCGAAGTAGACCTCGTTGTCGTTCTCGAGGCCGAACGGCTTCAGGTCGACAAGGAAGTGGTGCTTGTTCGGGAGCGAGAAGCGGACCTCGTCGATCTCGCTGCGGTTGTTGATGATCCGCGAGCCCATTTGGTACAGGGTCTGCTGGAGCGAGAGGGAGTAGGTCTCGGCGAAGGCCTGGAGCATGTGCTTCCTGACCTGGTCGTAGGACTTCTCCCAGTTGGGCATCTTCTGCTCGTCGCCGGTCCAGTTGAAGCGCCAGCGGCCGGAGACCTGGGTCGCCAGGATGCGGTCGTACGCCTCCTGGAGCGTCGTGTACTTGTCCTTGACGTAGCCCCAGAACTCGGAGTTCGTCGAGTTCATCACGACGAGGTCCTTCAGGCCCGAGATGACCTCCCAGGTCTCACCGTCGTAGGTGATCTGGGTGACGCGGGTCTCCTGGCCCTTGCGGACGAAGGAGTGCTTGACCTCGTCCGCGCCGATGAACCGGGAGTTGGCTTCCGAGGTCTCAATGCGCTCCCAGGCGTACTCCTCGATACGGATGCGTGCCCGCTTGATCGGCTCCTGGCTGGTCACGAAGTGCCGGGCCAGATGGATGCCGAACTGCTCGGCGGACTCGATGCCGTGCTCCTTGGCGAAGGCGTACACCGTGTTCTTGGTGGTGTCCGTCGGCAGGACGTTCGCGTTGGAGCCCGAGAGGTGGACCTCCTGCATGTCGCCGCTCAGCGCGACGGACACGTTCAGGTCCTTGATGTGGTGCGTGTCGCCGTCGCGGGTGATCTTGACGACGCGGTTCTCGGCCTTGCCGTACTGGTTCTGTCCAAGAATCGTGGGCATGTCTGCTAGCTCCCTCGGTAAACGGAGTAGCCGAACGGGTTGAGCAGCAGCGGTACGTGGTAGTGCTCGCCCGGCCTGACGGCGAAGGTGATGGCCACCTCGGGGAAGAACGTCTCGCTGTCCCGATTCGCGGGGGCGTCCTGCTGCGCATCGGCTTGCTGTGTCGCTGAATCCGACTCGAAGTACGCCTCGACCGCGAAGTCGAGCCGTACGTGGGTCGTGCCCTCCGGCAGGGCCGGAAGGTCCTTGCACCGGCCGTCCGCGTCGGTCGCGGAGCCGCCGAGCGCCTGCCAGTGCCCGGCACGCCCGGCGCGGGCGGCGAGCTGGACGGCGACGCCCTCGGCGGGGCGGCCGACGCTGGTGTCCAGGATGTGGGTGGACACGGAGGCGGTGGTGTCGGTGCTCATGCCTCTTCTTCCTGTACGAGATGGCCGAGCCGGATGCGGTTGATCTTCCCCAGTTCGACGCGGACGATCTCGCGCTCCTGCCCGGCCGAGTTGCCGATCCGCTCCTTGACCGCGTCGCGCATCTGCTCGCCGGTCCGGCCGGTGGCGCAGATGAGGAAGACGTGGCCGAACTTCTCCTGGTAGGCCAGGTTCAGTTCGAGCATCTCCTCCTTGAGTTCCTCGGAGGCGCCGGCCATGCCGCGCTGTTCCCGGGAGGAGGCCGGATCGCCGGGCTTCGGGCGCCCGATGGGCGGGTGCCCGGCCATCGCCTCGGCCAGGTCCGCGTCTGTCAGCTCGGCCATGGCGGCGTCGCTCGCGGCGTACAGGTCCTCGGCGGTGGCGCAGGGGCGGGCGGCGAGCAGCTGTTCGGCCCATGCCCGGGAGGCGCAGGCCTCGTGCAGGGTGGCGAAGGCCGCACGCTCCTCCAGGGCGTTGAAGCGGGCGAGGCCGCCAGGTGTCGTACTAGACGTCACGGGAGCCTCCGTGGCCTTGTGCTGGACGGGCTGCGGATTAGCTAACGCCCTCGGAAACACCACGTCAACACTTTGTTGAAAACTTCGGGTTACAAAAACCGCCGCCCGATCGAGCCGGACGGCGGCGGGTGACGGCAGCGGGACCCCGGCCGCCCTGAGACGCGTTTTCGCTGGTCAGGTGCCCTTTTCGCGATTCAGGTAGTTGTAGACGGTGAACCGGCTCACGCCGAGCGCGCTCGCCACGGTCTCCACACCGTGCCGCACGGAAAAGGCCCCGCGCGCTTCCAGTATGCGCACGATCTCCTGTTTGGCCTTGCGGTCGAGCTCGGCGAGCGGCTTGCCCCGCTTGCGCTCCAGGGCGGCGAGGATGTGGTCGAGCGAGTCGGCGAGCTGGGGCAGGCGCACGGCGACGACGTCCGCGCCCTCCCAGGACAGCACGACATCGTCGACGCCGGCCCGCTCGGGCGGCAGCAGTTCGCCCCCCATGGCGTCGACCAGCGGCTTGACCGCAGCGACGAAGGGGTCGCCCCCGGTTCCGGTCACTTATCACCCTCCCCGGCGGCGCCCACGACGTTCACCTGGAGGGAGACCCGGGTGGCGCCCGCCTCCAGAGCCCTGCGCAGCAGATCGTCGACGGCGGTGAGCACGGCGTCCGCGCCACCCTCCGCGGTGTTGCCGAACGGACCGACGTCCACGGCGTCCAGCTCGGCCGCCTCGATGACCTCACGGGCGACCAGCGCGTGCCGCGGCGCCTCGTCGAGGTCGAAGGGCTCGGTCGTGAACTCCACTCTCAATCGCACGGGCTCAACCTACTGCGCGCCGCGGACATCCCGGCAGCCCCCTCGGGCCCGCGCCCGCCACAGGGACGGCTTCACCCTCGGCGCCCCCTTGACAAGCTCCGACACCCGACGGCAATCTTCCATTAAGCAGAAACGAACTTCCGCAATACGGAATCACTTCGAACCGCCGGCCCGGCCGCCAGCACGGCCGCCAGTACGGAAGGGAGCGCCGAACCCATGGGATTCGCGGACCAGCGCTTCAACGTCAACCTGTCGATCCTCTTCACGGAACTCCCGCTCCTGGAGCGCCCCGCGGCCGCCGCCGCGGCGGGCTTCACCGCGGTCGAGCTGTGGTGGCCCTGGGTCGACTCCCCCGCTCCCGAGCAGTCCGAACTCGACGCCCTGAAGAAGGCGATCGAGGACGCGGGCGTCCAGCTGACGGGGCTGAACTTCTACGCCGGGCAGCTGCCCGGCCCCGACCGGGGCGCCCTGTCGATCCCCGGCGAGGAGTCGGAGAGGTTCCGCGCCAACATCGACGTGGCCGCCGGCTTCGCCCGGTCGCTGGACTGCAAGGCGCTCAACGCCCTGTACGGCAACCGCGTCGAGGGCGTGGACCCGGCCGAGCAGGACGCGCTCGCGCTGGAGAACCTGGTCCTCGCGGCCCGGGCCGCGGACCGGATCGGCGCGATCCTTCTCGTCGAGACCCTCAACCGGCCGGAGTCACCGCTCTACCCACTGGTGACCGCCCCGGCCGGCGTCGGCATCGTCGACAAGGTCAACCGGGCGACCGGCCTCGGCAACGCCAAGTTCCTCATGGACCTGTATCACCTCTCCATGAACGGCGAGGACCTGCCGCAGGTGATCGCCGCCCACGCCGACCGGACCGGCCATGTGCAGATCGCCGACAACCCCGGCCGCGGCGCCCCGGGCACCGGCACCCTCCCGCTGGAGGAGCTCCTCGACCAGCTGGCCAAGGCCGGTTACGCGGGCTGGGTCGGCCTGGAGTACAAGCCGGGCGACCGGCCGAGCGCGGAGGCCTTCGACTGGCTGCCCCCCGCTGCCCGAGCCGCCCGCTGAGCGGCACCCCGAACACGCAGCAGAGATCTCAGAGAGGCACCCTCATGAGCAACGGCAATCTCCCCAAGGTGGCCTGGATCGGTCTCGGCATCATGGGCTCGCCCATGTCGGAGAACCTGATCAAGGCCGGGTACGACGTCACCGGCTTCACGCTGGAACAGGACAAGCTGGAGCGCCTGGCCGCCGCGGGCGGCACCGCCGCCGCTTCGATCGCCGAGGCCGTGCGTGACGCCGACGTGGTGATCACGATGGTGCCCGCCTCCCCGCAGGTCGAGGCCATCGCGTACGGCCCCGACGGCATCCTGGAGAACGCGAAGTCCGGCGCGCTGCTGGTCGACATGTCCTCGATCACCCCGCAGACCTCGGTCGACCTGGCGAAGGCGGCCGAGGACAAGGGCATCCGCGTCCTCGACGCCCCCGTGTCCGGCGGCGAGGCCGGTGCGATCGAGGCCGTACTGTCGATCATGGCCGGTGGCGGGCAGGCCGACTTCGACGAGGCGGAGCCGATCTTCGAGGCGCTCGGCAGGACCATCGTGCTGTGCGGCCCGCACGGCTCGGGCCAGACCGTGAAGGCGGCCAACCAGCTGATCGTCGCCGTGAACATCCAGGCGTGCGCCGAGGCCGTGGTCTTCCTGGAGAAGTCCGGCGTGGACCTCAAGGCCGCGCTCGACGTCCTCGGCGGTGGTCTCGCGGGCTCCACCGTGCTGGCCCGCAAGAAGGACAACTTCCTGAACCGCGACTTCAAGCCCGGCTTCCGCGTCGACCTGCACCACAAGGACATGGGCATCGTCACCGATGCCGCCCGCAACGTCGGCGCCGCACTGCCCGTCGGTGCCGTGGTCGCCCAGCTCGTCGCCAGTCTGCGCGCCCAGGGCGACGGCGGCCTGGACCACTCCGCGCTGCTGCGCGCGGTCGAGCGCCTCTCCGGCGCCAAGATCTGAACCACGGCCGGAAAGCGGCCCGGGACCGGCGGAGAGCCCGCCGACGACCGGCCGGGCCTTGCCCGGAGTCCTCAAGCTTCCGGACTCCTCGAGCTTCCGGGCCCACCGACTTCCGGCCCCTCGATTTCCGGGCCGCGGCGGCGCTGACACCTGTCCTGTCGCGCCCAGGCGCCGCCGCGGCCCGGATCTGTCTTCAACAAACTGTTGACGCTGAGTTCGCCCCGAACCTAGGCTCCACCAAGCGGTAGATGTCCACATAGCGGAAGAGGATTTCCGCTGATCCCGCTGCCCTCTCGTACGGAAGGTCCACGATGTCGAAGCGCGTGCTCACGACCGAGTCCGGCGCCCCTGTCGCCGACAACCAGAACTCCGCCACCGCCGGCGCCGGTGGCCCGCTCCTCCTCCAGGACCAGCACCTCCTGGAGAAGCTCGCCCGGTTCAACCGCGAGCGCATCCCGGAGCGGGTGGTGCACGCCCGCGGCTCCGGCGCCTACGGCTACTTCGAGGTCACGGACGACGTCACCGGTTTCACCCACGCCGACTTCCTGGACACCGTCGGCAAACGCACCGAGGTCTTCCTGCGCTTCTCGACCGTCGCCGACAACCTCGGCGGGGCGGACGCCGTCCGCGACCCCCGGGGCTTCGCGGTGAAGTTCTACACCGCCGAGGGCAACTACGACCTCGTCGGCAACAACACCCCGGTCTTCTTCATCAAGGACCCCATCAAGTTCCCCGACTTCATCCACTCCCAGAAGCGCGACCCGTTCACGGGCAGGCAGGAGCCGGACAACGTCTGGGACTTCTGGGCGCACGCGCCCGAGGCCACGCACCAGGTGACCTGGCTGATGGGCGACCGGGGCATCCCGGCGTCGTACCGCCACATGAACGGCTACGGCTCGCACACCTATCAGTGGACGAACGCCGAGGGCGAGGCCTACTTCGTCAAGTACCACTTCAAGACGAACCAGGGCGTCCGCAGCCTCTCCACCGAGCAGGCGCAGGAGCTCGCGGGCAAGGACCCCAACTCCCACCAGACGGACCTGCTCCAGGCCATCGAGCGGGGCATGAACCCGTCCTGGACGCTGTACGCGCAGATCATGCCGGCGGCCGAGGCGGCGGAGTACCGCTTCAACCCCTTCGACCTCACGAAGGTGTGGCCGCACGCGGACCATCCGCTCCAGCGCGTGGGCCGGCTGGTCCTCGACCGCAACCCCGACAACGTCTTCGCCGAGGTCGAGCAGGCCGCGTTCTCCCCGAACAACTTCGTTCCGGGCATCGGCCCCTCCCCCGACAAAATGCTCCAGGGCCGCCTGTTCGCCTACGCGGACGCGCACCGCTACCGCCTGGGCGTCAACCACACGCAGCTCGCGGTGAACGCGCCGAGGGCCACCACCGCGGACAACTACGGCCGCGACGGCCTCATGGCGTCCAACGCGCAGGGCCGGGCCGCGAAGAACTACGAGCCGAACTCCTACGACGGCCCGGCCGAGACCGGCCGCCCGCTGTCGGCCCCGCTCGCGGTCACCGGGCACACCGGCACCCACGAGGCGCCGCAGCACACCAAGGACGACCTCTTCTTCCAGGCCGGCGAGCTGTACCGGCTGATGTCGGCCGAGGAGCGGTCCCGGCTGGTCGCGAACATCGCGGGCGGCCTCGCGCAGGTCTCCCGCGACGACGTCGTCGAGAAGAACCTCGCCCACTTCCACGCCGCCGACCCGGAGTACGGCAAGCGGGTGGAGGAAGCGGTCCACGCCCTGCGCGAGGACTGAGAACCCGACTCGCGTACCGCCCTCGACGGGAGGTCGGGACGGTACGCGCAGCCCGCGGTGGATCGAGCGGCCCGGATGAGGGGTGGCCGCGCGACAGGACCGCGGGCGAGGCAAGGACCGCGGCGGCATGCGAGCCAGTGCGGTGGTCAAGGTCCCGGGACCCGCTTCTCGACCTGAGGGAAGAGGCGTCACGGTTCCGTCGCATCCGCCGCGGTCCAGGCCACATCGGCCCACCAGGGCCCGCCCGCTCCGTCCGGCGGCGCGAACGTACTGTCGCGCCCAGCCTCGCGCCGTCGGACGGCAACAACCCATGCCTCACCGGCGGAGAGCCGGGTACGGACGGTCCCGTACCCGGCGCTCCGCCGTGCCGTGCGCGGAGGACCGGCCTCCGGGTGCGGATTCCGGTCATGCGCAGCAGCCTGGGAGCATGGAGGCTGACGGCATGGAATTTCCCAGGATCGTGGTGCACACACCGGGGCTGGACGGATCGCGGCGGGTCACCGAGGGCGACCGGGCGCTCGGCATCGCGTACCACCTCGACGACGTGGTCGAGATCCTGCGCCAGGCGGACGTCGACCTCGACGCGATCGAGGTCGAGGAGAGCGACATCATCGAGTGGCAGGGCGGCGGCCCCGACGACTGGCCCGGCCTCTCGGAGCACACGGGTGGCTGAGGTCGAGGGCCGCGGGCACCTGCCGGGCCGCGAGCGGAAACGGGCGGTAAACGGGCTCCAGACGTACGCAAGCGGGCGTAGAGGGCCTACGGAACCCTCAAATCAACCTCTGAACACTGCCCCAGGGGCTTCTCCTGCCGCCGGATGAGGCACATTCTCGGCACACGGGGCCCGCCGGCACGGGGGCGGCGGGTCCCGAACGGGGGAAGCACGGGGGCACGGGGGAAGCACCATGAGTGGGAGCGCGGCGGTCGGGCCAAGGCCTCGGACCGTCGCGCTGCTGCGTGAGGGCCCCACCGGGCCGTGAGGGTCACCGCGCTCGCCGCGCGTCCGCGGGGTGCCGCGGTGGCGGTCCGGACCGGCCTCGGCGGTCCGGCGGAGCACGGGCCGCCCCGGGACGACGAAGGTGGCGGAGGCGGCGGCATCGGCCTCACCGGCGACGGGGCCTGCTGGGGCTCCGGACGCGGCTCGTACCGACCGCCCGCGGGTCCTTCAGGAACGGCAGGACGTGCCGCAGGAAGAGGCCCGGGCGTTCGTTGTACGGCTCGTGGGCCGTGGGCAGCAGAACACTCAACGTTCCTGCGGGGAGCATGCGTTGGGCGCGGCGGCCGTCGAGGAGAGCGGGGACGACCGGGTCGCGGCGCCCCCAAAGGAGCAGGATCGGCAGATCCAGGGCGGCGGGGTCCGCGAGGCCGAACTCCGGGGCGGCGAGACCGCGCCAGACGGCGCAGTGCACCGCCAGTCTCCGCTCGTCGTGGGGCAGTTGGCGGACGCGGGCGTACGTCTCCCGCGCGCTCGGCGTGCCGAGCCGGCCCAGATAGGCGCGGGCCAGCGGGACGACCAGCCGGCGGGCTCGGGCGGGACGGCCCATCACCTCGCGGCAGAACCAGCGGGTGAACGCGGTGTGCCGGGTGAAGCCCGCCGGGTCGACCAGGACGAGCGCGACGACCGGCACGGCGCGGGGCCTTCGGCGAGGCGGCAGGCGACATAGCCGCCGACGCTGTTGCCGAGCACGGCGACCTCCCGCACCCCCTGCTCCTCGGCGAGCGCGTCGAGCACCCGCTCCGCGACCTCCACCAGCCCCTCGGGAGTGACCCGCCCGGGTTCGGGCGCGGTGGAGTCGCCGTACCCGGGCCAGTCCACGACGAACGTGCGGTACCGGTCGGCGAGGGCGGGCAGCACGGCGTCGAAGTCACGGCCGTCCCCGGGATTGGCGTGCAGAAGCAGCAGGGCGGGCGCGTCGGGCGGGACGGAGGTCCCCTCCGGCCGGGCGCCGGGATACGGGGGGAAGCAGCGTACGGCGATGTCGCCGAGGGGGGTGGGGACGGTCATCCGCATGGGGCGAGCATGCCGGACCCGCCCGCGCCTGGGAACAACGCGAGAGGGCGGCCCATCCCCCGGGGTGGGCCGCCCTCTCGCGCGAACGAGCGCCTTCGTCAGACCTTCAGCGTCCGGATCGAGGTGGGCGCGTGGCCCGGCTCGGTCGCGATCTCCTCGAACTCCACGACGTTTCCGATGTCGTTCGTCCTGCTCATGGCGATGTTGGTGACGCGCTCCAGGATCGCCTCGACGACGACCGGGACCCGGAACTCGGCGGCGAGCTTCTTGGCCTGCTCGAAGGCGGCGCCGAGTTCGCTCGGGTCGGTGACCCGGATCGCCTTGCAGCCGAGGCCCTCGACGACCTTGATGTGGTCGACGCCGTAGACGCCCAGCTCGGGGGAGTTGATGTTCTCGAACTCGAGGTTGACCTGGAAGTTGATGTCCAGGCCGATCTGCGCCTGCCGGATCAGGCCCAAGTAGGCGTTGTTCACCAGGACATGGACGTACGGGATCCTGTGCTGGGCGCCGACGGCCAGTTCCTCGATCATGAACTGGAAGTCGTAGTCGCCGGACAGGGCGACCACCTGCGCGTCCGGATCGGCCTTGGCGACGCCGAGCGCGGCCGGGATGGTCCAGCCGAGCGGGCCCGCCTGGCCGCAGTTGATCCAGTGGCGGGGCCGGTAGACGTGCAGCATCTGGGCGCCGGCGATCTGCGAGAGGCCGATGGTGGAGACGTACCGGGTCTCCGGGCCGAAGGCCTTGTTCATCTCCTCGTAGACGCGCTGCGGCTTGATCGGGATGTCGTCGAAGTGCGTCCGGCGCTGGAGGGTGGCCCTCTTCTCCTGCGCGGAGGCGGCCCACCCGGAACGGTCGGGGAGCCTGCCCGCCGCCTTCAACTCCCTTGCCACCTCGACGAAGAGCTCCAGAGCGGCCTTGGCGTCGGAGGCGATGGCGTAGTCGGGCGCGAAGATCTTGCCGAGCTGGGTGGGCTCGATGTCGACGTGCACGAACTTCCGTCCGGCCGTGTAGACGTCCAGCTTGCCGGTGTGCCGGTTGGCCCAGCGGTTGCCGATGCCGAGGACGAAGTCGGACTCGAGGAAGGTCGCGTTGCCGTAGCGGTGCGAGGTCTGCAGGCCCACCATGCCGGCGTTGAGCTCGTGGTCGTCGGGCAGGACACCCCAGCCCATGAGCGTCGGCACGACCGGGGTGCCCGTCAACTCGGCGAACTCGACGAGGAGTTCGGCCGCGTCGGCGTTGATGACACCGCCGCCGGCCACGATCAGCGGACGCTCGGAGGCGTTCAGCAGCCCGATCGCCTTCTCGATCTGGGCGCGGGTCGCGGCCGGCTTGTAGGCCTGGAGCGGTTCGTAGGTCTCGGGGTCGAACTCGATCTCGGTGAGCTGGACGTCGATGGGCAGGTCGATGAGGGACGGCCCGGGGCGCCCGGAGCGCATGAGGTGGAACGCCTGCTGGAACACGCCGGGAACCTGCGCGGCCTCCAGCACGGTGACGGCCATCTTCGTCACGGGCTTGGCGATCGACGCGATGTCGACGGCCTGGAAATCCTCTTTGTGGATGACCGCGGTCGGCGCCTGGCCGGTGATGCACAGGATCGGGATCGAGTCGCCGGTCGCGGAGTAGAGGCCGGTGATCATGTCGGTTCCGGCCGGGCCCGACGTACCGATGCAGACGCCGATGTTGCCCGGGTGCGTACGGGTGTAGCCCTCCGCCATGTGCGAGGCACCCTCGACATGCCGGGCGAGGGTGTGGCTGATCCCGCCGGACGCCTTGAGCGCCGCGTAGAAGGGGTTGATCGCCGCACCCGGGACGCCGAACGCGGCGCTGACGCCCTCGCGCTTGAGGATCTCGACTGCCGCGCGGGCAGCGGTCATACGAGCCATGGAGTACTCCTGCTTCGGCTGTCGGATTCCTGCTCCCGTCGCGCCCCGCGGAGAGCTGAACTTCCGTATTGCGGAAACTAACTTCTACTATCTGGAAATAATGTAGGCGCCGGAGCAAGGAGCGTCAAGGGTGGGCCCCGCGACGGATCCGGCCGGTGGACGTCACGCCGTTTCGCTGCCGGACGCCTCCCGGCAGGAGGACGATGGACGCGCTGACCCGACGTGACCTCCTGGAGTGGGCCATGGCCGAGAGCGTGCCGGTGCGGTGCCCGGCCTGCCGCCGCGAGCACCTGTACACGGCTCCGTCCTATCCCTGTGTGTGCGGAGCGCCCGTGACGACAGCGCTCGACCGCCTCGCGGAGCCGACGCCCGTCACCCATCGCGCGTGGGACGAGGACTGGGCCGAGGTCCGCTGCGAGGCGTGCGGCCGCGAGACCGAGTGGCCCCGACCGGAGCTGGGCTGCCCCTGCGGAACGACGCTGCGGATTCCGGTACGCGGGGTGCGAGCCGTCCACCGGCCGGGCGGCGCGGAGACGGCGCCGGGCGCCACCGACACCACGGAACGCGACGGCACCGACGCATCGGCGCGGGGCGGCGACGAGGCCGGCCACCGGAACGCCGCCGCGAGGAACCGCCGTAACGGCGACGAGTCCGGTCCTCCTGACGGAGGCGGAAACAGGCTCGCGGACGGCGAGCGGGAACAAGGTGCCGGGGCGAGTGCGTCGACGGGTGCGGGGCGGCGGATCGGGCGTGACGTGTCCCCCGCCCGCCGACCGGCGTTCCAGCCGGTAACCATCCGCACGGCCCGCGACGCCGTCACCGCGGCCGCGCTGTATCTGCGCTGGCTGGGCTACCGCGACATCCGGCGCGCCGACCAGCGGCCCCCGTCCGGGATCGGACTCGCCGCGCGCGGCATCCTGGCCCAGGTGGCCCCCACCGTACGGCCGGCCTCGCTGCGCGACGTGGAGTGCCTGTGGCTGACGGCCATGACGGAGTCGGCGGAGTGCGCGTTCTTCTCCCTCGCGGGCTACGCCGACGACGCCCGCGCCCGCGCCGACACCCTCCGCGTCCCCCTGTTCGTCCTTGACCTCACGGGCACCCCGCAGCCGGTGAACAGCCCGGCCGACGACCTCATCGCCGTCACGGGCTGACCACCGGCAGGGCATGCACGGGTACCGGCACCGGCACGCGGGGGCCTACTCCGCGTACGTCTCCCGCAGTTCGATCTTCCGCACCTTCCCCGACACCGTCATCGGGAAGGACTCAAGGACGCGCAGCCGGCTGGGGATCTTGTAGTGCGCCAGCCTGCCCTCGCAGAAGGCGCGCAGCTCGTCCAGGGTGAGGGGGTCGGCCGGATCACGCGGGATGACGCAGGCGAGCACTTCCTCGCCGTAGCGCTCGTGCGGGATGCCGACCACCTGGACGTCGGCGATCTTCGGATGGGCGTACAGGAACTCCTCGATCTCGCGGGGGTAGATGTTCTCGCCGCCGCGGATGATCATGTCCTTGATGCGGCCGACGATCTCCACGTAGCCGTCCTCGCGCATCATCGCCAGGTCCCCGGTGTGCATCCAGCGCCCGGGGTCGACGGCCTCGGCGGTCTTCTCGGGTTCGTTCCAGTAGCCGAGCATGACGCTGTATCCGCGGGTGCACAGTTCTCCGGCGCTGCCGCGCGGTCGGGTCACGCCGTCAACCGGGTCGACTACCTTCACCTCCAGATGCGGCAGGACCCGGCCGACCGTGCCCGTGCGGTGTTCCAGGTCGTCCTCCCGGCGGGTCTGCAGCGAGACGGGCGAGGTCTCCGTCATGCCGTAACAGATGGAGACCTCCTCCATGTGCATCTCGGCGACCACCCGCTTCATCACCTCGACCGGGCAGGGCGAGCCCGCCATGATGCCGGTGCGCAGGGTGGACAGGTCGTACGTCGCGAAGTCGGGGAGGTTCAACTCCGCGATGAACATGGTGGGTACGCCGTAGAGCGACGTGCACCGCTCCTGCTGCACGGCCTTCAGTGTCGCCGCCGGGTCGAACGACGGGGCGGGGACGACCATGCAGGCGCCGTGCGAGGTGGCGGCCAGATTGCCCATGACCATGCCGAAGCAGTGGTAGAACGGCACGGGGATGCAGATCCGGTCCTGTTCGGAGTAGGCGATCAACTCACCGACGAAGTAACCGTTGTTGAGGATGTTGTGGTGGGAGAGCGTGGCCCCCTTCGGGAAACCCGTCGTCCCCGACGTGTACTGGATGTTGATGGGGTCGTCGCAGGACAGCTCGCTCGCGCGGACGTGGAGGTCCTCGTACAGGTCAGGGGTTCCGTGCCTCAGCAGCGCGTCCCAGCTCGGATCGCCGATGTAGACGGTCTCCCTCAACCGTGGGCATCTGCCCCGCACTTCCTCGACCATCGCCCGGTAGTCGCTGGTCTTGTGGCTGAGGGAGGCGAAGAGCAGCGAGATGCCGGCCTGGCCGAGGACGTACTCGACCTCGTGGGTGCGGTAGGCCGGATTGATGTTCACCATGATCGCGCCGACGCGGGCGGTGGCGTACTGGACGAGGACCCATTCCGGGCAGTTGACCGCCCAGATGCCCACCCGGTCGCCCTTGGCGATGCCAGTGGCGAGCAGCGCGTACGCCAACTCGTCGACGGCGGCGCCGAACTGCGCGTACGTCCAGCGGCGCCCGGACGGCACGTCGACGAGCGCCTCACGGTCCGGCCAGGCCCGTACCGCGCGGTCGAGGTTGGCCCCGATGGTGTCGCCGAGCAGCGCCGTGCCGCTCGTCCCGTGTGCGTACGACTGCTCACTCACCGGAAGTCCTCCTCGCGGTACTCGGCGTCCGAGCCGGCGGCCGTGGCCTCGCGCAGCTCGATCCGGCGGATCTTGCCGGAGACGGTCTTGGGCAGCTCGCCGAACTCCAGGCGGCGGATGCGCTTGTACGGCGCGAGCACCGAACGCGCGTGCTCGAAGAGCACCTTGGCGGTGTCGGGGCCCGGCTCGTACCCGGCCGCGAGCACGATGTACGCCTTCGGCACGGCGAGGCGCAATTCGTCGGGTGCCGGGACCACGGCGGCCTCGGCGACCGCCTCGTGCTCCAGGAGCGCGCTCTCCAGCTCGAAGGGCGAGATCTTGTAGTCGGAGGCCTTGAAGACGTCGTCGCCCGCCGGATTATCTTGGTGAATCAGGAGGCGGGGGTCGACGCGCCCCTCAATCCGCAGAGGCGGAAGCACCACGCTGTCCGCCGCCGGAATGCCGGGGAAGTCCGCCAAAGCGTCCATGAGTTCCTCCCACGTGCCGTTGCCGTACCACCGCTTGAAGATACTGGCGACATCGCCGTACTCCAGGCTCTTCCACGCACAGCCGCTACGAGCCTTCGTGAAGATGGCGTCAACGAGAGCGCGGGGATTGCTGGCGCGACGCCCCTTCGGCTTGTGGATGACGCGGTTGGCGACGGCCCACGCCTCATCGGTCAGTGTGGGCACCACTCGTTCGCGCTCGCGAAACCAGAGGCTGATCAGGTCGCCCTTGCGGGTCTTCCGGCGAGGAACCGGGCCGAGGACCGTGACCTTGAGGTTGAGGAGGTCGATGATGTCCTCCCTCTGTCGGGCATCCATCGCGTGGAGATGGGCCTGGGCGATCTCGGAGAGCCGCTGAAGGTCCTGCGCACGGGCGACGTTGTTGTCCATCTCGGCTTGCCAGGCGACTGCCTCGCGCTTGAGGTCTTCCAGGCTGGCAAGCTCCGTCTCAAGTTCGCGCGTGGCACGCTCGATGGCTTCCTGGGTCGCCTGCTTGTCGAGACCCCGACGCCCGCACCTTGCCGCCGTGGCAGCCGTGGTGGCGTCGATGGCGAATTCCTTCTCCTCGATCTGCTCGCCGAGTTCGTCGATCCGGGCCGCGTAGTCGACACCGTTGCTCTTCACCATCTCGACCCAGGCATCGGCCATGCCGCGAAGCCTCTCGGGGTCTTCGAGCATCGCGCAGATCTCGTCCCAGACCCTGCTCTCGAGAGCCGCGGCATCGATCTGCATGCATGTCCGGCACTCCTGCTCGCTGCCCCTCCGCTTGGTCAGCCGGCCGGTGCAGCGGTACGCGCGCTCCCTGTTGGCCGTGGCTCCGCCCCAGCTCACTCCGGTGAAAACGTTGCCGCACTCGCCGTAGACGTGCCTGCTGAGCGGATGGGTGACGCCTTCCGCGATGCTCGGACCGCGTGACGTCCTGGCGAGTGCCGTGTTGAGGAGCGTCAGCTCTTCCTCGGAGAAGATGGGGTCAAGCTCGATGGTCACCGTGGCGCCGTAGAGAGGCTTGCCGTCCGGCCCCAGCTTTGTCTTGGAACTCTCGGGGTCACGGAAGACGCGCTTGGCCTCCTGGACGGCGCGGCCGATCAGGACGTGGCGGAGGGAGCCTCTCGGCCAGTAGTCCTTGGTAGGGCCGGGAACACCTTCGGCATTGAAAAGGTCTTCGACCTCCGCCGGGTTCTTCCCTTCCTGGACGATGTACCTCCAGGCGCCGTGCAGGGTGGGGTACGCCTCGTGTTTGTCCCCGGTGTCGAGGATGAGGCGGCTCTCTCCACGCTTGCCCCGGTTCTCGATGATGTAGCCGTAGGGGGCTACGCCGCCGTCATGGCCGCCGAGTTCGGCCTTCTCCTGTCGGCCGCCTTGGGTTCGGTCGCGGATGGTGATGCGCTCGTCTTCGGCGCGGTCGGCTTCCTTGCGCATGCGCGAGCGGCCGGTTTCGGTTGTGTTGTCGTAGTCACCGCGGACGATGGCGACGGAGATTCCGAGGTCTTCGAGCTTCCACACCCAGGGCCAGAAGGCGCGGTCGCGTCGGCCGATGGCCCGCTCCTCGGACACGACGACCACGTCGAAGGGTCGCGGCCCTTGCTGGGCATCGGCTATGAGGCGCTTGAGGGCGGGGCGCTCATTGTGGTCGAGGCTGCCGCTGTACCCCTCGTCGGCGTAGCTGCCGACGTACTCCCAGCCCTTCTTGGTGATGTGGTTCTTGGTGCGCTTGCCGGTGTAGCTGATGCCGTAGCCCTTTTTCTGCTCCTCGGTGGAAACTCGAAGGTAGTCAACGGCGCGCAAGGTATCGACGCCACTGCCAGCTCTGGCAACGACGTCGATGTTGGACATGAGACTCTGTGGCACGTCATGTCTCCCTGAGACTGACAGAGTGACCCCGGCCCGCGTCGCAAGCTGCCAGGGTCACTCGTGTTTCTGGGGACCTTACCGACTTATGGTGGTTTTTGACTGGGAGTTAGCCAGCTTTTGCCTGGTCACCCGCGGCGTGAGGGAGGAAGGGAAGTTCGAGGAGCTTCGGGTAGGCGCCGGGGTCGGTGTGCTCTGCGGGGGTCCAACGGACTTCTACGTCCGGTGCCCGGTTCTTCCGGTGCAGCGGGATGGCGTTGACCCGCTTGTCCATTCCAGCTCCTTGCGCGGCGTGCTCTGAGGTGTGAGCCGCCGGCTGGGCACGCCGACTCGATGTCGGGCGGGCAACCCAACTTGTTGCTCAACTTGTTCCACAAGCCTTCGAGAGGCAACCGGCCACCCCTCAGTGACTTTGCGTGGTCTCGCGGTTGCGCTATGCTCCCTGTCGCGGCGCACCGCATCCGGAGTGCCGATGTTTTTAGGAAACGAGACAGAGCCTGTCCCGGCAGTCGGTGGCTGCCGTTAGTAGGACAGGTAAGACATGAGTGGGCTGCGGCAGCGCGACCCGCTCCGAACCGAGTACGCCTCTGCGTGCGTACACGCTGCCCGAAGTTGCGTTACCTGAGTTCTGTCGCCACCGGGCAGGTCTCAACCAGCGACCCATACAGTCAGTGGGGTGGCTCGGTTGAGAGCTGCCCTTCCGGGACTTCTCGACCTGCCACCTCTCAGGTGAAAGGAAGAGTCGACGTGAGTGGCAAGGCGGGTTGGTTGATCGCGGTATTCGCGCTCGCCATGGCGGCAGGTCTTCTGGGCGGCATCATCGCTTGGACCTGCGGCGGAGACACGGGGGTCACGCTGGGTATTGGCGTCGCCGTATGGGTGGGTACAGGCGGCCTCGGCCTCGGGGCCTGTGCACTGATGTGGCCGACACGGTAACGGGATGTCCGCGAGTCACGGCGGTGCCTCTTCTCCAGCCAGCAGACCGGCGAGACTGGTGCTGTCCCTGGCGAGAGCGGGTGCTACTCTCGCGCGACGCCTTCCCGTTTCTCTTGCTGACACTTGAGTAGGTAGGTGAAACGGCCCCCGCTTCGGCGGGGGCCGTTTGTCGTCCTACCGCTTCCGGCCATGGACAACGGAGGTCCGGCCGTGGATCACGTCGTCGGCGGTACGAACGCCGTGAAGACGCACACTCCCCATACAGGGGGCTCTCCGGTATCTTCGGTAATCGGAAAGTAGCGCCAGGGGGAGAGTAACCCGGCCTCGGCAGCGATGGATGTCGAGTGGGCTGGGCCGTTCAAGGGCTCGACGTCGCCCGATACAGAATGACGTCAGTGCGTGACCGAGGTCCTGACCCATCGGCAGCAACCTCAACCGAAGCAGCCCATATTTGCGGGGTGGCTCGGTTGAGAGCTGCCCTGCTGGGACTTCTCGACCTGCCGCCCTCCCCTAGCAGGGAAGGGAACAGAGGTGAGTACTCCCCTCGTTCAGCGATCGAAGGCGCCGTGGGTCCTCGTTGTGCTCCTGGGCGCGATGGTCGTAGCGCTTCTGGCCGGCGTTCTCGGTGCCGCCCTTGGTACCAGCGCAGCCACTGCGGTCGCCTGGGCCGGCGCGACGTTCGTTGCCGTCGCCAGCCTTGGCTTCGCAACGTTGATGTTCATCTGGAGCACCTAGTGCCGGATTCCTCATTGGATGTACACATCTCGGCGTCGCAGTAGGCGTGTTGGTGATGCGGGTCTGCCCCATACTCAGGGCCGGGCTCGGGCGTTGAGCTGGGATGTTGCGAGGCGGGTGGCGTGTTCGATCTTGGCGAGCCCGGCGAATGACTGGCTGGCGAGGGTGGGGCGAATCGATAGATTGATCACGACTCGATACGCGCCCTAGCGGCAATGCCGTTGCTTTACGGGTCTGGGGCGGGTGGTTGGGGTCGTTTGATGTGGATGGCTTGGGTGCCGGCGTGGGTGGGTTGGGGCCAGGTGTGATGCTCGGCCCGTTTGAGCCAGTAGTTGGA